>JBKKAY010000083.1:0-3618 GCA_046714195.1 Gemmatimonadaceae bacterium
GCTGAGCGTCGGCTCCGGATGCGTGATCCCGTACGCCTGCCGGAACAGCATCGCGGCGAAGGCTGCCAACTGCGGCGCCTCGCCCGCCTCGGCGGCGCGGATAGACCAGGTCATCGCGCCAGGGGCCGACGCGTGGATGGTGGCTTGAGGGCCTACGCGCACGCGTAGAAGAACTCGACGAACGACCGCACGGCGCCATCCATTCCCGCCACCTTCGGGTTCGCCGATTCGATAAGCCAATACTCGTCAGGCGCGTGAGCTCCGCCACCGTGGCCGAGGCCGAATTGACCAGCCGGCAGTTTGAGCGGAGCACCGGTGAATGTGACACCGGGCCACGATCCAGCGAGCCGCGGCCACAGAAGCGGCTCGATCCCGGCCACGCGGTAAGTCGCGATCTGCGCGCGGATGAGTTTCGAGTCCGGGGCAGTTTCGGTCGGATCGTAACCGCCGGTCATGTTCACCTCGATGTCACCGAAGCCGCGCTTCGCGAGGTGGGCCTTGAGCAGCGCGAGTGTCTCCTTGGCGGTCATGTCGGGAACGAGCCGCATGTCGATCTTCGCGACCGCGCGGTGGGGAAGAATCGTCTTCCCTCCGGGACCCGTATATCCGCCCACGAGTCCCTCAATGTTGATGGTCGGCTGCGACACGAGCCGTACGAGCGAGTCGTGCCAATTCTCGTCGTTGATCCACCGAGAGACGCCGAGTGCCTGCTTTGTGTTTGCCTCGTTCCGCTTGGGGATTGCGTCCTCGAGAATTTTTCGCAGCGCTGGCGACAACGGCTGCACCTTGTCGAAGAAACCTTCGACCGCGGGCGTATGACCGTCTGGTTGGACGAGTGTGTTGAGCGCCTGGACGAGGTGCCACGCGGGACTGTCGATCTGCGCGGCGAGGCTGGAGTGGACGTCCGCCTTCGGCCCGCGGCCCCACTTCTCTCCGGTCGACACGAGCTCCAGCTCGACGATGCCCTTGGCACCGAGGTTGATCTGGACGGAGCCGTCGCGGTCCTGGCTGCCCATGGGGATGATCACGCCCAGGCATTTCCGAAGCGCGGCCTCGACCTCGGGCTTGAATACGACCTGTGAGAAGTTCGGCGAGCCGATCTCTTCCTCGCCTTCACAGACGAGCACGAGATTCACCGGAAGCTTTTCGCGGGCGGCCTTGAATGCATGCAGCGCGGCGAGAAGGGCGGTCTGCGGTCCCTTCTGATTGGTCGCTCCGCGGCCGACCATCACTTTGCCAACCCCCGGCTTGTCGACGATCCGCGCTTCGAGCGGCGGCGAGCTCCACTCCGCTGGATCGTACTGCTTGACGTCGTACATGAAGTAGATCCCGAGCCACGATTTGGCTCCGGCGTCGAGCGTAGCGAAGACGCCCGGCTTGCCGGCGGTAGGCACCAGCTCGACGCGCTGAAATCCAGCGTCGCGCGCGAGAGCCGCCATGTACTCGGCGCCCTGGGGATATCCTCGATTCTCGGCTGCGATCGACGGCAGCGCGATCCAGTCGCGGAGCATCTTCACGGTCTGGGCGTGTCGTGGCGAGATCTGCGCGAGCACGTCGTCCTTCGAGGATCCCAAAAGGAACGGCAATGGCGGTGTGACGGAGAACGCCGCCGCGGCGGTCACCAGGGCGCTGTGCATGAAATCGCGCCGGGTGATCTCGTTTGTGGGGTCGGTGGGGTCATTCGCGTGCCGGGGATCCATCTGGCCTCCGTTAGAAGAATCTGATTTGATCGCCCGAGATTATGCGAGACGTTTCATGGCGAAGCAACTCCGCCGGTTGTCGGCTCATCGGATCCATCGCAGTCGATCAGCCACGGCATCTCCCAAACGCTGCTCAAGTCGTCAGCGCTCGCCGAGATATTCGCTGATCGTCGGCTCGGGATGCGTGATCTGGTACGCCTGCCGGAACAGCATCGCGGCGAAGGTTGCCAACTGGGGCGCATCGCTCGGCTCGGCGGCGCGGATGGACCAAGCTATGCCGCTAGGAGGCCGCGGCATGGTCAGAACATTGTGTTGTCGTTCTCAGCGGTGTCAGGAATCCTCTGCAGAACATCCCAGTGCTCGACGATCTTTCCGTTCGCATCAAACCGGAAAATATCGATCCCCGCCCACGGTCCATCGGCAGGCCATTCCTGATAGCAGTGGAGCACGACATAGTCGCCCTCAGCGAATGCGCGCTTGAATTCGACTCTCTTGCCAGGATACTCCTTCGCCATGCGCGTGAAGTAGTCGATGAAGGCCTTCTTTCCATTGGCGACCGCGGGGTTGTGCTGGATATACTCGTCGCCGACGTAGCGCTCGATAGCGTCAGCTGGCCGAGACTCATTGAACATGAGGTCGTAAAACGCCTGCGCATTCCGTTTATTGCGCTCGAGTCGATCGTTCATCTCGTCCGTGAAGGTCGATTATTGATGTAAGGCTGACGCCCCGGCAGCTCAACGCTCCGTTAGCCCGCCTCGTGCGGTGGCTTGCCGTCCGCGGCGCGTGTCGTGGGCAGCTGGCGTGGCCTCGACCCCGCGGCGAGGGGACGCACGTCGTCCTGTGGCGCCGCGAGAGTGGCGTGGGCGCCCTCGCTTCCGGGCGCTATGAGGCCGCGGGCCGCCAGCTCGGCACGCAAGCCGTTGAGGTCGCGTCGCGTGCGGAGAAGATGAAAGGCCAGAAACGGAATGGCGACGATGCTGCCGATGATGTAGCTGATGACGAGTGCGCCCATACCCAGGGACAGAACTGTGGTGCAGCATACCCGGTCCACAGGCCTTAGCGGCCGGCGCCGGCTCTCCCCAAATATACGCGGCTACAGGGCGCCCCAGAGGACGAGGCGTAGAGTTCTATCCTCTGAGTCAATTCCAGCGGCTGACGCCGCCGACGGGCGAGCATGTGCTGCATCGCTACTTCCTTCCCGGCGGTCGTGCTCGAGGTTCGCCGTACAAGGCGCTCCCACTCTACAAGCAGAACGTGAGCGTCGCGCGCCAGCACGTCACCATCCTCGCGAACTTCGTCGAGGTCTGGCTGGCCATGGAAGGTCACGACAATCCCGTTGGAATCAATCTGCTGACGAAGGTCCAGATGCCGAGTCAGCGCGTATGCGATATCGGCTATCTGCGGACCACGTACCGTGATGCCGTCGGCGGGCTCGGTTATCGCTGCTCGGCCGAACCCGTGGATGCGTACGTGAAGAAAGGCGGCGGCGTCGCGGACACTGTCGACCGCCGGTGTCTGTGCAACGCGCTTCACTCGAACATCGGACTGCCGCAGGTGCGCGATGAGGGAGCGGAGCTTCCTCTGGTCACGAGCGGCGACGATCTCGTCTCTCTAGGCACCTTCCTCGCCGGCAGAACGGGATATTCAGCCGCCGATGTGATCGCTCACCTTCTTGCCGGGACCAGCGCGACGGCGGCGTGAAGGAACGGTCTACGGGCGCCGCTACTCGACCGTCACCGTTCCCCTCATGCTGGGATGCGGCTCGCAATGATAAGCGAAGGTGCCGGTCGCCGCGAACTCCCGCGTATACGTCGCGCCCGGCGCTAGCAATGGCGAGGTCCACGAGCCCGCGTCAGCGGTGCTCGTGTGAGAGTCCGATCCAGGAACTTCGCAATTCACCCAGGTCACCTTCGTCCCC
>JBKKAY010000084.1:0-3865 GCA_046714195.1 Gemmatimonadaceae bacterium
ATCGGCAATGGAGTGCCGCTCGGGGCCGTCACCACGCGAATGGACATCGCCGAGAAGCTGACGCAGCGTATCCACTTCAACACCTTCGGCGGGAATCCGGTCTGCATGGCGGCGGGGCTCGCGGTCCTCGACGTAATCGACGAGGATGGGCTTCAGGAGAACTCGCGCGTGCTGGGCAAGCGCCTGAAGGATGGGCTCAAGGCCCTGGCGAAGCGGCACCAGTTGATCGGCGATGTACGCGGAATGGGACTCATGCTCGGCGTCGAGTTGGTTCGCGACCGAAGCACGAAAGAGCCGGCGAAGAAAGAGACCATGGCCGTGCTGGAGGCCGCGCGGGAGATGGGAGTGCTGGTCGGGAAGGGCGGGCTCGACGGGAACGTGCTACGCATCAAGCCGCCGATGTGCATCACATCTCAGGATGCGGATTTTACTCTCGACGTGCTCGATCGGGCGCTTCTCGCCGCAACGGCGGGATGACGGGAACTGCACTGAGAACGGCCAAGCTGCCTGCGTCCCGCTGCCAGCTGTCCGCTGCCAGCTTCAGGAGAAAGGGTGAAATTTGACACTATAGTGAAAGGTGGGAACGTCGTGACTCCGGCCGGGACGTTCACGGGTGACGTTGGGATCACGGGCGAAAAGATTTCCGCACTTGGCGCGGAGCTCGATGGCGGCAAGGGCACCAAGGTCATCGACGCCAGCGGACACCATGTGATACCTGGTGCGCTCGACGTGCACGTGCACCTCGAGCTGCCGTTCTGCGGGACGGTGTCGGCCGACGACTATCGCAGCGGCACCCGCGCCGCCGCGCGCGGCGGAGTGACGACGCTCATCGACTTTGCGATCCCCTATGCCGGTGAATCGCTGGGCCAGGCCGCTGACAACTGGATGAAGAAAGCCGAGGGCAAGTCCCTCATCGACTACACCTTTCACATCTGCATCACGCGCTGGAACGACCACAAGGACCAGATCAGGGGCATGGTCGATCGCGGCTTCACCACCTTCAAGGAATTCATGATCTATGAATCTGAGGGGTGGCAGTCCGACGAC
The DNA here is from genome assembly GCA_046714195.1 of Gemmatimonadaceae bacterium. Classification (GTDB taxonomy): domain Bacteria; phylum Gemmatimonadota; class Gemmatimonadetes; order Gemmatimonadales; family Gemmatimonadaceae; genus UBA4720. The sequence continues at coordinate 1,048 of JBKKAY010000084.1, forward strand.
CGGGCGATGTTCGGCACTCTCGAGAAGATGAAGGAGTATGGGACGATGCTTCTCGTGCACGCCGAGTCCGCGCGAGTGCTCGACGAGCTGATCGCGCGGTCGCACACGCCCGAGCTGATGATGAAGTACGGAGCGCGTCTGCACCCGATGACGCGCCCCAACTTCATCGAGGCGGAGGCGATACAGAGGGCCGTGCAGTGGTGTGAGGCGACCGGCGGCCAGCTCTACATCGTCCACATGTCGACGGGCGAGGGCGCCGACATCGTGCGCGCCGCTCAGGCGCGTGGCGTGCCGGTGCTCGCGGAAACCTGCGTGCAGTACCTCGTTCTCGACGACACGGTGTTCGATCGGGACGACGGCCATCTCTTCGCCTGCTGCCCTCAGCTCAAGAAGCCCCAGGATGTCGAGCGACTTTGGAAGGGTGTGCGTGGCGGTGAGGTTTCGGTGATCTCAACGGACACTTGCACGTTCAATCGCGAGCAGAAAGCGATGTGGAACGGCGACTGGACCAAGATTCCGATGGGAATGCCCGGCCTCGAGACACTCCTTCCGCTCACCTACACCCACGGCGTGCTCGGCGGGAAGATCAGCCTCGAGGACATGTGCACGAAACTGAGCAGCAATCCGGCGAAGATCATGGGGCTGTACCCGAGAAAAGGCGCGATTCAGGTCGGGGCGGATGCGGACATTGCAATCATTCACCCTAAGAAGACGCACAAAGTGCAGTCGGTTGGCGGCTCAATGGAGACGAACGCCGACTGGTCTCCATACGAAGGGTGGGACCTCGCCGGTTTTTCGCGTACGACGCTCTCCCGCGGAGATGTGATCGTGGACGACTACCGTGTGGTCGGAGCGGAGGGACGAGGCCAATGGCTTCCGCGGACGATAGCCGGGCTGGCGTGACGGCCGGCGAGGACATCAGCGCCAGCCCGCTCTGGAACGAGGATCTCGCTCCGACCGCGCCGTCGCAGCGGACGTGGTCCACCTACAACATTGCCGCGCTCTGGATCGGGATGAGCGTCGTCATCACCACCTACACCCTGGCGTCCGGATTGATGCAGCAGGGGATGACGTGGTGGCAGGCGATGACAGTGATCCTGCTCGGCAACGTGATCGTGCTGATTCCCATGATTCTCAACGCCCACGCCGGAACCAAGTACGGAGTGTCGTTCCCCGTGCTTTGCCGCGCGAGCTTCGGCGTGCGTGGCGCCAACATCGCGGCGATGCTGCGCGCGATCGTGGCGTGCGGGTGGTTTGGCATTCAGACCTGGATCGGCGCACTCGCGCTCGACATGCTGATGAAAGCGGCGTGGCCCGGATGGGCCCAGCTTCCAGGGTCGACAGCCATCTCCTTCGGAATCTTCTGGCTCATCCAGGTCCTGATCATTCTCAAGGGGACGGAGGGCATCAAAGTCCTGGAGAGCTGGTCGGCACCGTTGCTCCTTGCCGGCGGAGCGATTCTTCTCTGGTGGGCAATCAGGAACGGCGGCGGGCTGTCAAACATCCTCGATGAGTCGCAGCGGCTACAGGGCGGCACCGGAGATTTCTGGAAGCTCTTTCCGGCGGCGCTCACCGCCAACGTCGGCTACTGGGCGACGCTGAGTCTAAACATTCCGGATTTCACGCGGTACGCGAAGAACCAGCGCTCGCAAATACTCGGGCAGGCGCTGGGGCTTCCGACGACGATGGTGGCTTTCGCTTTCATCGGCGTGGCGGTGACCAGCGCGACGATCGTGATCTTTGGCGAGGCGATCTGGGATCCGGTCGTACTGGTGAGCCGCATTGGATCCACAGGAGTCATCATATTTGCCGCTTTGGTAGTGCTCGCGGCGCAGCTCACGACGAACATGGCGGCGAACGTGGTCTCACCCTCGAATGATTTCTCGAACCTGAGCCCACGCCGCATCAGCTACGTCACCGGCGGGCTCATCACCGCGGTCCTCGGCATACTGATGATGCCGTGGAAGCTCTATTCCGACGCCGCCGCGTACATCTTCACCTGGCTGTTGGGCTACTCCAGCCTGATGGGTGCCTTGGGCGGGATTCTCATCGCCGACTACTGGGTGATACGGAAGCAGGAGCTGGCGGTGGGAGATCTGTACCGGGAGCGGGGGATCTACACCTATAGGAACGGTTTCAATCCGCACGCGATCATCGCGCTGGTCCTTTCGATAGCGCCGGTGGTACCTGGGTTCATCCGCGCGGTCACCACCCCGGGCGGCGCTGTCCCGGATCCGAATTTCTTCGACAGGTTGTACTCGTACGCCTGGTTCGTGACGTTCGCGCTAAGCTTCGTCATCTACTGGGCGCTGATGCGGCGCGATGCCGTCCCGACGCCGTCAACTTCGAGACAATAACGGAGACTGGATGCCTCGTGTCGTAAAGTGCGGTCTGATTCAGGCCACCCACGCGTGCTCGACGGACGAGCCGCTCGAAAAGATTCGAGAAGCGAACATCGCCAAGCACCTCAAGCTTCTGGATCAGGCGGGACGGGAAGGCGTGCAGATCATCTGCATGCAGGAGATCTTTACTGGCCCCTATTTCTGCGCCGAGCAGAACACGCGGTGGTACGACTCGGTCGAGAAGATCCCGGACGGGCCGACGGTGAAGCTGATGCAGGAGGTTGCGAAGCGACACAACATGGTGATCGTCGTTCCCATCTATGAGGAAGAAACAACGGGTGTCTACTATAACACCGCCGCCGTGATCGACGCCGACGGGACATACCTCGGCAAATACCGGAAGAACCACATCCCGCACGTCGCCCCGGGATTCTGGGAGAAGTTCTACTTCAAGCCGGGTAACCTCGGCTATCCCG
>JBKKAY010000085.1:0-4681 GCA_046714195.1 Gemmatimonadaceae bacterium
GCGGATATTTCGGCGATGGCAGTGGCCAGCGCGGGATCCCGAACCAGACCCATACGTGTGTCGAGAACGGTCGCTCTGGCCCGTTGCTGCGCTTCCGCATTCAGCGGTGATGCGGCTGCGGCGAGCAGGACGAGACACGAGCGGACCAAAAATCTCTGCATGTTATGTTATTCCGATGCGGTCGATAGTTGAGAATACGGGGGCGTGTTGAGCAAGACAAGCGCGCGAATCGTCTGGCAGTGGTCGCGTTTTCAGGATCTCAAGCCGGAAGATCTTTATGAAGCGCTGCGCCTGCGCGAGAACGTGTTCATCGTCGAGCAGCAGTGCGCGTACGCCGACGCCGACGGCCGCGACCCGGCGGCCTGGCACCTGCTTGGATGGGCCGAGGGAGATGGACCGCGGCGGCTCGTCGCCTATGCGAGAGTGTTCGAGCCCGGAATACGTTATGCCGAGGGATCGGTGGGGCGGGTGGTGACGGCTGCGGAGGTGAGAAGGACGGGCGTTGGACGCGCACTGATGTCGGAAGCGCTCAGTCGCCTCGAGAGCCTCGCGCCCGGACAGCCGATCCGGCTCGCGGCCCAGCGGTATCTGGAGAATTTTTATTCGGGCTTCGGTTTCAGGACCGCATCAGCCCTGTACGAGGAAGACGGAATCATCCATGTCGACATGCTCCGCTAGGCTCCGTGCATGATCACACGTGTCCGTTATGAGAGCGGGGAAACCTTCGCCGATTTCATGGCCAGGGCCAAGCCCAATGACGATCTATGGATGGCGATGCTCAAGCGCGTCTCGATTCCGCCGGAGATGTCGGCGCGCGTAGAAGCGTTTGGCGGCCACTGGCGCCTTCTCGTGCTCAGTGAAGACTGGTGCGGGGACTCGATCAACATCCTCCCAATCGTCTCGCGGCTCGCCGATTCCGTCAGCAACATGGAGTTGAGGCTGCTCGGGCGGGATGCGAATCCCGACATCATGGATGCGCACCTCACCGGGACGTCGCGCTCGATCCCGATCGTCATCCTGCTGAACGAGAAGTTTCATGAGTGCGGATGGTGGGGACCGCGTCCTTTCGCGCTCCAGCGGTGGGTGAAGGAGAAGGGGATGGCCCTGGATCCGGCCGAACGGTATCGCGAGATCAGAACCTTCTATGCCCGGGACCGCGGGGCCACGACCATCGAAGAGCTGGTCTCGATGCTCGAAGCATGCTGCCGCAAGCACGGCGGGCCACGTCCTTCGGCGCCTCGCCAGCCCTCCTCCCGGCATCCCGGGTAGCGTCCGGCCTACCGCATTCTTTGCGCTGGCCTTCCTAGCTGCCAGCCTTATATTGGTCCCCTGCTCGTACCCAACGAGTTTCGCTTCCTCAACCGAACCGCTTTCCTCGAGGCAGATAAGCACCGCCTCACTAGGCTGGCTCGAGGAACCGTGTCTACCCAGGCGCGGCGGGAACCCCGGAGATATAGAAATGCAGCAGCGCCGTCATGCGTGGTACTTCGCAGTAATCGTGTCACTCGGATTCCTGATCCCGGCCCCGGCGCTTTCCCAGGGATTCGGAATCAATGAGATCGGCACCTGCGCGGCATCGCGCGCTTTCGCGGTCACGGGCTCGCCCTGTGAAGACGCGTCGTCGATCTTCTGGAATCCGGGCATGGTCAGCCGGAGCGGGTGGAGCCTCCTCGCGGGCGCCGCAGTCATCAAGGTCGGTGGCAGCTTCACGCAGGACACGACCTTCAGGGTATACGATGCGGACGCGCCGACGGCGTTGGTGCCGCATGCATTCCTCAGCCATCGGCGGGCGAACAGCAGGATCGCCCTCGGCGTCGGTCTCTATGCTCCGTACGGCCTGACCTCGCAATGGACGGACAGCTTCCCGGGAAGGTTCGTTGCCAAGAAGGCCGCGCTGGCCACCGTTTACGTCCAGCCTAACATCGCGTTCCAGCTCACTGACAATTGGTCCATCGGCGCCGGTCCGATCATCGGGCATTCGACCGTTGAGCTGGTCCAGTCTCTCGATCTCTCGGAGGTGGCGACGCCGACAGCAGGGGTCACGTTCGGCAACCTGGGGATTGCCGGACGGACCGAGTTCGGGACTGCGAATCTGAACGGAAGCGCCCTTGGTTTTGGCGCACACTTCGGCATTTTCGGCAAGCCAAGCGCATCATGGACCGTCGGAATCCGCTATTTGACGAAGATCGACTTCAAGTATGAGGACGCCGAAGCGACGTTTACTCAGACGAACACGGGGCTCATCCTCCCCCCCGGTAATCCCATCAGTCCGACAGCCGCTGTCAGCATCGACGCGCTAGTCGCCCCGCAATTCGCAACGGGTGGAGCGCTGGTGACTCAGGGAGTGGAGACCAGGATCAGCCATCCGGCACAGCTCCAGGCCGGCTTCGGTTACAGCGGGCTTTCGAGCTGGCTGTTCTCCCTGGACTATGCGTTGACGGGATGGAAGGCATTCAAGGAGGTTCCGGTTACCTTCCTCGGCGCCGCGAGCGGCAGCAACCGCGTGCTGATAGAGGACTACAACAACACTTCGGCGGTTCGTATTGGTGCCCAGCGTTCGTTCACCAGCGGCGCGCAGCTCCGGCTCGGCTTTTCCGGTGTTGCCAGCGCCTCGCCGGCCGAGACGGTCACTCCGCTCCTGCCTGAGCAGGACCGCGCCTACGCTTCCATTGGTGGGGCGTTCCCCATAACGTCGCGGATCACGATCGAGGGCGCGTACCTCAACGTCATGGCGGGCGGCAGGCGCGGCCGCGTCGTGGAACGCCCCCTCCGGACGCGGGCGGCCGGTTCGCTGAACACCGGCGTCTACGAGCTCAACGCGCACGTTTTCTCGTTCAGCCTCAAGGCGAACTACTAACCCTCAGTTGGGAGATATGGGAATGCATCGCATTCATAAAGTGATACGCACGGCCTTCGGATTGGCCGGTGCACTTCTGTTCATGTCCTGCTTTGGGGATGACGAGGAGGTTTTAGGACCCCGCCTCTCGGGAAACAACGAGATTTTCCAGAGCTATGTCGCGCTGGGCAACTCGATCACGGCGGGCTATCAGTCGGGTGGCATCTCCGACGCGACGCAGCGCCAGTCATACGCGTTCCTGCTCGCGCAGCGGATGGGCACCCGGTATGCGTACGCCAGCCTGCGGAACCCGGGATGTCCGGCGCCGATCATCAATTTCAATACGCAGGCGCGCCCAACAGGGGCTCCGCCGTGCGCGCTCCGTGATCCGGCATTCTTCACGGACATTCTAAACAACGTCGCCGTTCCCGGAGCGAGCTCGTTCGATCCGACGGACGCCGACGGAACGCCCTTCTCGAATGCGCTGACAAGCTTCATACTCGGCGGAAAGTCGCAAGTCCAGCGGGCGCTGGACGCCAGGCCGACGTTTGTTAGCATCGGCATTATCGGAAACGACTACCTGAGCTTTGCGGTTCAGGACGGACGCACCACTGCCCTGGCCGGCATAACGCCAGTAGCCACTTTCACAGCCAACTATGACGCGATGCTCGCACAGCTCACCGCTGGAGCCCCGGGCGTCAAGGGTGTGATCCTCGCCAACGTTCTTCCGACGAGTGTTCCAATCCTGTTCGCGGCATCGGCGATGTCGAATGCGACCTTCAAGGCCGGGTTCGACGCGCAGGCCGGAACGGCGACGACGCTCGATGCGAGCTGTGTCGCGGGAGGCGCGGGTGCCAATTCGTTGATCAATACGTTCCTGGCCCACCAGATTCGTGTGGGCGCGCATCCGCCGATCGTTGCATGCGTTCCGGGCGGCGCGAGTGGCGCATTGCCCGCGCCGATTGGTGATATCCTCATCCTCCATCCGGCCGAACAGACGACCATCAACACGATTGTCAACGGATACAACACCTACCTCCAGACGAAGGCGAGCAGCATCGACTTCGCGTACTACGATGTGAACCCGCTGCTGAACTCGCTGAAGGCGACGGGAACACTCATCCGCGCGACGCCCAACTATGCGAGCGCCACCGCGGCTTTCGGTACGGGCATGTCGCTCGACGGCGTGCACCCCAATCTGGCTGTCCATCGCGAGCTCGCCAACGCAATCATCCCGGTGATCAACGCCAAGTACAGCACCACGCTTTCGCTCGTTCCGTAAGGCTCCACACGCTGGTCATGGTCGGGGGCGGTCGATGACCGCTCCCGATTTTTTTTTTTGCGTGAGGCCGGTATCAATGCTTGATCAGGCGCGAAAGGTAGGTCAAAAAGCGCTGAAAACACGGCGAGGCACGGTCTCCCGTGCCTCGCCCTCCCTCCGTCCCGGCAGGTCGGTTTAGGTGTTGCTGTCGTCCTCGCTGTTGCCGCTCGATCTGCGGCCACCGCGCGATGCTTCGCCGCCTTTTCTGCCGGCGATGCGTGCCTCTTCGCTCGTGAACTCGTGCGCCGTTCCCTTCTGGTGCGCCGCGCGGCCTCCCTTCGCCGCGATAGCCCGCTGTGCCTCCGGATTCATCGCCGCGAACCCGCGTGGCGTCTTTCGGCTGACCCGTGACTCCGAGCCGTCGCCTCCCCCTCCTCCGCTGCTTCCGCTTCGCTCATCCATCTTCTGCTCCTTGTTATCGGCCGGTTCTTCCATGATTTCGCTCTCCGAACGCTACGATCCTGGTGAAGGGCCGCCGGCCGAATACCAGCCGCTTTGAGCGGTCTGTCGAGCAGGGCGGCGCC
>JBKKAY010000086.1:0-4265 GCA_046714195.1 Gemmatimonadaceae bacterium
CAACCACCGCAAGCGTCCAAACCGGCTTGCCTTTTACCAGGGTAATCACGGCCATTTTGCCTCGCTGCAAATTGCAACAAAATGTGATATTTGCACTCTCATACAGGCGCTCAAATCGACCCCAAAAGCGTGACGAGGCCACCCAAAAAACAGTCTTCTATACAGAGCAGATTCCCTCAGAACTTCAACGCGGCAGACCCTGATGCTTACGGCAGCGCAACCTCGTTCGTCTGTATTCGTTAGGGCACTACGCAGGCCACTCGCCACGAAATCAATGAATCGCGCACAGCCAAGGAGAAACGCAGGATTGCGTCACCTGATTCTACTCCCCGCGGCACTCATACTGAGTTCCGCGTGTGCCTCTGGCAGCGGGAAGCCGGGAGTCGCTGAGACGCCTGCTCCCAAGCCGCGCGTTGTGCATGACACCGTCGTGATCAAGGATCCCGAGCTTGAGCGCCGCGTAACGATGCTCGAGCTGAAGCTTCTCGAGAAGGAAGCGCAAGTCGAGGACCTCGAAGTCCGGCTGGTCGATACCCGCACCGCGGTCGTAAGGGCGATGGCCAGGCAGACGGCCACCAGCCGCGCCGAAGCGGCGTCGGGCATGGCGGAAGCCGAAGTCTCGCTTCAATCGCTGCGAGCGGCTCAGGGCCAGCAGGCCGGCGGTCAGCCGGTGGCCGAGACGATGCAGGTAACGCATCTCGTCAGACAAAGCTCGCTGGAGTTCGACAAGAAGAACTACGGTGGCGCGCTCTACCTCGCCAACCAGGCGAAGTCGCTGGCCATGTCCTTCCGCGCTCGCGGAACGACCGCCAGCCGTGAGGGGCAGCGGGCCGGTGAAACCGCTTTTGCGCTGCCGATCCGCCTCAAGGTCGAGACCAAGGGAAACATCCGCGAGGGCCCGGGCACCAACTTCGGGATCGCGTTCGGCGTCGAGAGCGGCAGCGTGCTCACCGCGTTCTCGTATACTGAAGACTGGATCAGAGTAAACGACGACCGCGGACGCAACGGCTGGATATATCGCAGCCTCGTCACCCGCCCGTAATCAGCTCCTAACTCTTTTCCGATTGGCCGCGACGGTGCGATTGCGCCCGTCATGCTTCGCCTCGTAAAGCGCCTTGTCCGCCGCCGCGATGACCGCGTGCGGTAGGTCGGCATCGCTTGGAAACTCTGCGACACCGATACTCAGCGTAATCTTCTTTCCGGGAAAAGCTTCCGAAGCTACGCGCGCCCGAATGTGCTCGGCGATCTCGAACGCCTCGGGCCCGGGCGTCTCCGGCATCACGATGGCGAACTCCTCGCCGCCGTAACGGGCCGCGGTATCACCGGGGCGCACTGACGCGCTGATGATGTCGGCGACCCGGCGCAGCACTTCGTCGCCGGCCGGGTGTCCGAACTCGTCGTTGTATTGCTTGAAGTGATCTACGTCGGCCATCAGCACCGAGAACTCGTGCTTGTGGCGGCCGGCGCGGATGCCCTCCTCGTTCAGCTTCTGGACCAGAAATCTGTGGTTCACCAGCCCGGTCAGGCCGTCGGTGATAGAGAGCATCTCGAGCTCTTCGTTCTTTTTCTGCAGCGTCTCGTTGATGCTGTCCAGCTCGCTCCGCCCTTCCCGCAGACGCGACACCATGTAATTGAAGACGTTGGTCAGGTAGCCAACCTCGCCGCCTCCCCCCTGTGGCAGATCCACCGCCAGGTCTCCGGCCGCGACTTCGGCGGCGCCCTTGGTGAGCCGGTCGAGCGGACGAGCGATGATGACTCCGAGCCAGTAGGCGCTGGCCGCCACCACGACCAGCAGGCCGAGCACCACGAGCAGGGACAGGTTCCGGAAGCGCCGAAGCTGCCCGAAGGCCGCGTCCGACGGGATCTCCGAAACGACGACCCAGTCGACCTGAGGAACTTTCCCGGCGGTACCGATCACGTCGACACCGCCGAAACCCGCATAGCGCACGCTGCCGTGCGACGCCGCGGTCAGGTGCGTGACGGAGGTGTCCGGCATGTGCGTCCTCAGCAGCTGCGGCGTGATTCCTACGGAGCTCGCGATCAGGGAACCGCTCTCGGTTACGAGGTAGATGACACCCCATTTGTCCGGAGCAAACGAGCGGATCAATCCGACGATCGGCGCCAGGTTGAGCTCGGCCGCGAATGCGCCGATGATTCGGCCGTCTGCGCGCTTGATCGGGACCGCCACCAGCACTTTGCCGGTGCGCGTGACTGAATCCCAGTACGGAGCGCCGACGAACCGATCTTCGGTGCGGAGTATCGGCAGCCAGCCCTCGGGAAGCGGTACCCGGGCCACGTCATCCCGGGTCGTGCCGGCCACGCGCCCTTCGGCGTCGAGCACCATGAGCTGGCCGTAATCGGTAAATCGCTCGTTGAGAGAGACCAGATATTCCCGGAGCCGATTGCGCGTCGGATTCTGCGCGGCAGCCCGCGCGGCGCCATCGATACTGTTTGTCACTTCCTCAGAGGCGGCGAAGACCCGCAGATCGTAGAGCCGCTCTCTGAGCCAGACGCTAACCGACCGCGCGGTCTGCTCGCTCTGTGACACCAGGTCCTGGGCGATCTTCGTCTCGAGCGCCCGGCGGTTCTGCGCATAGGCGATGCTCAGCGTGATTCCGGACGGGATCAGTGTCGCCACCACGGCGAACGCGATGATCCTGTTGCGGATGCTGTCGAGTCGCGGAAACCGGACGAAGTGGCCGCGCTCGCGGTGGGGGGTCAGCTCAGCTGCGGTCACCATGAGACGATAAAACTATCCCCCAAGCTGCTTCAGCGCCCGCTCTGCCGCCGTCAAAAGAGCGTTGGGCCCGACCGGCGCGCCGGGAAGATCGAACCGGATGGCGGTAACTGGCCTCAGATGTGCGACAGCGTACTCTAAACCGATTCCGGGATTTTTGTGAACTTAGAGGATTTTTTCCGAGGTGACCCGTCACCGAACACATTTCCATCGAATCGTAAAGACAAGATCCGCGACGACATCGCCCAACGCCTGCGCAGAGTATGTTCGGATCTGCCTGAGCCCGAGTTTCAGGGGCTCGTCGACGAGATTGCGGACAGACAGCTGAAGGGGGAGCGCCGCACCAGCGACTGGTAGCTCGCGCTCAGGGACTCGCCGGGGTCGGCTGATTCGCATCTCCGCAATCGAACGCTCTCGGTTTTACGTTTCCTTTCATTGTCGGACGATACAGCTCCTCGATGAAGCTGCTCACCAGCCCCGAGAAGAGCTTGCTTCGATCGGGTCCCAACGGAATCTCCACCTCGTTGGCCGCGTCGGTCAGTGAAAGCTTGAACTCGACGAGCGAGCGCTCCGGACCCTGGCCTTGATTGCGCGCATCGGAGCAGATCTGCCGGATCGCGAGTAACATCGCCGGCGAAACAGCGGAGCGACCCACGGCACCGTGTAACGCGAGCTTCAGCGCTTCACGCTGGGCGCCGTTCGCACCGTTGCTTCTCTCTCGCTCTCGGGTCTTGGATTGCACTGGCTCGCTTCAATGGGATGTCGTAATACCGGTTAGTTCCAACCGCGCAATCGGATGATAATTGGCAACGAACTTAGACACGGTCAACAGTACGGTAACGTACCATGATAGACGCTGTCGGGTAGCCGTCTATCCCTGCAGCGGACGCGCAACGAGAATCCCCGTCGACCTCCGGATCGCCGCCACGTATTCCGGAAGTGTCCGCGCCGTGATCTCGACCGCCCCTCCGGAGAGTGGTGCGTGCAGAACCCGCAAAACCCCCAAGCTGTCCCGGTACGCAAACGCCGAGTGGGTGACGTCCAATCCCGGAATCGCCGTCGCGAATGCGAGGACGTCCCCGCTCTCGATGCGATCGGCGGCATCAGGGATGCGTTCCGTCGGAATCATCCAGCGTGGCGATGCGTCGAGACGCCGTTCCATCTCTCCGATCTCACGGAACACGTCTTCGTGCGCGAGCGCTGGATAGCTGCCCCGGTGCTCGGTCATGAAGCGGAGGGGGCGGACGTCCTGCATGCCTCCCAGCTCCTCTCCCAGATCGCGAAGCAGCCCGCGTTTGGCGCCATCGCTTATCCACTCGCTGAAGTAGTGGAGCCGGGTGGAATAATTTCCGCGCACCCCGCCGCGATAGCGCATTCGTTCCATTTCCCGTGCGAATCGGTCCCAGCTCGCGGGCGCCGCGTCGTCAGCGGCGCGAGTGACGGCCAGCGCCGATTCGACGAGAGACACACAGTCGAAACGCGTGAGCGAAAGAGTGAGTGGCTCCTTTTGCGACGGATCGCCGCCCGC
>JBKKAY010000087.1:0-3589 GCA_046714195.1 Gemmatimonadaceae bacterium
ATGGACTTCCTGCAGCTCGTCAAGTCGAAGGCCAGGCTCGTGCAGATGGACGAGGCGCTGCTCCAGCGCTCCGTCAACGAGGGATTCTCGGGCGGCGAGAAGAAGCGCAACGAGATTCTCCAGATGGCGGTGCTGGAACCGCGACTGGCGATCCTGGATGAGACCGACTCGGGGCTCGACATCGACGCGCTGCGCATCGTGGCCGACGGCGTGAACAAGCTCCGAAAGCCGGACAACGCCGCCATTGTCGTCACCCACTACCAGCGCCTGCTCAACTACATCATCCCCGACTTCGTCCACGTGCTCGCGGGCGGGCGAATCGTGAAGTCCGGCGGCAAGGAGCTCGCGCTCGAGCTCGAGGAGAAGGGCTACGACTGGCTTCAGGGCGCGGGCGCAGGGGCGGCGGCTTGAACGAAGCTCCTGTACGGAAAGCCATGCGCAACAATTCTGCTGGCGAGAAGAAAACTACGGACGCGCCGCTCATCGTCGGCGCCGCTCCGCTCGGGGCGTTCCGCGATGATTTTCGCCGTCAGCCCGAGGCTCCCGAATGGCTCCGCGCCATCCGCGAGCGGGGAATGGCGCGCTTCGAAGCCCTGGGCTTCCCCACGACGAAGAACGAAGACTGGCATTTCACCAGCGTAGCGCCCATCACGGACCGTGCGTTTCGTGCGGCGGCGGTGAGCGACAGCGGCGTCTCGTCCGAGGGCAGCACCGCGGGCATGGTCGCTCCCGCCGATCTGGAGAGATTCACGTTCGGCGAGAGCAAGTGGCACAAGCTCGTCTTCGTGAACGGCGAGTTCGCGGCGGACCTTTCGTCCTACGCGGGACTGGGCACGGCGGTACGTGTGAACAGCCTTGCACGAGCGGTTCGCGCCGGCACCGGCCGCCCGGAGCGCCACCTCGGCAAGATCGCCGCGTTCGAGCAGCATGCTTTCACGGCTCTCAACACCGCGTTCATCAGGGACGGCGCATTCATCGAGATTCAGGCCGACGCGGTGGTCGAAGACCCGATCCACCTCGTGTTCGTCTCCGAGGGCCACGGCGAATCAGTGTCGCACCCGCGGAATCTCATCGTTGCCGCCAGAAATTCGCGGGCGACAGTGATCGAGAGCTACGTCTCGATTCGGGACAGCATCTACTTCACCAACGCCGTCACCGAGATATCGCTCGGTGAAGGCGCCCATCTCGACCACTACAAGATCCAGCGGGAAAGCGAGAGCGCGTTCCACGTCGGGACGACACAAGTGCGGCAGGCGCGGGACAGCCAGTTTCATTCATTCTCATTCGCGGTGGGCGGCGCGCTGGCGCGCACCAACATCTACACGTCGCTGGATGGAGATGCGGCCACCTGCACGCTCAACGGGCTCTATCTCGCCGACGGCAAGCAGCACCTCGACAATCAAACGAGCATCGAGCACATCGCGCCCAACTGTCCGAGCCACGAGGTCTACAAGGGAGTGCTCGACGGGCGCTCGCACGGTGTCTTCAATGGCAAGGTCTACGTCCACCCCGAGGCGCAGAAGACCGACGGCAAGCAGAGCAACAACAATCTCCTGCTGTCACCGACCGCGCGCGTGGATACCAAGCCGCAGCTCGAGATCTTTGCCGACGACGTGAAATGCACGCACGGTGCGACCGTCGGGCGCCTGGACGACATGGCGATGTTCTATCTGAACTCGAGGGGGATCGGACCGGATAGCGCGCGCGTGCTGCTCACTTACGCTTTCGCCGCCGACGTTCTGGAGACGATAGAGCTCGAGCCGCTCAAGAAGCAGCTGGAGGAGATGGTGCTCGTCAGATTTGCGGGGCCGTCCTAAAGCGGGCAGCGAATAGCGGGTCGCGGTCAGCGGGCAGCATGGTACTTCTCAGTTGCTGTTCTTATCTACCGAGCAGATAGAGAATGACCACGATCACCATGATCGCCATGATGATCACGTTCTTTGGCACCTTGCGCGGCGAATCCGGGTCGAGGTTTCCCGCCATGATCGGATGCTTGATGGTGTTTCGCCGCGTGCTGATATCCTTTTCGCGGCCGGCCGCTGCCGCGGGCTCGATCACCGATACGCCAAGCGGCAAGCGCTTGGTGGTGAAGGTGAGAATCGCGGAGCCGACTTCGACCTTGTCGCCCTCGGCCAGCGCTCTCGGTTCGACCAGCGTCGCGCCGTTCACCGTGGTCGGATTTACCCCGCACGGATGTAGCACGAACTTCCCATCCTCCGAGCGCAGCTCCGCGTGGTTCCGCGAAACAGCCGGCTCCCGGATCAGGATGTGGCTGGACGCGTCACGACCGATCGTCAGGAGCGAGTTTCTGACGGGGTAGGCGCGGCGCTCGAATTCGTAAATGAGGTGGGCGCTGTCATCGCCCGGAGCTTGTAGGGCCATTGGTTCTCCGTGATTTACAGACGAACGAGCCCTGAAACAAGCCACATTTGTGAACTCACTGGCTAGGGGGACTCGTAGCTGGCGCCAAGTCCGCGTATTTTATCGCCAAGCAAGCACATTCAACTCCCCGGAGGGGGCATGGCAACGAAACTCGAGAAAGTCCTGAAGCGTGAGATTACCATCGACGGCAAGGCCTACATGGTCGCGATCTCTCCCGAAGGACTGAAGGTCACGCAGAAAGGATTTCGCAGAGGGCAGGAGCTGAGCTGGCGCTCCATCGTGAGCGGCGAAGCAGAGATGGGCCAGCAGCTCAAGTCTTCCGTGAACGCGACCGGCGACGACTCGGGAGAGTAGCGCTACTCCGGTGAGCTCGGCAGGTCGGAGAGGTGTTCCTGAACGATCACCCACCGGCCGCCGCGATTGGCAAAGACCGCGGTCCATGCGCCCCCCAACACGTGGGGGCGTCCCTCTGGCGTAGCGTGCGGAATCCTGTACGTGCTCGTCATCACCGCTGCGTCGGGTGAGAGAATGTCGATAGCCATGGAAGTCCATTCCCACCGGGGCTTCTGCATGTTGCTCCCGACATACGTCCAGAACGTCCTGACCTGCTGCTCGAGCTGGGCGCGGGTGCGCGTCACCTGGCCCGCGCTGGCGGAGACGACGCTGTCGCCAGTGGGATAGAGACTCATAAGGCTCGACACGGGATCGGGCTTGGACAGGTCGTACGCCGACGTGACGAGCCTGGTCAGTGAATCGGCGATAGCTTTTTTCTCGCCGGCCGAGAGTTCGCCGTCCGATGTTCGAGCGCATCCCGCGCCTACGGAAATCATCACTGCGACTATGAGTCCGGCAGCCCGGATTCTTCCCGCGCAATTCTGCATGCGGCGAACGTACCCTGCCGACCACGTCCCAACAAGAAACAGGTGCATCGGGTGTCCCCTGTGTCGCTGATTGGAGACACCAGGTGTCACTATTGGATGACAAACTCCTGGTGTCTCTCTCGTTAGACCCCATTTCCCGGGGTCAACTGCTGGCTTATGCGTTGCCCTCTATAGACGCGCCAGCGCGAACCCAAACGGTCCAGTGCTGGGTATTACCGATGCACGCTCGTCGTTCCCTTGCGAGGGAAGGAGCTCCAAATGAGAAGTAGCTATCTGTTGGCTGGCAGCGCGGCAATCGTCCTATTGTCCGCCTGTGGCAGCCAGGG
>JBKKAY010000088.1:0-2527 GCA_046714195.1 Gemmatimonadaceae bacterium
CATTTGCTGCCGTGGGCGCGGTGCTGCCGGGCGGGATGAAGATCGAGAAGCGTAAAATCCGTGGCGAGAACTCCGAAGGCATGCTCTGCTCGGCGCGTGAGCTCGGACTCGGCGACGACGGGGAGGGGATCATGGCCCTCTCGACCGATGCCGCTCCGGGGACCCCGTTTCTGGAAGCGATGCCCATCGGTGACACCCGCTTGGTGATCGACGTGCTTCCCAATCGACCCGACTTGCTTTCGCACGAGGGACTCGCGCGGGAGATCGCCGCCGCGACCGGTGCGACCATCACACGGCCCGAGATCGTAGATCCCAAGCCGTTCGTCATCAGAACTCACACCGTCAAGGCGACATCCGGCAAAGTCGGTGACGTGACGGTTAAGATCGAGGACACAGACGGCTGCCTGCGCTACTCCGGATCCGTCATCACCGGGCTCAAGATCGGACCGAGCCCGGCGTGGCTGGTAAGGCGCATTCAGTCGGTGGGGGCGCGGTCGATCAACAACGTGGTCGACGCGACCAACTACATGCTGTTCGGCTTCGGCCAGCCCATGCACGCGTTCGACCTCCGGCGACTCGCACACCGGACGGTGGTAGTACGCAAGACTCGCGATGAAGAGCTGATAAAGACCCTCGATGGAGTCGATCGCACGCTCAAGTCCGGCGCTCTCGTTATCGGCGACGCCGAGAAGGCGGTTGCCATCGCCGGAATAATCGGCGGGCGCGGCACCGAGGTGACGGACGACACCACCGACATCTTCCTCGAGGTCGCTGCCTTCGATCCGGCGCGCATCAGAGCCACGCGGCGAGCTCTCGGCATCTCGACCGATGCGAGCTACAGGTTCGAGCGCGGCGTCGACGTCGATGCGATTCCGGGGCTCGTCGATTACGCTGTGCGACTGTTGCTCTCCGTGGCGGGCGGAACTCCGCAGGGAAGCCCGATCGATCTGTATCCGCTGCCAAGGCGTCCGCTTCCAATCTCGCTCAAGCTGGTGAAGGCGGCGCGTGTGCTCGGTGAGCCGGTAGACGCCAACGAGGTCGAGCGCAATCTCCGCTCGGTCGGCTTCCGCCTGGCGCCCGAAGCGAAGGACGTCGTCAAGGTGAGTCCGCCCAGCTGGCGTCACGACGTGCGCGCCGACATCGATCTCATCGAGGAGATCGCGCGCCTCCGCGGCTATGACACATTCTCCTCGGACCTCCGGCCGTTTCGCGCCAGCTCGGTACCCGATGCTCCGCTCGTCCCGGTGATGAAGCGGCTTCAGGACGCGCTCGTCGCGGCCGGCCTGCTGGAAGTGCGTCCGATGCCTTTCGTCGGCGAGGGGAAGAACGCGACCGTACGCGTCACGAATCCGCTGGCGGAAGACGAGGCTTATCTGCGCGGAGATCTGATGACGACTTTGGCGGCGCGGGCCGAGCACAATCTGAGTCACATGCAGGGGAACGTGCGGCTGTTCGAGATCGGCACCGCTTTCTTCGCCGGCCAGTCGCAGGCGGAGTCGCCCGCCCCCGGACCCAAGAAGGCGGCGCTGCCGGTCGAGGAGATGCACGTGGCAGCGCTGGTGATGGGTCAGCGCGAGCCGACACATTTCACCAAGCTGGCGCCCGAGGACTACGACGAGTGGGACATCAAAGATCTCGCCGAGGTCACCGCCCAGGCTGCATTCCCCGGAATGTCTTCCGAGCTCAGGCCATCGAGCGGAGAGAAGCTCTGGGACATCGTGGTCGAGGGGCAGTCAGTCGGATCGGTGAAGCGCGTCCAGCTGGACGCTCCGCCGTGGGCGCGACCGGCGTTCGGGTTGGAGATGAATCTCTCCGGAGTTGAACAGCGCAGCACCGCCGCGACCAAGTACAAGGCGTTGCCAGTCGCGCCTTCAGCGCGGGTGGATCTCGCGCTGGTCGCGGCCGCAAAAGTCAGTGCGGCGCAGATCGAAGCGGTGATCCGGCGCGACAGCGGTGAGCTCCTCGAGAGCGTGACATTGTTCGACGAATTTCGCGGGCAGGGAATTCCCGAGGGATCGCGGAGTCTCGCGTGGGCGTTGACGTTCCGTCATCCCGAGCGCACTCTAAAGGACAAGGAAGTGCAGGGCAGAACCGAAAAAATCGTAAAAGCACTCGAGGAAGAGCTTGGTGTCCGAAAGCGTTAGTCCGGAAAGAGCAGCGTTCAACGAGCTGGAACAGCTCGTAAAGCACCTCGGCGACGAGCTCGCCGCGTTCCGCAGGCGCGCGCTCCAGGCCGAAGCGCGCGTAAAGGGTTTCGAGGCGACTGGCGTCAAAGGCCAGATGTCGCCGGAGCGCCTGCAATACCTCGAGCGGGAAAACGCCGGACTCAGCCAACGTCTCGAAGCAGCCCGCGCGCGCACCCAGCAGCTGGTCGATCGGGTGCGGTTCCTTCGCCAGCAACACAACGAAGTGGAGGCGCGTTGACCAACAAGAAAACCGTGGTGAAGGTGGAGATCCTCGACGACGAGTACTCGATCCGGAGCGATGCGACGCCCGAGCATACGCGCGCGGTCGCCGAGCACGTCGA
>JBKKAY010000089.1:0-23751 GCA_046714195.1 Gemmatimonadaceae bacterium
TCAACATAATCCTCGAGAATCCTCAAAAACTCAGGGACTATCGTCTCCCCCTTGAGCGTGACATGCAGCTTCCCGTCGACGTAGACCGGCGCCCTGGGATCCTCGGCCGTCCCCGGAAGCGAGATCCCGATGTTCGCGTGCTTCGACTCTCCGGGACCATTCACCACGCATCCCATCACCGCGACCTTGAGCTCGATGACGCCGGGATACTTCCCGCGCCAGACGGGCATCTGCTCGCGCAGATACGACTGGATGTCCTCGGCCATGTGCTGAAAGAACGTGGATGTCGTGCGGCCGCAGCCGGGACACGCCGTCACCTGGGGGTTGAAGCTCTGTAGCTCGAGCGACTGGAGGATCTGTTGGGCGACCTGCACTTCCTCAGTTCTGTCGCCGCCTGGCTTCGGCGTGAGCGATACCCGGATGGTGTCACCGATGCCCTCGGACAGAAGAATCGAGAGCGCCGCCGTGCTGGCGATGATTCCCTTGGATCCGAGCCCGGCTTCGGTGAGGCCGAGGTGGAGCGGATAGTCGCAGCGCGCCGCGAGCTGCCGGTAGACGTGGAGGAGATCCTGAACGCCGGAAACCTTGGCCGAGATGATTATCCGGTCGTGGCCGAGTCCCATCTCTTCAGCCACTTCGGCGGAGCGGAGCGCGCTCTGGAGCATCGCCTCGACGTACACCTGCTTGGCGGTGCGCTGTTCGGCGCTCTGGGCGTTCAGGTCCATCATCGACGTCAGCAGATCCTGATCGAGAGAGCCCCAGTTGACGCCGATGCGGACGGGCTTCTGGTTGTCGAGGGCGATCTGGATGATGGTCCTGAAGTTCTCGTCACGGCGCTTGCCGCCGACATTGCCCGGGTTGATGCGATATTTGGCCAGCGTGCGTGCTGCCGCGGGATATTTGGCGAGGAGCAGATGGCCGTTGTAGTGAAAGTCCCCGATCAAGGGGACCTGGACGCCCATGTCCACCAGCCGGCTCGCAATCTCGGGGACGACCTGGGCGGCGTCTTCGTTGTTGACGGTTATCCGGACCAGCCTGCTCCCCGCCCGCGCCAGCTCGGCCACCTGAAGCGCGGTGCCGGCCGCATCGGCGGTGTCCGTATTGGTCATCGACTGCACCACGATCGGATGTGACGACCCGACGGGGATGTCACCGACCAGAGCGGAAGCTGTCTTTCTGCGTGTTACGGTCTGCAATTGTGCTTGCGGGTGATGATTTCGAAAGCTAATTCCCTGGCCTGGGCGGTGCATGTAAACGACGCGCACCTCCCTTCCCAGCTCACATAATGGAGATCAGATGGCTGATACACCCGAAGAGACCGAGGCGCCGCTACCCGAGACGCCGGCTTCGGAAACACCGCCACCCCGGCCCAGGAAATCGCGCCGCAAGTGGCTGTTGCTGCCGCTGTCGATCGTGCTGCTGCCGATTCTGGTCTTTGCCCTCTGGTCCTGGGTGGCTCTCGGATATGTGTACTCGTCGGGATTCCGATCGGGGTACGTGCAAAAGCTCTCCAAGAAAGGCTGGCTTTGCAAAACCTGGGAAGGGGAGCTGGCGCAGGTCAATCTTCCCGGGTCTGTAACTCCTCAGATATTCCACTTCACGGTCCGGAGCGACTCCGTCGCGCAACTGATACAGGGCCACCTCGGCAAGCAGGTTACGATCACCTACGACGAGCACCGGGGCATCCCAACGAGCTGCTTTGGGGAGACCGAGTATTTCGTGACAAACGTCCGTAGTGTGACACCCTGAACTTTTCTATTGTCTGCTCAGCCGGTCCTCGCTATTTTCTCCCCAAGTCGAGGGGGCAGGCGCGGGCTGACGAAAGAAGGTCCTAAGTTTTCCCTCTCAAAACCAAAGCGGGTCGATGAATTGACCCGCGGACAGATTGTCGAGGGTCGGGCGTAGTTCCGCTCCCGAGACACAAATTTTTTCAGGAGCAGGGAATGCGTACGACCGGCAAAGTGAAGTGGTTCAACGATGCGAAGGGCTTTGGCTTCATCACACCTGACAACGGGCAGAAGGATTGCTTCGTTCACTACTCGGCGATCTCGGGCTCGGGCTTCAAGTCCCTGGCTGAAGGCGACGCGGTAGAGTTCGACATCGTCGAAGGTCAGAAGGGTCCGGCAGCCGAGAACGTGACGAAGGCGCCTTAACGCCACGTCGGCTTCACTGGCACAATCTGGCGGGGCGTCTCTAGTCGAGGCGCCCCGTTTTGCTGGAGGAGGGTCTGGGAGCGTTGGGGGGCCTGCCCCTTCTTGGAACGGGGGCGATCTCGACGGCGTTGCCGAGGCGG
Organism: Gemmatimonadaceae bacterium; assembly: GCA_046714195.1. GTDB lineage: Bacteria > Gemmatimonadota > Gemmatimonadetes > Gemmatimonadales > Gemmatimonadaceae > UBA4720. The sequence goes on from JBKKAY010000089.1 coordinate 2,294, forward strand.
ACCTCGAGATCGGCTTTGATGGCGGCAAGGTCCAGGTGGAGGGACAGGCCGGTGGGGGTTCGATACTGACCTTCCGTCCGGGTTATGGCGGCGGCGAAAGCAAGGGCGTTGGCGGTCTGTAGGCCGAGCTCCTGCATGAAGAGATTGGCGATTCGGAGCTGGAGCACACCTTCCAGGCTCACTCTGCGCGAGACGCCCTGCCGTTTCTGGGCGACGCCAGGCACGGTATGGTGGGACAAGACGTTGTCGATCCACTTGGTGGGGATCTCCAGCGCAAGTGCAACGGTTCCAACGGTATACGCTCTAGCCACATAAATATCCTAACAGTCAAGGATAATTTAGTAAAGGCACAGGCCCAGAACCCCTACTATGAAATTACGGACCCAGATCCTCACCGCCCTCGTCGCGGTCGCTTCTCTCAGCCTTCCCCGTTCCGGTCTCGCCCAGAAGAGCTACGCGCTGGGGATCTCTGGGGGCGTCGCCATTCCCGCTGGGAACTTCGGCGATAGCGTGTCGACCGGATACGCCGTCACCGGCTTCATCGCGCTCGGAGTCCCGGATCTCCCTGTTGGTGTCCGGTTCGATGGAGTGTTCAACAAATTCAAGGGACGGGGCTTCCCCGGGGTCGGCGGGGCGGGCCGCCAGATCGACGATGTCAGGGTGATGGGCGTGCTAGGGAGTCTCATCTACAGCTTCTCCGGCACCACTGCCAAGCCCTACCTGATAACGGGTGGTGGGATTTACAATCTCAAAGCGGATGCTCAAGGCGCGAAATCGCAAAACGAATTCGGCTTTAATGCGGGATTCGGCGCGACGTTCGGTGTGCGCAGTCTGGCAGGATTCATCGAAGCCAGATACCACGGTGTGTCCCGCGACCAAGCGAATGGCGGGAATGTTCAGTTCGTGCCGATCACGCTCGGAATAATGTTCTAGACGGCGCGAAGAACCAGCTCGTTTCCTCTCGCTGCATCCGTAACAGGCCACAGCGTCTCGCGCGCGGAGCGGAGCTGGGCGCTCACCGCCGCTGGTCCGGTTCCGCCGGGAACCTCACGACGAGCAACCGAGCGTCCGGGCTCGAGCCAATCCAGCACATCGTCACCAAACAACGGATGCGCGGCGGCGAATGATTTCTTCGGCAGCGAATCCAGCTCACAGCCCTCGCGCTCACTTTCCCGGATCAATGTGCCGACGGCGGCGTGCGCTTCCCGAAAGGTCGTTCCCTTCTCCACCAGATAATCGGCGAGGTCGGTTGCCATCATGCTGCTGGAGATGGCGCTCCGCATCCGCTTCGCGTTGAAGCGAATCTCCTGAAGAGCGCCGGCTACGGCGGGAAGCACGAGCAAAATGGTGTCGACCGCGTCGAACAGCACTCTCTTGTCGTCCTGCAGGTCCTTGTTGTATCCGCTCGGCAATCCCTTGAGAGTGCAAAGCAGGGTAGTGAGCGCACCGATCGCGCGCGCGCCCGACCCGCGCGCCAGCTCCAGCGAATCGGGATTCCGCTTCTGCGGCATCATGCTCGATCCGGTGGTGAACGCCTCGCCGAACTGCACGAATCCGAACTCGCTCGATCCATAGATGATCAGATCTTCCGCCAGTCGGGAGAGATGAGTCCCCAGCATTGCGACGGCGAACAGCAGCTCGGCGACGAAATCACGGTCGCCAACCGCGTCGATGCTGTTCTTCGAAACGGAAGTGAAGCCGAGGCTGCCCTGAAGGAGCACGCGCGAAACCGGGAACGCGCAGCCGGCGATCGCACCCGAACCCAGCGGGAGGACAGCCGCCGCGCGCGACGCGGATGCGATGCGGGCGCGGTCACGCTCGAGAGGCCAGAAGTGCGACAGCATCCAGTGCGCGCCCGAAACCGGCTGCGCGCGCTGGAGATGGGTGTACGCCGGCATCAGCGTGTCTTCGAGCGTGCCGGCGTGATCCACCATGACCTGCTGGAGCGCGCGCGCGGCAGCGTCGAGCTTGAGGCAAGCATCCATCGCCCACAACCGCGTGGCCGTCGCAACCTGATCGTTTCGACTGCGCCCTGTATGAAGCTTGGATGCGAAATCGCCGATTTCTTCGTGGAGCATCCGATCGATCATGGTGTGCACATCTTCATCGGAGGGAAGGGGAGCGGCACCGGCGGCCAACTTCTCGGCAACCGCCACCAACCCGCCCTCGATCTTCTTGCTCTCCTCGAGCGTGACTACTCCGGCTCCCCAGAGGGCCACCACCCAGGCCTTCGATAGATTGATATCGAATGGCCACAGCCGATAATCGGTGCCGATGGACCGGTTGACTGCCTCCAGCGCGGCCGCGGTCGGTATCGAGAACCGCCCGCCCCAGAGCTTGTGCGAAGTGCTGTCCGACATCAGCGCGCCCCCCGCCTCAGGCGATCGCGAGCTCGGCCGGCTCTTCGGCTGCCGCTCTAGCCACCTTGGAGTCGGCCTCCTTCCGAGCGGCCATCTCCTGGTCCCGTAGGGCGCGCACCCGAGCGGAGAGGCCGTAGAGTCGGATGAAGCCTGCGGCATCGCTCTGCTGGTAGACGTCGTCCTCACCGAACGTGACGAAGCGCTCGTCATACAGTGCGTGCTCGCTCTCGCGGCCGATGACGGAGGCCGTGCCCTTGTAAAGGCGCAGCCGCACGGAGCCGGTGACCCGATCCTGGGTGACGTTGACGAACGAATCGTACGCCTCGCGCTCGGTGGTCCACCACCGTCCTTCATAGACCAGATCGGCGTACCGCGGCGCGATCAGGTCTTTGGCGGCCAAGGTACGCCGGTCGAGAACCAGCTGCTCGAGCTCGCTGTGCGCCGAGTAGAGCAGTGTGCCGCCCGGAGTCTCGTATACACCCCGCGACTTCATCCCGACGAGGCGGTCCTCAACGAGATCGACGCGTCCGACACCGTGCCGGCCCCCGATCTCGTTGAGCAACATGAGGAGCCTGACCGCCGGAAGCTCGACTCCATTCACGGCCACCGGGGTTCCGGCCTGGAAGGAGATCGTCACTTCCTCGGGCTCATTTGGCGCGTTCTTCGGGTCCGTAGTCAACATGAAGAGGTCATCGGGCGGAGCCGATCCGGGCTGCTCCAGCACACCACCTTCGTGCGAGATGTGCCAGACGTTCCGGTCACGCGAATAGATCTTTTCCCGCGTGGCGGTGATGGGGACCTTGTGCTCCTCGGCGTAGGCGATGGCGTCCTCACGGCTCCGGATGTCCCACTCGCGCCACGGCGCGATCACCGGGAGATCGGGAGCGAAGGCGGCGTAGGTCAGCTCGAAGCGGACCTGGTCGTTGCCCTTGCCGGTGCAGCCATGCGCGAGAGCGTCTGCGCCGACGCGACGCGCAACCTCGACCTGGCGGCGGGCGATGAGCGGCCGGCCCATCGAGGTGCCAAGAAGATACTTCCTTCCATAGATGGCCCCGGCGCGGAGCGTCGGCCAGACGAAGCTCTCGACGAACTCCGCTCGGAGATCCTCGACGTAGCACTCGTCGGCACCGGAGGCGATCGCCTTGGCGCGCACGCCTTCGAGCTCGTCACCCTGGCCGATGTCGGCCGCGACGCAGATGATGCGCGCGCCGTAGCGTTCTTTCAGCCATGGAACGATGATCGATGTATCCAGACCGCCTGAGTAGGCGAGGGCTATCGTACGGATCACAGGGACCTCAATAACTATTCAAAGTTACTGAATATTTAATCGGTTTGCCCCAGCCCGTCAATAGCCGCTAGGGCTCTCCCGCGAGCGACCGGAGGCGCCTCATGACGCGGTCCCGCGCCGCGACGGAGCGGCAGACGATCATAATGGTGTCGTCGCCCCCGACGGTCCCCAGAATGTCGGACCAACCCTCCCCGTCCAGGGCCGAGGCAATCGGCTGGGCGCCCCCCGGCACGGTGCGGAGGACGAGCATCTCGCTGACGCCGTCGATCCGTAGGAACAGCTGGGGCAGAAGGGTGTCGAGCGCGGCCCTGCTTTCCTCTATGCTGCCGTCGGTGACGGCGTACCTCGCTCCTTCCGCCGTCGGGACACGGGCCAGGCGCAGCTCACGGAGGTCCCGGGACAAGGTCGCCTGGGTCACATCCCACCCCCGCTGGAGCAGCAGCTTGCGCAGATCTTCCTGGCTGCTGACGAAGCGGGAGTCGATGATCTCGAGAATGGTGTCGTGGCGTTCGCGCTTGTTGGCCATATATGAGAACGAGTTTAGCACCAACCATGGAGTTCCGCGAGCGGATCATTGACTGGGCCGGTGTGTAATGTTATGCATTAACTATGCATAAAGTTCCGGTGGGGGTGCTCGGCGCCAGCGGTTACGCCGGTCGGGAGCTGTGTGGGCTGATCGCGCGACATCCATCGCTCGAGCTGGCGTTCGCGGCTGCCCAGGAGCAGCGGGGCCAGCGCGCGCGCGTGGGCGGCGCTGAGATCACCTACGTCGCCACCGAAGATGCCCCGCTCAAGCGTGCCGAGATCGTCTTCACGGCGCTGCCCCACGGAGCCGCGACCACATGGGTGGAAAACTCCCGCGCCGCCGGAGCGCGGGTAGTGGATCTGTCGTCGGACTTCAGGCCCGGAGCGGGCGCTCAAGCGGTCGCCCCGTACGGGCTGACCGAGTTGATGAGGGACCAGCTCCCCGGATCTGACATCGTCGCAAACCCGGGGTGCTATCCGACCGCGATACTCCTCGCGATAGCGCCGCTACTGAGCGAAGGCTGGATTGTCCCCGGCGGCACCATCAACGTTTCCGCGGCCAGCGGCGTGACCGGCGCCGGATACACCGCCCGCCCCGACCTCCTCTTCTCCGAAGTGGCGGAGGACTTTCGCGCCTACGCGGTCGGGAACGAGCATCGACATCTGGCTGAAATGCGAGCCGTCACTGACGAGCTCGGCGGAAAGAGCAACGACATCCTGTTCACTCCGCACCTTCTGCCGGTGGCGCGCGGGATCCTCGCCACCATCACCGTGCCCGTCGATCGCGACGCGGATGATCCGGCGGCACTCTGGCGGGAATCGTACGAGGGTGAGCCGTTCATTGAAGTAGTCGACCAGCCGCCGTCGCTCCGCGATGTGGTACGGCGGAACGTGGTGCGGATGAGCGTGACCAGGGCCGCCAACGTCAGGCAGCCGACGCTCATCATCATCTCGGCGATCGACAATCTGATGAAGGGCGCGGCCGGACAGGCGCTCCAGAATGCGAACGTATTGCTCGGACTGAGCGAGCAGGCGGGACTGCCGGCGTGACGCGTGTGGTCAAGATCGGCGGCCGGGCGCAGGGAGATCCGGGGCTCGCCGGCATCATCCGCAAAGCGTGGGATGCAGCTCCCGGCAAGCTCTGCATCGTGCACGGCGGCGGGGACGAGATCACCGCGATGCAGAAGGCGCTCGGCAGGGAAGCCGCCTTTGTCGGCGGACGCCGCGTCACGTCCTCAGCCGATCTCGAGCTTCTCCGCATGGTGTTGTCCGGATCGGTCAACAAGCGAATCGTTAATCTGCTCGTCAACGCCGGTGTCCCCGCGGTCGGGATCTCGGGCGAGGACACGGCACTCATCGGAGCCGAGGTGATCGATCGCGACTCGCTGGGTTTCGCGGGGCGTCCCACCCGGATCGAGCCTCGTGTGCTCCGGACGCTGCTCCTGGCGGGATTTCTCCCGATCGTCTCGCCCGTCGCCTACGATCTCTCGAGCAGGGCGGGCGGAACGCTCAATGTCAACGGAGACGACGCGGCGGCGGCTATCGCCGCGTCGATGAAGGCCGACGAGCTGCTGTTCATCGCCGACGTCGAGGGCGTTCGTGATGCTGCCGGAGATATCGTCCCGAGCATCGAGCCCGGCTTTGCCCGAGATCTCATCCTTGAGGGCGTAGCCAGCGGTGGAATGGCGGCCAAGCTCGAGTCCGCGCATGCGGCGCTCGCGGCCGGAGTGAAGCGTGTCAGAATCTCCGATCTCGCGGGGCTGTCGGATCCGGAGCGTGGAACTCTCATCACCCAGGCAGAAGGCGTACTCTCATGACCTCCGTCTCAATTCCACTCGAGGAAGAGATCATCGGATCTGCTGCTGTTTCTTCGCACATTCTCGGTACCTACAAGCGTGCGCCGATGGAATTCGTGCGCGGAGAAGGTGTCGAGCTGATCGACGCGGAAGGGAACCGCTACCTCGACTTCGGCAGCGGGATAGCGGTCAATGCCCTGGGTTACGCCGACCCTGGAATCGCGAGCGCTATCTCGGGTGTACTGGCGACCGGATTGATTCACACCTCGAATCTCTACAAAACGGCTCCTGGCGAGCGCCTCGCGGCAATGCTGGCGGAGCGTTCGTTCGCGTCAAAGGTGTTCTTCTGCAATTCGGGCGCAGAGGCCAACGAAGGGGCGTTCAAGTTCGCCCGTCGCTGGGCACGGCACTCGGGCGGCAGCTCCAAGGTGGAGATCGTCGCTTTGCGCGGCGGGTTTCACGGCAGGCTGTTCGCATCGCTCGCCGCGACCGACAGGCCGTCGTACCGCGCGCCGTTCCGTCCGCTCGCCGGCGGCATCTCCATCTGCGAGCGCGACCTGACGGAGCTGGCGATCGCGCTCGATGGTGAGACCGTCGCGGCGGTGGTGGTGGAGCCCGTTCAGGGCGAGGGAGGCGTGCGGGTGCTCGACCGCAAGTTCCTGCGCGAGCTTCGGAAACTCACCGCGGAGCGCGGCATCGCACTCATCTTCGATGAGATTCAGTGCGGACTGGGCCGGACCGGCAACCTCTTCGCCTACGAAACCTTCGACGTGGTTCCGGACATGGTGACCCTCGCCAAGCCGCTAGCGGGTGGCCTGCCAATGGGCGCGGTGCTGATGACCGACGAGATTGCATCCACGATTCAACCGGGGGATCATGGCACGACGTTCGGAGGCGGACCGCTGGTAGCGGAAGTCGCGGCTTACGTCGTCGATAGAATCTCGGATCCGGCGCTGCTTCGCGCGGTTCGCGAAAACGGCGTCTGGCTCGGCGAGCAGCTCGACGCGATCGCCAGCCGCTCCGGGAAGGTCCGCGCCGTGCGTGGAATCGGCTACCTGTGGGGAATGGACGTTGTCGAGCCGGCGAACGACATCGTCAAGCGCGGGTGGGACGAAGGCCTTCTTGTTCTTACCGCCGGTGAGCACACCCTTCGCTTGCTGCCACCGCTGGTCATGGACAAGGGCGAGCTGTCGCGCGGTCTTTCCATTCTCGAGAAGATCATCGGTCACTAGCGGCTCCTCCCGAAGTCGCCATTTGCCTGGTTGCCGGTTAACATATCCGGAACCTCTCGCGGGACTGCATGACCGTGGCTTTTCTTTCTCGAAAGATCGTTGCCCTGATTGCGGTGGTGGCTTGCGCACCCGTGACGCCGGGCATGAGCGGCGCTGACCCTTCATCCACCGCGCGCGACACCGTCGACGCCCGTCGCCTGTTCGAAGAGAACATCGATGCCATCCACAAGCGCGACCGGGCCCGCTATCTCGCCACATATCTCCAGACCGGCACGCTGGCGCGAAACGGACCGTCGGGTCTCGAGCTGGGCTATGAAAACTGGAGCGCAAGGCGCGACAGCACGTGGCCCGACACTCTGGTGGCAACGGATCTCCGCGTGGTGCCGGTCTCGCCCGGCGTCGTCTACGGCACGTACTGTTACAGCGTGACTCAGAACGACACGACCTTGCACGGCGTTTCAGAACGCGTGTTCGTGAAGATGCCGAGCGGCTGGCGGATAGCCGTAACGACAGCGTTCGGACTTCCACCCGGATCGCCTCGACGCTGCAAGTAGCGTCACACACTCCCTGACCCCACCGAGATCTTCATGAATCCCAAGTTGTACCGTGGTCTCGCCCTTCTGGGCTTCGCCGCATGCTCGCCATTGCCGAGCACCTCCCAAGTCGAGGCGCCGACAACTCCGAAGCTGCTGGTCTTCATCACGGTCGACGCGCTACGGCCCGATTATCTCGTTCGGTTCGACAGTCAGCTGAACGGCGGACTCGCGCGGCTTTACAGGGGCGGGGCGGTGTTCACGAATGGGTATCAGGACCATGCCATCACCGAGACGGCGCCTGGTCATACGGCGACGATGTCGGGGCGATTCCCGGTGCGGACCGGCATCGCTGACAATCTTGGCGGAGTCACGGATCCCAACTCTCCTCTCATCGAAGGACAGGGTCTTGGTGCGTCGCCATTCCGTTTTCGCGGAACCACCCTCATCGATTGGCTGACCGCGAAAGATCCGCGCACTCGCGTGCTGTCGGTGTCGAGGAAGGACCGAGGCGCGATACTCCCGATCGGCCGATCGAAGCAGCCGGTGTTCTGGTATTCGCCGGACGGCAAATTCACCACGAGTACCTACTACGGATCGACCCTGCCGGAGTGGGTGCGCGAGTTCAACGCGCGCAAGCTGCCGGCGGCGTTCGCCGGACGCGACTGGAATCTGCTGCTCGCGGCGAGAGAGTACGCGGAGCCGGATAGCGTCCCGATCGAGAGTCAGGGAGTCCGGTTCACGTTCCCTCACGTCTTTCCTCGCGACGCGGACTCAGCGGCGAGATTCCTGACCGAATTTCCATGGATGGACGAGCTCACTCTGGCTTTCGCGCTCGACGGAGTGAACACCCTCGGTCTCGGTGCGGGTCCGCAAACCGATTTGCTGGCAATATCGCTTTCCACGACGGACGCTGTCGGACACCGCTACGGACCCGACTCGCGGGAAACTCACGACCAGGTTCTGCGACTGGACCGGATGCTCGGCCAGTTTCTCGATTCTCTATACAGGATCCGGAACGCGAACGACGTGGTGATCGCCCTGACTGCCGATCACGGAATGGCGCCGTTCCCGGGGATCCGATCCTCAGACCCGAATGCCCAAGTGGTGCGGGTCAATCCGCTCCCGATGCTTCAGGAAATGAGCGGCTCGCTTGCCAGCTCCGGAGTAACTGGAACGGGCTTCCGCTTTGTGGTCGGCGTCTACATCGGTCACGGCTTCACGTTCAACTCGGGAGTGCTCAAGCTGGACCACGCCGCGCTCGGAGCCGCGGGCGTCAACGCCGATTCACTCACCGAAAGGTTCAGAGCGGCGTTCCTCCGTCTGCCCGGCATTGTGAGGGCGGACCGCATCAGTGAGCTGGCAAGGCGCGACACTGTAACCGATCACGTTGCGCGGCGGTGGCTCCACGCTTTCGACAGCGATGAAGAGGCGGCGCTGGTCGTCTCGCCGGCCCCTTACAGCTCCTGGTACGCGGTGTACGGCGCGACGCATGGGACTCCCAACGATGTCGACGCGCGGGTGCCGATAATTTTTTACGGCTCGCCGTTCAGGCCCGGTCGTTACACGCAGTACGCTCGTGTCGTGGACATGGCACCGACAATTGCCCGGGTGCTACGCGCGACACCGGCGGAAAAGCTGGATGGTCGTCCGCTCTCCGATGCCATCAGATAGGCCTTCGCCGTCAAATCTCTGGAAGGCGTTCGACGAAGCCGCGTTCAGCGCGTCCAATACGCTCAACTTGCGGGAGTCTCTTCCCACCGTAGCCGACGCGCGCTTCCGCGCCGAGCAATGGCTGCGCGAGCGCCAGGTAAGCCGCGCCGAAAAGGTTCTCGTGATCACCGGCAGAGGAAACAGCAGCCCTGACGGAGTCTCGCCGGTGCGCGAGGGAGTGCAGGCACTGTTTCCGTCGCTGCGCCGCCGTGGAGTGATAGCGGGCTGGAAGGAGCATTCACCGGGCGCGTTCGAAGTTTCCCTCGCGCCCTTGTCCGCCCTTCTCGAAGCGCCGCGTCGGAAACGCCATGCCAGCGACACTGTGGCGGTTGTCGCTCCCACCACTCTCGAGGGATTGGAAAAATCCACGCTCGACCTGTTGCGAAGACTGGCGCAGAGATCACTCGAGGTGCTGGGCGCGCAGGTGCCGGACAAATTCATCGAGGCCGAGATGCTGTCCAAGTTCAGCGCTCTGGCCGGCGGACTGCCCCCGGGGCCCGATGCGGAGCCGCGGCTGCGCGAAGCGATCACCGCGGCGCTGGACCAACTCGATGATTGAACGCGACCACCTGAATTCCCCGTAGTAAATCAAAAACTGTGCGTTACCGCACCGTCACCGATTGAATGATTCATCGTTGTGTGCGCGCGAAAAATCGGCCCGGACATTGCTACGCATGTTCATATCGAGAGAACATGGTCAATGGGTAACGGCGACGGCGGCAGATGAGAAACGGAAAGACACAGTCGCGGCGAATGCGTCTCACACCCGACGAGATCACACCGATCGCCGCCTACGGCGCGAGAGCGACGTGGCCCGCCGGATTTCAGCTCTACCTGCGTGGAGCTCCGGCCGATGGAGTGTTCATCGTTCTGGATGGTCACGTCGTGCTGAGGAATCGGATCAAGGTCGGTCGCGGATTCGTTCCGGTGATCGCGACGGTCGGACAAACTTTCGGCAGCGAAGGCCTCTCGCCGGAAAGTCATTACGTGACGGATGCGAACGCGTCGGAGGAGACACGCACGCTCTTTCTGGGCTCGGCGCAGTTTCGGGCATTCGTCAGAGAGCAGCCCGGCCATGCGCTCCCGCTCCTGTCGCAGACGATGTCGGAGAGAGCGCAGCTACTCGAAAAGCTGCACGAGCTCGCCGCCCTCAACGTCGATCAGCGTTTGATGTCCACGCTCTCGCACTTGAGCGCGGACCGTACCTTTACCGCGCCTGACGGCCGGCTCAAGCTCGAGAACTCCCACCACCGCCTGCTCTGCGAGATGGTTGGCGCCACGCGCGAATCGATAGCGTTGGCTCTCAGCAGACTGGTTTCCTCCGGGATCGCGGAACGGAACGGGATGACTTTTCTCATCCAGCCGGGGTCGCTCGCTCCGGGGATCGCGAACGGCGCCGATCATGGCTCCGTGCCGCCGATTACTCAGAAGATGATGCGGCCCGCGTTCCCCTGATCCGCTAGCATGCGCGCGAAAGAATCGCGGGAGATAATCGACGGAGCAGGGACGATCGATCTGCAGGAGGAGGGCTTACACGGAGCGCTCCTCCTGCATGGTTTTGGGGATACTCCACAGACGCTGACTCTGCTCGCGAAGAGACTGAAAGCCGCGCGTTACGGCGTTTACGCCCCTCTGCTCCCTGGCCATGGCCGCAGCATGGACGCGTTCACGAAGTCAGGCGCGGACGAGTGGGCCGAGGCCGCCAGGACCGCTTTCGCCGAGATGCGCCGCCGCCACCGGTCGGTGTCAGTGGTCGGATTGTCGATGGGGGGAGCGCTGGCTGTGGCACTGGCCGCCGAAGTCGGAGACTTGCCCGCGCTGGTGCTCATCGCGCCCTACATCGAGATGCCGCGGACACTCCGTGCTGCGGCGTCTACGCACTGGTTGTGGGGCAGATTCGCCGGCAAGCTGAGCGCGCAGAATCTGCAATCCATTCACGACCCGATCGAGCGCGAGAAAAGCCTCGCCTACGGGTCCGTCACAGGGAGCGCTCTGTACCAATTGCTCAAAGTGGTCAGGCGCGCGCGAAAAGCACTGCCGAGCGTAACTGCTCCGACCCTGCTGATTCAATCTCGCGATGATCCCCGATGCTCGCCGCGCGAAGCGGAGCAGGCAGTCAGAAAGCTCGGCGCGCGGGAAAAGAAGCTGGTGTGGACCGAGGGCGCGGGCCACGTCATCACCGTAGACTACGGACGTGAGCGAGTCTACGCCGAGGTAAGATCCTGGCTGGACACCTACGCCCGAGGGGGAAGAGGGCGCGAAGGGGACAAAGGGGGCGCGGCAGCCGCCGCTGATTCCAGAGCGGCTACCTGACGCCCAAGCCTTAGAAGCGGTCCTGAACGAACTCCGTCACGGTGCCGACAGCCCGCTCGCCTAATCCCTGAGCCTGCTGGACGACGCCCGATGCGACCCGCCTGACGCGAGCGACCGGCGACTGCCTTTTGCGCCGCGTGCTGCGTGCCGCGCTCTTGCGCTTGCTGCTCGCGCGCTTCTTGGTGGCGGCTCCTTTGCGCGCCGACTTTCTACGCTTACCGCCCGCGCGTTTCCTGGTGGCGGCTCCTTTGCGCGCCGAGCTTCTACGCTTGCCGCCCGCGCGCTTCCTGGTGGCGGCGCCCTTGCGCGCCGAGCTCTTGCGCTTGCTGCTGGTGCGCTTGCGCCCGGAGGATCCGGACCGCTTTCGTCGTGAACTGGACTTCTTGGCTGCAGCCATAGGTAAGCTCCGTATGTAGGAGGGTTCGTAGAACGAATAGCAAGATTCGCGCACAACAATGCTGCCGTACATCGGACCTCGGCGCAACAGAGATTACATCACCCGGTCGATCGCGTGATGAAGCGCGTCTCTCCGTGTCGCAACACCCACAGATCATCCTCGGCCAATCGCTCCTCGCGCCAGGCTGTCCGCATCCGTACCGGCGGCTCGTCGATGGGCTCGTCCGTGAGCTTGAAAGTGCCCCAGTGTGCCCCGATCAGCACCATTCTCCTGCCGTTTTGCTTCTCCAGCAGCAGCCGGGTCGCGACGAGACAATCTTCGGGGTTCATGTGCACCGCGCCCATGAACCAGCGTGGCTCGTACGCTCCGATCGGAAGAATCGCGGCGTCGAACGGGCCCGAGCGGGCTGCGATCGCGGGAAATTCGGGGTGAAGCGCGGTATCGCCGCCAAACAGGACTGTGTGGTCGGCCGATCTGATCGTCCATCCGCACCAGAGCGTCCTGTTCCGGTTGCCGAGACTTCTGCCTGAAAAATGCTGCGCCGGCACGCAGGTGAGCCGCAACGATGCCACGGCGGATTCCTCCCACCAGTCGCATTCCCGAACGTCGCTTGCTCCGCGGGCTCGAAGGAACCGCCCAACCCCGACGGGCGCGAACCACACGAGCGCCGGATAGCGGCGAATGAGTCGCTTCACCGTCGGAGCATCCAGGTGATCGTAATGGTCGTGCGAGAGAACGACGGCATCGATCGGCGGAAGTGAGTCGAAGTCGACCGCGGCCGGAACGCGACGACTCGGGCCGGCAAACTGTACGGGCGATGCGCGTCTGCTCCAGACGGGGTCGAGAAGGAGATTCAGCCCGCCGATCTGGAGCAGAAAGCTGGAGTGACCGATCCAGGTGATGGTGGACAGCGAGGGTTCCGGGCGTGGAAACACGAACGCGGGTGTCGACACCGGAAAGGTGCGGGGCTCCGGCCGTGCGGGTGCCGGAGCCCGAGGTCTATCGACGAGCGTCCACTTCAGGAAATCAAGGAACCCGTGAGTGCGCGCAGTGCTCCACGGATTTCGGAATCCACCACCTGGCTTGTGGTGCGCGGGAAGCTCTGGCAGCGTGGAGCCTCTAGCTGACGAGCGGTGACTGGAGGTTTTCCTCGAGATGCGACTTGGATTTCATCCCAACCAGCGCCGATGCGAGGGGAAGGGACTGAGCGAATGCAATCGCCCGGCGCGCATCGCTCGCAAATCCAGGGAAGGCCGCGTGGATCTCGGGCGGCAGCGCGCGTGTGAGCTGAGACTGCATCAGCGTCGCGCTTCCCACTACGGCAATCTCGAAATGGTGCGCCGCTTCCAGGAGCGGAACCAGCCGCGAACCACACTGCTGCGTGGGAGTGCGCACCGCTTCGGTCATGGCCAGGTTCACCGGCAGCTGCACTGTACGGAAATGGTGGTCTGGCCCGCCCACCTCTCGCGCGAGATCCACCAGCTCTTGCAGGCTCACGTGGTTCCGCGATCCGGGCGGTGTGCGAAGACCCTGCCACGTCGCGCAACCGTAGGAGACGAGGCTCCCATCGCTCACGTGTTCTTCCAGCGTCGTGAACGCGGCGCGCATGACGCCATGGAACTTCGAGCGATCCACCGAATCGAGCTGCTGCTCGGGATTGTGCAGATAATAGACGTCGATCGATGCGAGGCCGAGATTTTTTCTGCTCCGCGCTATCTGGTCGGACAGGTAGCGCGGCGTCAGGCAGTGGCCACCGGCGACGACATCGTCGGGCGTCATCACCCCGGGCCCGTAGTACTCGCTCTGCAGAAATCCCCGGTAGCCTTCCTTGGTCCCGGGAGGCGTACGGTCGAGCGGGATGTAGCCTCCCTTGGTGCAGACCACGACCTCGTCCCGGGAGACCGCTCCCCGCCCGAAGATCGTGCGGAGCGCATATCCCAGCGCGCGCTCGGAGCGCTGGCACCGGTAGTTGATCGCGGTGTCGAGCATGTTCACTCCGTGACTCAGCGCTTCGATGGCCGTCGCGGAGTAGCGCGCATCTTCCGCGTCGTCGCAGTCGCCGAGGTATGTACCCATGCCGAGCGAAGAGACGAGCGCTCCGCCGAACAGGGGCCGGTAAAAATGGGCGTCGGACGCGGAGGCGAATCGCTTCCGGAGTCGGGTCGTGCCCTGGGCTGTCGCGCAGCCCTCCACGAGCGGGTCCGATCTCTTCGGGCGGTTCATTGTCTCGGAGGCTACGTTGGCTCGGCGGCTCTCGCAAGCCCGCGTCGTGCTCTCCGCCGCTCACGCGTTACGGGAGACTCGGCGACTCGTTTGGCTTGAGGGCGCACTTCAGATAGATTCCAATCGTCAAGGGAATCTCGGATCAAACGGAGTAAGGCAATGCCGGATTTTGGAAGCTGGGCAACGGAGTGGTGGAAGCCGATCGTATTCGTGATCGTTGCCGGACACCTCACCAACGTGTCGGTTACGCTGTTCCTGCACCGCGCGCAGACGCATCGCGGCGTGAAGCTGCACTATCTCGCCGAGCTCCCGATGCGATTGTGGCTGTGGCTCTCGACCGCGATCGTCACCAAGGAGTGGGTGGCCTGCCACCGAAAGCACCACGCATTCGCCGACCGCGAAGGCGATCCGCATAGCCCGGTGATGGAAGGCCTTCGCAACGTCATCCTCAAGGGAGCCTTCTACTATAGGAAGGCGGTCCGGCAACCGGGCATCCTCGACAAGTACGGAAAGGGCACGCCCAACGACTGGCTCGAGCGCCACCTGCTCTCGCCGCTCAACTGGGTCGGGATTCTGGTGATGCTGGTAGTCGACGTCTATCTCTTCGGCTTCCTCGTCGGCCCCTTGGTCTGGGGAGTACAGATGATCTGGATCCCCTTCTGGGCCGCGGGAATCATCAACGGCGTCGGCCACGCAGTCGGCTACCGGAATTTCGAGGTAAAGGACGAGAGCAGGAACATCCTGCCGATCGCCATCTGGCTCGGCGGCGAGGAACTGCATAACAACCACCACTCCGATCCGCACTCGGCGAAGTTCAAGGCGAAGTGGTACGAGTTCGACATCGGCTGGTTCTACCTCAGGCTGCTCTCCCTCTTCGGACTGGCCGAGATCTCCTACGCGCGCAGGTAGCTGAAGCAGTGCCCGAGACAGTGACCTGCGCGCGGTGCGGCCAGACGCGTGCGGGGTTCGTGAAGCCTCCGTTCCCCGGTCAAATCGGCGCTCGTGTCGTCGAGGAGCTCTGCACACAGTGCTGGGCCGACTGGCTCAAGCAGCAGACGATGTTGATCAACCATTACGGACTCAACGTGATGGATCCGCAGGCAAGATCGTTCCTGACCAAGAACATGTCCGCCTTCCTGTTCAAGACAGGCACCGAGTCCGACGTCGACACCACCAAGAAAGGCACGATATCCCACTGACCATGCGCGCAACAAACGGCGTCACCGGCTTCACTCTCGCTCTCGTCCTCATTGCCGGCGGCTGCCAGACTGCCGGAAACCCCGCTCCCGCGGGCGGATCCGCCCCCACCGGGCCGGGCCAGGCGTCGAATGGCTGGAGCGATTCGGTCCTCGCATCGCTGACCCCTCGGGAAAAAGCGGCGCAGCTTGTTTGGCCCAGCGTGTACGGCGACTACGTCTCGGCCGATTCCAGACAGTGGCGCCTTCTCACCCAATACATCACCCAGGACAAGGTCGGCGGGTTCACGATCTCTGTCGGCTCTCCGACCGAGATCGCCGCCAAGCTCAACGCGCTCCAATCGATGAGCGAGATCCCGATGCTGTTCGGCGCCGACCTGGAAGCGGGTGCGGGTTTCCGGGCGCGGGGCGGCTACTTTGTCCCTAACGCCATCGATCTGGGCGGAGCGATCGTGTTTCCACCCGAGATGGCCCTCGGCGCAACTCGCGACACCGCCCTCGCTTACGCGGTTGGGAGATCGACGGCGGTCGAAGGCCGGGCGCTCGGAATTCACATTGCGTACGCCCCGGTGCTCGATGTCAACAACAATCCCGACAACCCGGTCATCAACACGCGGTCCTTCGGTGAGGATCCCATCGAGGTCGCGCGCCTGGGCGCGGCTTTCATCCGCGGCGTTCAGGATCACGGCATGATCGCGACAGGGAAGCACTTTCCCGGTCACGGCGACACTGGCACCAACTCCCACCTGGCCCTTCCGGTGGTGACGGTGAGCAGGAGCCGTCTGGACTCGGTCGAATTCGTCCCGTTCCGTGCAGCGGTGCAGGCCGGAGTCGGGGCAATCATGTCGTTTCACGGCGCGATGCCGGCGCTCGACCCGACAAACGTTCCGGGTACGCTGTCGGCGAGGGTGATGACCGAGCTGCTCCGCTCGGAGATGGGATTTGACGGAATCATCATTTCCGACGCGATGGACATGCGCGGCGTTCTGGACCAGTTCGGCGCGGCCGAGGCGGTCAAGCGGGCAATCGCGGCCGGAGTGGACGTTCTGATCCAGCCCGAGAATGTGACGCAGGCGATCGACGCTCTGGTTGCCGGAGTCGCCGAGGGCCGCTACACCCAGGCGCGCGTCGATTCATCGGTGCGCCGGATGCTGGAGGCGAAGCGACGGGTCGGCCTGCCGCAGAACAAGCTCGTCGACATCAATGCGCTGAGAACACGGATCGGCGATAGCGCCAGTCTCCAGGTGGCTGAGAGAGTGGCCGAGAGGTCGATAACGCTGGTAAAGGATGCTCTGAAGCAGGTTCCGATCGCTTCCCCGACCGCGCGCGTTCTCTCGATCACGCTGGCCCGCCGCGCGGATCTCTCGGCCGGAGTCACGTTCAACAGCGAGCTCCGGACGGTACTGCCGAATGTTCGTTCGGAGTTCGTGGCCACCGAAGACGGAGCGCTCAACTATCCGAGGCTCATCGCTGCTGCAGATTCGGCAGATGTGACAATCGTGGGATCGTACATCGGACACAGCTGGGACGCGGTTACAGCGAACGCGCCTCAGGCTTTTGCCGGCTTCGTCGAGTTCCTGGTCAAGCGCGGAAGGAAGCCGATCGTGATCGCGTTCGGCAATCCGTATCTGCTCAGGCAGTTGCCTAATGTTCCGGCGTATCTGGTGGCATGGGGCGGGTTTCCAGTCTCGCAGCGGGCGGCGGCGCGAGCGCTGGCGGGAACATCCGCTATTACAGGGCACCTTCCGATCAGCATTCCGCCATACGTCAGCCGGGGAGCGGGAGAGGAACGACCGGCGCGCGGGCCTTGAGCACGGCTTTTTTGCTGACGTGTTACGGTTCGCAACGTGCACCGGAATTCTCTGTTGACGCGCGAAACAGTCGACAGTATATCATTGCTTCCCGTCTGAGCACGCGCTCCGCGCAATCCGCGGAGCATTCCTGAAAAATCGAAAGAAGCGGTATTGACTTTAGTCGCAGAAAGTGACTAATTCGCTTCACGATGCGCGACCGCTCCTCTAAATCTTCTCCTTCCCACAGCATTGATGTGGTGCTGGTTACAGCGATGGGGAACGAGCTGGCGGTTCTGGTGACGAGGAGCACGACCGATCGCGAGCGCTGGTCGCTGCCGTGGAGAGCGTCACCGGGCGGCGAGTCACTGGACTCGACGGCAACCCGGATCGCTCACGACGCTTTGGGTGAGCCGCCCACCTGGATCGAGCAGATCGGGGCCTTCGCCGACGGCCGGCGACACCCCAGCGGCGCCGGAATATCGGTCGCATTCGTGGGACTGGTTCCACACGAGACCGCAGCCCCACGCCCGGGGAACACATGGTTTCCGATTGCGGACATTCCGGCGCTGTCGCCACGGCAGAGATCGATGGTCGAGGCGGCGACGCGAACCATCCAGGCGCGGCTCGACCAGGCGCCTATCGCCTTCCGTCTCCTCCCGCCGACATTCACCCTGAGCGAGCTCCAGCAACTATATGAGCTCCTCCTCGGCAAGCGATTGCACAAGGCGAGCTTCCGTCGCGCGCTCCAGGCGGCGTCCCTCGTCGAGCCCACGGATGAATGGCGGAGCGAGGGCAGGGGACGGCCGGCGCAGCTATACCGGTACGCGCCGAAGAAAAGGCGTAGGGGTCATCGGGGGGTCAGATTTGACCTGTTACACCCCTGAGGAGAACCCTGGGACTCCGGAACCCCTTGCGGCTGCGGTGTATTAGTTGCAATGTGTACCTAAGGCAGACAGCCTGAAAAGGGAGCCTGGTAGCATGCTGGCCTATCTGGACAGTTTGTGCGCAGCTCTGCTCGCACGGGATAGCACGGAGATTCAGCGACTTCTCGCGCTGCCTTCAGCACGAGATCTACCTCGCCGCGTGCGCGAGGAAGCAGTCGCTATCTCACGCGCCGGCAACCGCAGCTTCATGGCTCCCATCCATGCCCTCCACTTCTATTATAAGCTTACTCACATGGTTGATGAGTCGAGCGATCCCATCTTCGGCGACACCGCGAAACAGCCGGTCGGCGAGGACGGACAGATAGAGCTCCCGCTCCGTAAGGTGGGGAACGGTGGCAGGTAGGGCGCGCTAGACGATCGCGCGGAGCGAGTTCTTCTTTTTCATTGCCTTACCCCATATGTCGCCGACTCTCTCGAAACGGTCCGGCGCGTTCATCATGTCGAAGTCGCGGGGGTCGAGATCCTCGGTGAGCTCCTCCCACTCGAGCGGGGTCGAGACGGTCGCACCGGGACGGGCACGAACGCAGTAGGAGCCGGCCACGGTTTTCCCTTTGATGTTCTGTAGATAGTCCACGTAGACCATGGCACCCCCGCGGGCCTTCACGAATCGCTCGATAGTCGCTTCCCTGGGATGCGAAGTCGCCACCTTGGTCGCGATCATCTGGGCCACGAGGTTTGCCGCCTCGGTCGGAGTCCGCGGAGGAAGCGGCAGGTAGATGTGCAGGCCCGTCGATCCGGAGGTCTTGATCGCGGCGTTAAAGCCAAAGCCGTCGATTACCTCCTTCGCCCACCGTGCCACGTGTTTCACGCGCTCGAAGTTCGCGCGAGGTCCGGGATCGAGGTCGATGATGGTGTAATCCGGGTAGTCACAGGTCTGGACCCGTGAATGCCAGGGGTCAACCGATATCGCGCCCAGCTGGATCGTGTAGAGGAGGGTGAGCAGATCGCCCCCGATGTAGCGCGGCTGTTTCTCGCCCTCGTCGTTGGTGATGACCTCGACGCGCACTTCCCTTGGCGTCGTCTCCGAAGCCTTCTGCTGATAGAAGGCTTCCCCGTCGATTCCGTTCGGGAAACGGCGCAAAACCAGGGGGCGATCGAGAATGGCCGGAAGCATGAAATCCGCGATGCGCGTGTAGTAGCGCATCACATCTCCCTTGGTGAGCTTCTGCTTCGGAAAGAAGACCTTGCCCAGGTTCGACACCTTGAGGGTCTTGCCGCCGCCGAAATCGAGAGATCCGTCGCCCCCCTTTTTCTCCAGTGCGTCGAGCTGCTCGAGAATCGAGCTCGTGTTTGTTTTTTTCGGAGCCTTAGCCCGGGCTGCCGCGCTCAGACGTGACTGCGGTCTGGCAATCGAGCCACCCCTGGTGGATTTCTTCTGAACGCTCGGAGCTTCCAGCGCCACTTTCGATGCGGGTTTGTCGTCGCGGATGCCCAGGAAGATCGGCTGGCGGAGTCTCCGGTCGGAGGTCCACTCGTTGAACTTCACCTCGACGACGATCTTGGGGCTAACCCAATGAGCTTTCTCGTTGGTCTTGGGCGTTTCTTCGAAAGGTGGAGTCTTTGTCTCCAGGGGCTTTAGCTTCTTGTACATCTCGGCCAGACCATGCCGGGTGAACCCGCCGCCGGTATGCCCCACGTAGATGAAGCGGTCGTGGTCGAAGTATCCGAGCAGCAAGGCGCCAATGTGCTCCCGCGAGTTGCGTGGCTCGGTGTAGCCGCCGACCACGAACTCCTGGCGGAACTCGATCTTGAGCTTGAGCCACGAGCGGGAGCGATTGCCGGGCTCGTAACGTGAGTCGACCTTCTTGGCGATGATTCCTTCCCAGCCCTGCCGTCTCGCCTCTTCGAGCATCTTCCTACCGTCGTCCTCCATTGAATCGGTGACTCGGAGTTGCGTAGACGTCCGTTTTCCGACGCGCTTCACCAGGCGCTCGCGACGCTTTTTCCACGGCTCGTGGATGAGCACATCGTCGCCATCGACCAGGATGTCGAACAGAATCAGCGCGGCGGGGCTCGAGCTCGAGTGTCGCTCGATCAACTGGGATTCCTTGACGTGCATCCGGGACTGAAGCTCCTGAAAGCGGGCCGGCTCTCCGTCGGTCAGTGCCACGATCTCGCCATCCACCACCATTGATCTCTTCGTCCGGCTCGCGAGCTTCCTGAGCGATGCCACGATTTCAGGGAACTGCGGCGCTTTGTCCTTTCCGTTCCGGGTGACCAGCTTGACGCTCTCTGAAGTTGCGTAGGCGAGGACGCGGATGCCGTCGTACTTGGGCTCGAACGTCCAGCCCTCGCCGGGCACATCGCTGCCGACGCTCGCGTACATCGGCTCGAGAACCACAGTGCTCTCCTCCTTCGATGCTTTAGGCTCGCGGTCGCTGTGCCAGACTCTGGATTCGCCGGAGGCGATCTCCTCCATCGTCCGGCCGCTTTCCACCGAAGTCATGTTCTCGGCGACCACGTCCTCCGTCGCCGCGTACTCGCCCTTGTGCTTGATGAGAAGCCACTGGGGCTTGGCTGAGGAGGATCCGCCCTGCGAGAACTTCATTCGGATCAGGGCGAACGATCCTTTCAGGCGCTCGCCGTGGAAGGTGATCTTGAGATCGCCGCGCTTGAGCCCGTCCCGGATCGCATCACCTTCTTCATCGGGAGATGCCGCCACATCCGAGGTGTAAGTTCCGCGATCCCAAAGCATTACCGTCCCGCCGCCGTACTCGCCTTTGGGAATGGTGCCCTCGAAGGTGTTGTAATCGATCGGGTGATCTTCCACCTCCATCGCCAGGCGCTTCACGGATGGGTCGAGGCTCGGACCCTTAGGCACCGCCCAGCTTTTCATCACCCCGTCGAGCTCGAGACGCAGATCAAAATGCAGGTGACTGGCGGCGTGTTTCTGGATCACGAAGCGGAGGCGACCCGTGCGCTTGGGAGCCGTCTCACCCGACGGCTCTCTCGTCTTCGTAAAGTCCCGTTTCTTCCGGTACTCGGTGAGCTGAGCGCGGGCACTCAACTTCGCACTTTCACTCGTCTTGACCGCCATGGAGCATTCGCGTTAGCGTCTGATGTCGTCACTCAAAGCAACTCACATGCCGCCTGTGGAAAAGCAGCTTCGTGATACTGCGTAAGGCTTTCCCTCACGCGTGCGACC
>JBKKAY010000090.1:0-6592 GCA_046714195.1 Gemmatimonadaceae bacterium
TGCTCACGTGTTACGCACCCGTTCGCCGGTTGCCCATTGCTGGGCCCCCTTGACTTGCATGTGTTAAGCACGCCGCCAGCGTTCGTCCTGAGCCAGGATCAAACTCTCCAATAGTTTGAAGATTTGACTGCTCTCCCGAACGCGGTCGTCTCCAGACGTAAGTCGTTTGACTTCCACGTCCGGAATCACTTTGAATGTTTCAGGTTTTGAAGTCTCCCCGTAGCACTGAAGAGCCACGGATCATAGACCTCGCCTCGCACATCCATCGATCTCAACTTCGATTTTCAAACAGCGCTTGCACGCCCTGCCTTCAGGCGGCTGAATTTTGAATTGCCGCGTAATTCTGCGGCAGCCTTGAAGAATAAACCGAGGCGGTTCATTCGTCAAGTGATTGGAAGCAAATTTCTAGTGCTGGTGCCCCAACCCGCTTTTCCTGAGCCGCTTTCCCAGCCGGTCGGAAGGGGGATTCTCAACCTATCCAGTTAGTCCCCTCACTTCAAGGGGCCCACGAACTCCGCGAAAAGGCACCCGGATGCCCTCCGGAAATTCTGGCCATCGCTGCCTTATGCTCGTATGTTTGCGGCGATTCGTCACGAGCAGGTAAAATGCTCAGTTCTCGCAGCGCGCAACACCGGACGAGTCGCCGTGCTCAACCCTCCGAGCGACGACTGCTGCGCGAGCACATCCGAGAAACCCGCAGATGCGGATGACGGACGTGCGTGAGGAAGGCCCCTTCTCCTCCTTTGAGGACCCGATCGCCGCACTGCGGATCGCGCTCCGCGGACGCTATGAGTTCGAGCGTCAGATCGGCCAGGGCGCTTTCGCTACCGTATTTCTCGCGCGCGATCTCAAGCACGAGCGCAGGGTTGCGATCAAGGTATTGAACGCCGACCCGACTTCCGAAACCGGTGAGATCCGCTTCATTCGGGAGATCCGCCTCGTGGCGCGACTG
Organism: Gemmatimonadaceae bacterium; assembly: GCA_046714195.1. Classification (GTDB taxonomy): domain Bacteria; phylum Gemmatimonadota; class Gemmatimonadetes; order Gemmatimonadales; family Gemmatimonadaceae; genus UBA4720. Next base: position 953 of record JBKKAY010000090.1, read on the forward strand.
CAGCATCCGAACATCCTGCCACTCCACGACTCGGGTCACGTCGAGGCCCTGCTCTACTACGTCATGCCCTTCGTGGAGGGCGAGACTCTCCGCGTCCGGATGCATCGCGAGCGTCAGATGGCCGTCGAGGCCGCGTGCACGATCGCGCGTGAGACAGCTGACGCGCTCGCGTACGCGCACAAACAGGGCATAGTCCACCGGGACATCAAACCCGAGAACATCCTGCTCTCGGGCGGTCACGCTGTCGTCGCTGATTTTGGAATTGCGAGGGCCATCGACGTAGGCGGTGTCCGGCAGCTCACGGCGACCGGAGTCGCCGGTCCCGGGACACCCGCTTACATGAGCCCGGAGCAACTCCTGGGTGATCGGGCCATCGATGCCCGATCCGACATTTACAGTCTTGGCTGTGTCCTCCACGAAATGCTGGTCGGCAAGCCGCCTTTCTCCGGGAAAGACGGGTTCGTCAAGCGGTTCACCGAGCCGCCACCGCACCTCTCCTCAATGCGGCGAGACTCCCCGCGCTGGCTGGACGCCGTGGTAGCGAAGGCGCTGTCCAAGGATCCCGCGGACAGATACGCCACGGCCGCCGACCTTGAGGAGGCGCTCCACCCGCCGGTCGCCACGACCAGGACACCGGCGCGCGACACGCCGCTCAAGAACGCGCTGGCCTCGCCGCCGCTCTTCGAGGCTGACCCGCTCGAAGCACACGAGCTCGCCGCGGCGTTCCCCGATTCGTATCCGAGCGGTGGGGGAAGGCCAGCGGTCAGGGCCGATTCGACGTATCGGTCGGTCCCTCAGAGATGGCTCTCTGCCGTCCGAGCGCACCCTCTGCGATCAGCGCTTTCCGTGCTCGCGGTGCTCGCGATTGGAGGCGCGGTCGCAGCAGCGTTAAATGCCGGGTCACTCCCCGCAATGTTCGCCGCCGTTCCGACGCTCGATTCAACCAGGTTCGTCGTGCTTTCTTCGATGCGATCGGCCGCAGGCGGGGGAATCGGCGGGCAGGTCGCCGATAGTCTTTATGACGCCCTTACGAAGTGGGAGGGGCTGCCCGTCGTTCCCGACACCAGGGTCGCTCAAGCCATTGCCGACGGAGCAGAGAGCCCTGCGACAGAGGGCCGCGCGATCGCTCTCGCGCGGCGCGTGGGCGCGGGCAGAGCGGTCTGGGTCCAGGCTTCGGGCAACCCGCGGGCGCCCCGCGTAAGAATTCATCTGTATGATGCGCGGTCCGCCGAAAGCCTCGATGAATTCGGCGTTCCGGCGCCCCGAAACGAGGAGTACTACGCTGGTGTCGCACAACGATTGCTCGGCATGGGCGACCGTCCGCGCGCCGCGCTCGGTTGCGACGGCCGCACGCGGTCCTTTCGTGCATGGTCAGCGTGCAGTCGCGGACACATGTCCATCGCGGAATGGAACGTCGCGGCAGCAGAGCGCAGTTTCCGCGAGGCCGTCAGCGCCCATGCGACTTACGCACCCGCAAGGCTCTGGCTCGCGCAGTTGGTAACCTGGCGAGGGCCGGAGCGACGCAGTGAAGCCCAGGAGCTTGTGCGCGATCTCGGCGGAAGCGAAGCGCTATCACCACGCGATCAGCTCGTCGCCAACGGATTGACGGCCTTTCTCGAGCAACGCTTCCCTGCCGCGTGCGCTGCCTACCGAGAGCTGACAAAACGCGACTCACTCGATTTCGTCGGCTGGTACGGGCTAGGCGAGTGTCAGTTCAACGACAGCACCGTCGTCAGAGCCCCCTCGTCTCCTTCGGCGTGGGCGTTCCGTAGCAGCTGGCACTCCGCCCTCGATGCCTACACGAGGGCCCTTCGGGTGCAGCCCGGGGCGCACGAGATTTTCCCCGCGTCCAGATTGCAGACGCTCATGCCGGTCTCGTCCACCGTCGCGCGCACGGGCATAGGTGACAGCCCCGGGCGGCCACGCTACAGAGCGTACGCGACACTCTCGCCTGATGACACGGTTGGCTTCGTTCCGTATCCAGCCGCGACTTTCGGCTTGCTGCAGAGGCCCGCGTCTTCCGACGCTGCTCTGAGAAGGAACACGGCGCTCCTGGATGCATTCACATTGAGGTGGGTCGAGCGTTTCCCTCGCAGCTTCCGCGCGCAGGAGGCGCGGGCGGACGCCCTCGAGGCGCGCCTCGAGCTGGGTGAAGGTCCACCGCGGGCAAGCGCTGCGCTTCGCGCGCTGGACTCGGCGCTGTCGCTCGTGTCGCAGGCGCCCGATGACGGTGTCAAAGCCGTCGATCTCATGCGGCTTCGGGCGCGCAAAGTCAGGATACACTTTAAGCGCGGGGAATTCGCGACTGCGCGCTCGGTAGCGGATTCCCTTTTCGCGAATCCCGCGACGCCGGGCACAGAGAGAGAGCTCCAGTGGGTCGCTGCCCTCACGGGTCGCGCTGATCTGGTCGCCGCGTACTGGGAGCGCACTCTGAGAACGCAGGCGTTGACGGGCGGAACGGTGCCGCCCAAGGTCGCGTTGCCGGCGAGTAGATACTTCTCTTACGCGGCGCTGGGAGTATGCGGGCCGGAGCTGCTGGCATCGGCGGAGCAGCTGGACTCGGCGGTCCGCAATTACATAACTCCCGACATTCGTGACGCGGTGAGATCCGATCTCGGCGATAGGGCGGCAAGTCTCGCAACCCCATGTACCGGGGGAAAGAGCGCGCTCAGCATCCCGGCGACCAGCGACAAGCTCTGGCTCGCGCAACAAGCCTTTGCGCGCGGCGATGTCGCGCGTGTGCGCGCTCTCCTCGCGGCAACTGCCGCCGAGCGCCGGGGACGGCGCCCTGGGGACACATCCGTTGACTACGTCTTCCACGATGCGTGGCTCAGGGCGCAGGTCGGAGATACATCGGCTGCCGTGATCGCCCTCGATGCGGCGCTTGGCGCGCTGCCGACTTTCAGCTCGACGACCATTCGGGACCCGGCCGCAGCCGCATCGTTCGGAAGGGTCATGGCTTTGCGCGTAGAGATCGCCGCGAAGAGAGGCGACGCGGTCGTAGCGCGTCGATGGGGTACTGCGCTCGGTGATCTGTGGAGATCCGCGGATCCGGCACTTCGCGGGGTCGTAAACGAAATACGTTCGCTGGGCGCTGGTGCTACACGGTAACCGGTTTCAAACCATTTGACGGAGGTAGGAAGATGCCAAGGCGAAATCTCACCACTGCGCTGTGCTCGCTGCTCGCAATCGCAGTTCTCGGCGTGGTGTCGTGCACAGCCGGGATGCAACCGGGTCAGCCGACCCACAGCATGGGCACCTCCGCTGGGAACTACGAGCAGCCCAATTATGTTGACATCCCTGGTCGGGGCGTCACGCTGGAGATGGAACAGAGGCAGAGTTATCTCAACGCCAAGCGCATGTCCGCCGTCGTTCGGCAAAGGTGTATCGAAGGAGCGTACCAGGCGAATGCAAGATGCGACCAGAGTGTCCCGGTCCGGATTACTGCCGTCGAAGGCGCAAAGCTCGTAAGCTCCACCAGAGCTCCCGCGCGGGCACAGTTGCTCGCGTGGATAGAGAACCTGAGCGTGTCCTATACCACGTTCGACGGGATCAAGCCCGGCGACAAGGCGCGCTACGCTCTCGTCGCAAAAACTACCATGAGCGCGGGAAGCGGCGACACTACGAAGCGGACTGAGCTGGAACTTCTCGAATTCGATCGGAGCTGGACTCTGATAGCTATTCACCCGCGAAGCAATGTCTTCCCCTGCCATGAGTACGGACAACCCTTCAGCTCCGAAGCGGATTTCAGGCCGTGCACGCTCGACCCTTCTGGCGCCCGCACCCCCTTCTTGCGGAAGTCGACCATGTTGTGGAAGTCGGAAATAAGCTTTGCAAGCTTTTCCGCTCCGACCGCGTCGTTCTTTGCGGATGACCCTTTGTGGTTCTCGTGCAGCGGCGGCTGTTGCACCTCCGGCAATCACGGCGTGGAGGCGTATTAGGCCCACGGGTTGCAAGATGACCGTCCATGGATGAGCGCGGCCCGCTAATTGAATCCGTTGTCGAAACAGTCCCCGACGCCACTCTTTGGAGGAGGTTGGTCAAATGACCCGTTCCATTTCGACTCGCGCTGTTTGCACGCTCAGTGTCGCATTCTTCGCGGCCGGGTGCGGCGGCTCGGTCGCCACCACACCGACGACAACGGTGCCGGTCTCGAGGGACCCGCGCCTTGCGGTCGTTCACGTAGATGTCAGCCCGATGCTCACGGAGATCAACCGCTACGCCGCCGGGGCCCGCCGCAGCTACTACCGGCCGGCGCGTGAGGCCGGCCAGCAGGTGGCAGTCGAGATCGGACCCCTTGGCGCCAGCACCGACATCGATCCGCTCACCGGTCCTGAAGGCTTCCGCGTCATCGGCGTGGCCGAGAACAAGGACCTCCGCTACACGGAGCTGATGTATGGGCTGAAGCCCGGAACCAGATATCTGATCTGGGTCGCTCCCGGTCCGGTCAATTCCACAAACAACTCGCGCACTCGCTGGGGGCTGTTCGAGTACCCGCGCACGCGAACGGGCGTATTTCCATCCGCACCGCTCGGCTATGTGCTCTGGTGCCAGAATTACGACCAGCCTTCGGGCCGGGCATCCGACGTCGACTTTCGGGATCCGTCCACATGCAACGTGAGCGTCGCGGGTGGAAGTGAGCCGCTCTTCCAGTTCGCGACGCTCACTGACGTCAGCCGCGACCCGGCCGACGCCGCATTCCAGAACGCGCGCGGGACCATCTGGATCCAGTGCGCAACGGGCGGGTGTTTCGCATCCAACCGGTTTTAGAGCTGAACTCACTTTGATCCACAGAGCTCAATCCGCTGAGAAACTCTGACTAGAACGGCGGGGCTGTTACTGAACCCCGCCGCCGGAAAAGGCGCCGCGCGGCGAAGACTGCAGGAGATCACGCAGAGCTTCGCCGCGTTTGGCATTCGGGAGGTGAAGGAGACGCGCCGGAGCGGCGACGAAGATCGGCTCACGCTCGAGGCGATCGCTCAGGGCTGGGCGACGATCGCCGTCATCGGCGGTGACGGCACCTGCAGCCGCGTCGCGCACGCCATTGTGAAATCCGGGGCTGACTGCGCGCTCGCGGTAGTCCCAGCCGGGACCGGAAACGATTTCGCGAAGACGCTCGGCGTGGCGAATTACAGTCCGGAGCAGCTCGCTGCCCTGATCGCGGCCGGCAGCGCGACGGCTATCGACGTCGGACGCATCGACGGGCGACACTTCGTGAACAGCTGCGGTTTCGGATTCGACGCGTCGGTCCTCGAAGCGAGCACCCGCGTCAAGCTTCTCAAGGGAGACGCCGTCTACATCTACGCTGCGCTCGCTCAACTCTTCACCTATCGCGGGCGCGCGATAGCAATCGATCACGACCCGGACCAGTCGCGCGACGAGATGCTGATGGTCACCGTCTCGAATGGGCGATTCCTCGGCGGAGTCTTTCAGATAGCGCCAGGTGCATCCGTCATCGACGGCGAGCTCGATGTATGCGTGATCAGGGACGCGAGTGTCTGGCAGCGGGTCCGCCTGTTCGCCGCCGCGATCCGCGGCACCCACGAAGGACTGTCGCCGGTCCGAAGCTTCCGAGCGGCAAAGCTGTCTCTCGCGTTTTCTTCACCACCCTCGATCGAGCTCGATGGTGAGCTTGTTCAC
>JBKKAY010000091.1:0-4322 GCA_046714195.1 Gemmatimonadaceae bacterium
AGATCTTTTCCGAATACGCCTATTTCTCATCGTTCTCGGATTCCTGGTTGAGCCACGCCCGGGGTTACGTCGATCAGATGATCGAGCAACTCGGGTTGACGAGCAAGAACCGGGTTGTGGAGATAGCAAGCAACGATGGGTATCTACTACAGTATTTCGTTGAGCGCGGCATCCCGGCTCTGGGTATCGAACCGGCCGCTAACGTGGCGAAGGTCGCGGTATCGAAGGGTGTCCCGACCATCGTAAAGTTCTTCGGAGTTGCCACCGCGCGGGAGTTGATCGCAGCCGGTCACGCAGCGGATCTGATCATCGGCAATAACGTGCTCGCTCAAGTGCCTGATCTGAACGACTTTGTCAGTGGCCTCAAGGTGCTCCTCGCTCCCTCAGGCGTCGTTACCATCGAGTTCCCGCACCTGCTTCGGACGATTGACGGCAATCAGTTTGATCAGGTATACCACGAGCATTTTTCCTATTTTTCGCTCTACACGGCAGACCATATCTTCGCCGCGCACGGCCTTTCGATCTTCGACGTCGAGGAGCTGCCGACTCATGGCGGCTCGATCCGCATTTACGCGGGCCATGCCGAAGATTCGACCAAAAAGGTCACCGATCGGCTGGTCGCGCTCCGCGCGCGCGAGGCGGATGCTGGAGTGGCGACACTCGGATACTACGAGGACTTCGAGGAGAGAGTGCGCGAGACCAAGCGCAAGTTGCTGGAATTCCTGATCGAAGCCAGGCGGACCGGCAAACGGATCGCGGGTTATGGTGCGCCGGGAAAGGGCAACACTCTGCTCAACTACTGCGGCATACGCACGGACTTTCTTGATTTCACAGTGGACCGCAGCCCCCACAAGCATGGGAAGTTTCTTCCCGGGACTCACATCCCGATTTTTCCGCCGGAGCGCTTGTGGGATGCGCGGCCGGACTACGTGCTGATTCTCCCATGGAATCTCAAGACCGAAATCATGGATCAGCTCGCGGGCATCCGGGAATGGGGTGGAAGCTTCGTGGTTCCGATTCCCGAAGTCGCGGTTTATCGGTGATCTTCGTTCCGACAGCCCTGCCGGGAGCATTCATCGTAGAGATCGACCGGCCATCCGACGGCAGGGGATTCTTTGTCCGAACGTGGTTTCGTCGAGAGGATGGTTAACGCCGGCGCCGCGCGACACTGCCATCCGACGCAGTTCTACCCACCGTTCAATACGCTATGCGCTATACGCAAATCGAAAAGCAGATCCCCCGCTGCGCTCGGGATGACAGTCCTACACCGTCTGCGGGGCAGGACCAACTGTCAGCTGCTTCGCGGCCAGATTCGCGACGTATCGCCCGATGCTGATCGACGACGTCGCGGCTGGAGATGGCGCATTCAGCACGTGGATCGAGCGTGAACCTTCGACGATGTGGAAGTCGTCGAGCAACTTGCCGGTGTCATCCACCGCCTGCGCACGTACGCCGCTCTTGCCTCGCACAAGATCCTCGCTTCTCACATTCGGCACGAGCATCTGAAGGTCACGAACGAAGAGGCTCTTGCTGAACGAACGGCGCATCTCCGCCGCGCCCGCCTTCCAGTGCTTCGACGCCATCTTCCAGAAGCCACCATACGAGAAGGTGCTCCAGAGATCGCGCGCTGAGATCTCCGAGTGCCGGTAGCCCTCGCGCTTCCACGCGAGCACGGCGTTCGGGCCACACTCGACACGCCCGTCGATCGTGCGATGCAGGTGCACGCCGAGGAAGGGCAGGTTTGGGTCAGGCACTGGATAGATCGCCGTATTCACGAGGTGCCGGCGTTCCGGAACCAGATCGTAGTACTCCCCGCGGAAGGGCACGATGGAGACCCCCGGTTCGATCCCGCACATGCGAGCGACGCGATCGCACTGAAGCCCAGCGCAGTTTACCAGGTACTTCGTGTGCACGGCTCCCTGCGTGGTCTCGACCGCCAGCTCGCTTCCGAAGTCCCTGACGGCAAGGACACGGGTGTGAGTGCGGATCTCTCCGCCGGCGTTCTCGATCTTTCGCGCGTAGGCCCCCGTCACAGCTGAATAATCGGTCATCCCCGCTTCGGGGACCCAGAGTCCGGTGAGCGCCTGAACCTCCGGCTCGATCTCCTTGAGCTCCGGACCGCTGAGGCGCTTCAGTCCGAGAAGGCCATTCGCCCGCCCGCGCCGCTCGAGCTCGTCCAACGTCGGGACCTCGCTCTGTCTCGTGGCGACGACGAGCTTGCCGCTCCGGCGGTGGGGAATCCCCTCCTCCTCGCAGAAGCGATACATCGCTTCCCGGCCCTCGACGCAGTTCCTGGCCTTGAGCGAGCCGGGCTTATAGTAGAGGCCCGAATGAATGACCCCGCTGTTGCGCCCGCTCTGATGGGTAGCCAGCCGGTCCTCGGCTTCGAGGACGACCACGGAGCGCACGCCCCTATCGAGCAGGGCCATCGCAGTCGCGGTGCCGACGATTCCGCCGCCGATCACCACCACACCGTATTGACGTGACATGACTTCCTTCAAAATGGCAGGTGAAGCCTGAACCCTGTTCGCAGGCTTCGGTTACGTACGACGCATGTGGTGCAATCCGGCCACGTGGGACTGTTCTCGCAAGACCACTCACGTACTGCGGCATGCGCGCAACATCTCCGGTGCGTGAGCACCGCCACCGCCGTCCGAAAGCCACAAATCCACCGGATCGGAGCGCATAAATCACGCCCTAACCACTGAAAAATCAACGACTTGAACCAGCGGACAGGGCCATGCGGCAGTCGGAATGATTATTCCATTGGGATGATAGCCAAACGAGAGGGCTTTCTGCCCAGATACGGTGAAGCCGGGGGCGCTCGGGCGCTTCTTGCGACACCCAGGAGTCAATGATGAAGGTCGTTCTGTTCTGCGGTGGCCTTGGCATGCGTCTGCGTGACTACGCCGACGACGTCCCGAAGCCGATGGTACCCCTGGGCTATCGTCCCATCCTTTGGCACGTGATGAAGTACTACGCCCACTTCGGGTTCAAGGACTTCATCCTCTGCCTCGGATACCGGGGCGACCTCATCAAGAACTATTTCCTCAATTACGAGGAAGCGGTCACCAACGACTTCATCCTCTCCGACGGTGGACGGAAGCGAGAGTTGATCAACAGCGACATTGAGGACTGGCGCATCACCTTCGTCGACACCGGCTACAAGGCCAACCTCGGCGAGCGTCTGATGGCTGTAAAGCCGTATCTCGAGGGCGAGGAGATGTTCCTGGCGAACTACTCGGACGGGCTCACTGACCTGCCCCTGCCCCAGTATCTCCACTTCTTCCGCGCGAACGACGCGGTGGCGAGCTTCGTCTCCGTGCCGCCCAACGTCAGCTATCACTTCGTGACCGCCGACAAAAGTGGCGCGGTGACGAGCATTCGCGACATCGTCCAATCCGGTCTCCGCGTCAACGCCGGGTACTTCGCGTTCCGCAAGGAGATCTTCGACTACATGCGCCCCGGCGAGGAGCTAGTCCTCGAGCCGTTCACGCGCCTGATGGCCGATCAGAAGCTGCTCGCGTACTCGTACGACGGCTTTTGGGTGCCGATGGACACCGCGAAGGACAAGAAGCGTCTCGACGATCTGCACGAGGCGGGCAATCCGCCCTGGTACGTGTGGCAGCACGCCTCCACGCGCTACAGCCTCACGCTCCACGACGCTCCCGTCCACGTGCCATCGGGCGAAGCAAAGGCGGCGGTGTCCGAGAGGAAGGCAGCGGCTTCCGCATGATCACGTTCTCGCCGGTTCTTCCGGCGCGATCGGAGGGCCTTCGTGTTCTCTGCCTGGGTGCTCACTCCGACGACGCCGAGATCGGCTGTGGTGGAACCATCCTCTCCATGATTGCTGCACGTCCCGACACGCGGGTGCACTGGGTCGTGTTCAGCGCCGCCGGTCCTCGCGCTGACGAGGCCTGCGCGAGTGCCGACATCTTTCTGAATGGTGCCGCGCACTCCGAGGTGGAGGTGCTGGGCTTTCGTGATGGCTTCTTTCCATATCAGGGAGCGGAGATCAAGGAGCGCTTCGAGGACGTCAAGCGGCGCTTCACTCCCGACGTGGTGTTCACGCATCGCGGACAGGACGGTCATCAGGATCATCGGCTCCTCTCGGAGCTAACGTGGAACACCTTCCGGCACCACATGGTGCTGGAATACGAGATTCCGAAATACGACGCCGATCTCGCGCAACCGAACGTGTTCGTACCGGTGAACGACGAGATGCGTGCCCGCAAAGTCGAGCTCTTGATGCAGCACTTCGGAACCCAGCGCAGCAAGACGTGGTTCTCGCCCGAGACCTTCGATGGTCTCATGCGCCTGCG
>JBKKAY010000092.1:0-2837 GCA_046714195.1 Gemmatimonadaceae bacterium
CCGGACAAGGCGATGAAGCCGACGGCTGCTGAAATGGAGAACGGTATGCCGCCGGCCCACAGGAAGAAAATGCCGCCGGTGAGGGCAAGCGGTACGCCCGTGAATACGAGCAGCGAGTCACGCACCGTGCCGAAGGTGGCGAAGAGCAAACCGAAGATCAGCAGCAGCGCCACCGGCACGACGACCTGAAGGCGTCGGCGCGCCGAAACCAGCTGCTCGAACTGACCGCCCCATGCGGTCCAGTATCCCGGTGGAATCTCCACGCCTTCGTCGATCCGCCGTTCCGCCTCGGCGACGAACGATCCGATATCCCGGCCGCGAACGTTGGCCGTTACGACGACCCTACGCTTTCCGTTCTCACGGCTGATCTGGTTCGGCCCCGGCGCGATCTCAATTTCCGCCACGGATCCGAGCGGGACGAAGCCGCGCGCGCCCGCGGCCACAGGCATCACCCCGGTTCCATCGGCGAAGCGGCCACCCTGGGGGAGCGGGATCGTCAGGCGGCTCAATTCGTCGAGGTTCGTCCGGACCTGTTCGGGCAACCGAACGACGATGTCCGACCTCCGGTCACCCTCGAAGACCTGTCCGACTGATTTTCCGCCGATCGCTACCTCGACGATGTCCTGGACGTCTGCCACACTGAGCCCGAGGCGGGCCATCTCTGCCCTGTTGAGATTGATCGTCAACATCGGCAGACCCGATGTCTGCTCCACCTTCGTGTCAGCCGCGCCAGGGACAGCAGAAAGCACCGCTTCGATTCGAGTCCCTACTTCCGCCAACTGCTCCATGTCGTCACCGAAGACCTTGACCGCCACGTCGCTCCGGACGCCCGCGATCAGCTCGTTGAAGCGCATCTGGATCGGCTGGATGAACTCGTAGTTGTTGCCGGGCATTGAAGGGAGCTCTCGCTGGAGCTGCTCGACCAGGTCGTCCTTGGGCCGAGTGGGATCGGGCCAGCGGTCGCGCGGCTTCAGCATGACGTATGTGTCGGCAACGCTGGGCGGCATCGGGTCGGTGGCGATTTCGGCCGTCCCGATCTTGGAGAACACATAATCCACTTCAGGATAGGTTTTGAGTTTTCGCTCGAGGGCGTGCTGCATGTCGACCGCGGTGGACAAGCTCGTCCCGGGAATGCGTAGAGCGTGGACGAGGAGGTCACCTTCGTCGAGGCTGGGCAGGAATTCGCTGCCAAGGCGCGTGGCCATTGCCCCGGTTACCAGCATGAGGACTAACGCGGCCGTCACGGTAATAGCGCGGTTGCGCATCGCCACGGCGAGGGCGGGGACATAGGCCTTCGTCGCCAACCGCACTGGAGCGCTTTCCTTCTCCGATACCCGGCCGGTAATGAAGATCGCCACCGCCGCCGGCACGAACGTGATCGACAGTATCATCGCACCCAACAGCGCCATGAGCACGGTAAAAGCCATCGGAAAGAACATCTTTCCTTCAATGCCGGTGAGCGTGAGAATCGGCAGATAGACGACCATGATGATCAACTGTCCGAACAGCGTGGGCCTCCAGACCTCCGTCGCCGCGTCCCCGACGACCTCGAGCCGCTCGTGACGCGTCAGCAATCGTCCGAGCTGGTGTTGGCGGCCGGCGAGGCGGGTCATGCAGTTCTCGACGATCACAACGGCGCCATCGACGATGATCCCGAAATCCACCGCGCCCAGGCTGAGAAGATTCCCGCTCACTCCGCGCTCCACCATTCCCGTAATCGCAAAGAGCATCGACAGGGGAATGGCAAAGGCGGTGATGATCGCCGCCCGGACGTTGCCGAGAAATATGAAAAGGATGGCAATGACGAGAAGCGCGCCGAGCAGAAGATTATGCTGCACCGTCTCGATCGTTGCGTCGACAAGCGTGGTCCGATCGTAGACTGTTTTCGCGACGACGCCCGCGGGCAAAGTGCGGTTCACCTCCTCCATCTTCGCGGCCACGCGTCTCGACACCGTGCGGCTGTTGTCGCCCATCAGCATGAAGACGGTGCCGAGTACTACTTCCTTCCCGTCTTCCGTCGCGGCGCCGGTTCGCAGCTCGTTGCCCAGCAGCACGTCCGACACATCACCGAGACGAATGGGCGTGCCCCGGTAGTTCCCGACGACGATCTGCCGGATGTCTTCCAACCCCTGTACTTGTCCGGGTACCCGGATCAGGTACTGCTCGCCGCTGCGCTCGATGTATCCCGCCCCGATATTGCTGTTGTTGCGCGCGAGCGCGTCGAGCACGTCACGAAACGAGAGCCCGAAGGAGAGGAGCTTGTCGGGATACGGGGTGACGTGGAATTCTTTCGTGTAACCGCCGATGGTGTTCACGTCGGCCACGCCCGCAACTGTTTTCAATTGCGGTCGCACTATCCAGTCCTGGATGGTTCGAAGGTCCATCCCCGTGTAGGCCAGTCCGTCTGGGGTCAGCGCCCCCGGCTTCGCCTCCACCGTCCAGAGGAATATCTCTCCGAGGCCGGTGGCAATTGGCCCCATCCTCGGTTCGAGTCCCGGCGGCAGTTGACTCTTGACCTCCTGAACTCGCTCGGCAATGAGCTGTCGCGCCCAGAAGATGTCGGTCCCATCCTCGAACACCACGGTGACCTGGGAAAGTCCGTAACGCGAGATCGAGCGCGTCTCCTGCAGCAGCGGCAAGCCCGCCATCGCTGTTTCGACGAGGTAGGTTACGCGCTGCTCCGCCTCGAGCGGGGAGAAGCCCGGCGCTTCGGTATTGACCTGTACCTGGACGTTGGTGATGTCCGGCACCGCGTCGATCGGGAGTCGAGTGTAGTTGTAGAGCCCGAGCGCGGCCATCGCCAGCGTCGTGATGACGACGAGCCAGCGCTGCCGAAT
>JBKKAY010000093.1:0-7082 GCA_046714195.1 Gemmatimonadaceae bacterium
GCGGGTTGGAAGCTTCGACTGGCACTCGTGTGTGCAGGAAATGGCTTCGATGGCGTCTCCCCAGTATGACCACTCCACCAACGAGCCATAAAATGCGAATTCCCGCGCGAGCTTTCATTACTGCATCCATAGTCATGTGCGCCGCAATCGGCGTGGCCTGCCAGGGGGATGCAGGCCAGGACACGGCTGCGACGGCCGCAAGCGACGGTTCGGGGGGCTCGGCACCCTCGCGACCTCCCTCGGTTGGCCTTTCCGCGGCAAACGAGACCGACTTCTCAGGCCGCGGAGTCGTGACCGAGCAGATGAAAGTCGCTCAAACAACAAGGGCAGCGGGTGCTGCGGCGATGGCGCCCGAGCAACAGTCCGGCGTCGATGCGCTGGTGGGGCTCGGACAGTACAACACCGCCGGGACTTCGATGATGATCCGCACCGGACAGGCCTTCATCGAGGTCGAGCAGCTCGACCCCGCTGTCCTCAAAGTGCGGCAGCTCGCCGTGCAGGTGGGGGGCTTCGTGGCAAACTCTTCCATCATCGGCGGCCGCGATCAGCTCCGTCAGGCCACCTTCGAGATCAAGATTCCCGCCACGAAATACGATGAAGCGGTCGCATCCTTGTCGACGATCGGAAAGGTGGAGACGGTTTCGTCCAGCGCTCAGGACATTGGGGAGGAGTTCGTCGACATCACCGCGCGCGTGACGAACGCGCGGCGACTGGAGGAGCGGCTCATCAGCCTGCTCGCCAACCGCACCGGCAAGCTCGACGAAGTTCTGCGCGTCGAGCGCGAGCTCGCGCGGGTGCGTGAGGAGATCGAGCGGTACGAGGGACGCCTTCGCTATCTGAGCGCGCGGGTGGCAATGAGCACGCTCACCATCACCATCCACGAGCCGGGTCCGATATTCGGAAACAACCCGGGCGAAAATCCGATCGCTGCGGCGCTGCGCCGGGCGTGGAGAAACTTCGTCGGACTGATAGCCGGTTCGATCGCCGCACTCGGGATCCTGATTCCACTAAGCGCGCTGGCCGCGCTGGCGTGGGTTGCCTACCGCCGCTGGAGAAAAAGCCGCTCAGTCTCGTGACTTGAGATCGCGATTGTACCACCAGACCGCTCGCGACAGCGAGGAGTACGCACTATCGAGTCTCCTGGCACCCCAGAGGATGGAGCCGAGCCCGCCGATCATGAGGATCGGCGTGGCAGCGTTGTTCGAGCTGTTGGTGGTGGCGATGAGCCCGACGCCGAACGTCAGTGCGCCCAGCGCGCTGGCGACGGCGCCGCTCCGGTGGCTCGCCTTGAAGAGCCTGGCTTCGGCCTCAGCGCGTGGGGAACCGGCGACGATCTGGGCGACGTCGGCGGTCCTGAACACGCCCGCCGTTCCAACCACCGGACCGTCAGCGCCGCGCACTATCTGCTTACTCCCCCAGTGCGACTCGATACGAAGCGCGCGCGCGTCATACGTGGCCGGCTCGCCTTTTTCTAACTGTGCGAGTACCGGCGACGGGCACACCATGTAAAAAGCGCCGGCAACAACGAGGCTGAAAATGATTCTGGACATGACGATCCGGTATTGGCGAGTCGTTGCGCGTCAGGCGGCTCGTCGGCGGCCGCGGACGATGCGATTGGCGGCCGCCCGGATGCCGAGCGGCCGCCATTCCATCGACTGTTACGCGAGGAGAGTGGTCACTCGGCTATTTGCGCAGATCCCGGTTGTGCCACCAGATGGACCTGGCCAGGGCGGTGTACCCTCGGTTGAGCTGAACCGCGGCGTATCCGACGAGGGCTGTCCCGGCAACGGCAACCGCATACGCCGGGACCAGAACGTTGGCGTCCGCACCATCGAGCCGGGCGAGTCCGATACCGACCGTCATCGCCACCGCCCCACCGACCAGCGCCAGATTGCCCCGGTCGTAGTGTTGCTTGAACTCCTTTGCCTCACGGATCGCTTCAGTGGACGGGGAGACCGCCGTCGCGAGATCAGGCGCCCGTAATCCGCCTACCTTGCCGATGACCGTTCCTTCGCGACCGCGCACCAGCATCCCGAAACCCCAACTGCTCTCCAACCGAAGCGCGCGAGCGTCGTATTCGGTCTGCCCCGCCTGGACCTGAGCTTCCATCCTATTCGTCCCCCCCCCAGCGGACAGAACATAGGTCACCACGAAACCAGCAAGCAACACTCGTCGCATAGCTCACCCTCCTATTGGTGGTAAACGATCGTCGCTCGGCCGTTCAGCTTCCGGCCTTCCATTATCACGTGCGTATTCTCGGGGTAGTTGTAGCCAAAGTTTTCCTTCGGCGCGGCTACGCCGACAAAATCGTCATTCGTCCTCAGCCATTCACCGGGATTGGTGAAGAAGGCAGCGAGAAAGGCGGAGGCGACCAGCCGCCACTGGATCGGGATGACCTTGAGCGCGACCGATCCGGCGCTGGCAGTCGCCTTCAGGAGCTCGATCAAAACCTGGTTGTCAAGCTTCAAGACACAAGCCGTGTCATCGTCTTCCCAGAACATGACGTGGTAGCCGTCGGCGAACCTGCTCTCGAAGCGGGATACCTCGTCGGCGGAGAACAGCATCACTCTGCCGTTCCAGAATCCGTTGTCCTGATCGAAGACCTTGCGGTAGTCGTAAGAGTGCTCACCAGAACACGAGAGGTCGTCGCCGGTCCTGGGATTGCCCTGATCGCTTGGACCCTGAATGTGGACCTCGATCTCCGGATCGCCGCGGTTCCAGGGTTCGTGGACGTCGAGAATCCTGGAGAACTCGAGGTAGAGTCCCGGCTGGATCGACGGTGGGGGAGGACTGGCCGGACCTCCATCGCCAGGACAATCCAGGCAAGGCTGCTGCACCAGTGACTGGAAGCCGGCAGGCACCCGTGTCCCGATCGCGGCGCCGTTGAGGTCTCCGACGTTCTCCATTCCGGGCTGATTCGGCTGGTCAAATCGCGTTTCCGCAGAGACGATCGAGAGTGTGGGCTGCGCCGGTGCCGAGGTGGGATCCACTTCAGACTCTTTGCCGGCGGTGTTGAAGCCGACAATGGGATCGTCCTCCTCGAGTTGCACGGCGACGAGAACATCGCCGTCGCCGACCCAGCTCTCCCGGTGCTTGCGAACTGGCATATAGAGCTCGAGAGAACGAACCTGGTCGACCATGGTCAGAACGCCGTCAGTCGAGCGACCACCTGCCGCTGCCATTCGCCTCAGCAGCTGGCGGCCATCGTCGCTCCGCAGGTAGGTCCCGAGCTCGAGCTTGTGCTCCCTGAATGGAGCGGCACGCAGATCCTTTTTGAGACGGTGGCGCATTGGCCGGTCATCGAGCGAGATCGCGACGAGGCGGCCAATTCTCGACAGCGTCGCGCGCTCCTGAGCGGCGGAAGCGGCCGACACTTCTCCGCGCACATCCGGC
Source organism: Gemmatimonadaceae bacterium (assembly GCA_046714195.1). Taxonomy (GTDB): domain Bacteria; phylum Gemmatimonadota; class Gemmatimonadetes; order Gemmatimonadales; family Gemmatimonadaceae; genus UBA4720. The sequence goes on from JBKKAY010000093.1 coordinate 3,394, forward strand.
ATCGCTGTGGAAGGCGCGGTGACCAAATCTGTAGAGTCCGCACAAGCGGCGAGCGCCGCGATGAACGACAATCCAACCAGCCTGGCGCGGTTCCCGTGTTTCATTGTTTTCCTCCTTGGGCGAGTGGTGCAATCGCTAGCACGCGCACTCTACCCGCGGAGGAATGAAGGACTGTAACCGGCCGACCGCTTACGCGATCACTTCACCTCGCGAATCGCGACCTGGAACGACGAACATCACCAGCGCCGCAGCGACCAGCGCCAGCATCGCGCCGAACATGAAAGCACTCGGCGACCCGGCGCGGTCCCAGATCATCCCGAAGATCAGGGAGGCGGGCAGAGCGCCCAGCCCAATGGCGAGGTTGTACCACCCGAAGGCCGAACCGCGACGATTGCGCGGGACGAGATCAGCGACCAGTGCCTTCTCGGTTCCCTCCGTCATTCCATAGAAAATTCCATAGACAGCGAAGAGCGCCCATGCGTGCCACGCGGCGGTCGCCCAGCCAAAAGCGAAGTAGACTCCCGCATACAGCGCCCATCCGCCGATGATGAGCGGCTTCCGGCCGATCGTATCGGAGAGCTGTCCACCGTAGGTCCCTGTCGCCGCCTTGATCAGATTCAGAAGCGCCCAGAGGATCGGGGCCAGCGCGATGGGAACTCCCAGCTGATGCGCTCGCAGGAGCAGGAACGCGTCGGTCGAGTTTCCGAGGGTGAAGAGCAGAACCACGACCAGGAATCCCCAAAAGCGGCGAGACAGCTTCGCCGGCTCGCCCACTCCTGATTCCGGGGCGGCCACATCACCCGCGCCTGTGCGTGGAACATCGCGCACGACGAAGATCAAAATCGCTACGGCAACAGCGGCCGGAATAGAAGCCAACCAAAACACATTTCTGATCGCCTGTTCGTCGCGCGCGATCAGACCGGTCGTTTCGAGCGATTCCACGCCCTGAACTTTCAGAAAGAGAAACGCCAACAGCGGACCAAGCACCGCCCCGGCGTTGTCGGCGGCCGAGTGGAATCCGAACGCGCGGCCGCGGATTTCAGTTGGTGCGGAATCCGCGAGCAGAGCGTCCCGCGGAGCGGTGCGAATTCCCTTTCCGATTCGATCCGTCACCCGGAGCGCGAGCACGTGGGTCGCCGTCTGCGCCAGTGCCGTGAACGGCCGCACGATCGATGCGAGCACATAGCCGGCGACGATCAGCGGCTTCCGACGGCCGATTTTGTCCGACCATCCTCCGGTGACGACCTTGAGCAGCGACGCAACCGACTCTGCCGCTCCCTCTATCGCTCCGATGAAGCTGGCGTTGGCGCCCAGCGCGCCCGCGAGGAACACCGGTAACAACGGGTAGATCATCTCGGTCGACGCGTCGGTGAAAAAGCTCACCGCCCCGAGCCCGAGCACGTTGCGACCGAGCTTCGGCCGCACGCGGTACTCCGTTTTCGATGCTACGATGCGCGCACTTCTGAGTGATCGCCCAGCGTCACCTCACCTCTCACGCCGATCAGAACCGTCTCGTCGCCGATGAGGGAGTTGGTGAGCACCGACCCCGATATCTTCGACTTCGAGCCGATGATGGAATGGCTGATCTTCGATTGCTCTATCGTCGTGCCCGCCCCGATGGAAACATTCGGCCCGATGGTCGCCTCCTTCAGAGTCACGCCATCCTCGATGTGGACGGGAGGAATGATCTTCGAGTCGCCCAAGTCCTTCGGCTGGCGCGACCGCCCGCGGTCGAGCATGGCCTGATTGGTCTCGAGCAGCGTGTCGATCTTCCCGGCGTCATACCATCCTTCGACGTCGACTACCTGGATCTTCGCGCCCTTGTCGATCATGTACTGGAACGCGTCGGTCAGAAAATATTCACCCTGATTCTTGGGCTTGCCGAGGACGTGGTCGATCCCCTCGTAGAGGAGCTTCCAGTTCCTGATGTAGTAGAGGCCGATGTTCGCCCGCTTCGAGATCGGCGTTTTCGGCTTCTCGACGATCTTCGTCATGTTGCCGTTGTCGTCGGTCACCACGACGCCGAATCTCTGGTAGTCTTCCACTTCCTTCACCCAGATGATCCCGTCGGCATCCACGCTCTTCACCTTCGACAGGTCGGCATCGAAAATCGTATCGACGAAGACGATGAGCACGGGCTGATCGACGTAGGGCTTCGCCAGCGCAACCGCGCCCGCAGTGCCATCCTGGACTTTCTGCTCGACGAACACCGAGGGGATGTTCATCTCGGAGAGCGCGAATTGCTCGATTTTTTCCTTGAGGTGGCCGGTAATGTAGATCACCTGCTCCACGTTGCCGAGCTTTTTCAGCTCGTCGAGGACGTAGGACATCACCGGCTTTCCCGCCACCTTCATCATCGGCTTGGGAACCAGGTGCGTGTGCGGACGAAGGCGCGTTCCCTTTCCTGCGAGGGGGATTATGACTTTCATGGCGCGCTCGTCCCTTCCCGCCCGTAGCGGTCGCTCAGGCGCACGACGTCGTCGAGCTCAGGGGTCGAGACCTCCAGCACGTCGCAGTCGGTCACGGCCACCATCTGGTGAATGGTCCCCGGAGTGATCCGGAAAGACTCGCCGATCCTGAGGTGAACGTCCTCGAGCCCGTCCCGCCGGGACGGGTCCGTTTGAACGCGATAGACGATTTCTCCCGACAACAGATGGATGGTCTCGTCCTTCCTCTCGTGGTACTGCACCGAGAGCTCGTGACCGGCGTTGATGTGGAGGATCTTGCCGACGTACCGGTCGGAGCGAGCCCAGATCGTCTCGTGGCCCCACGGTTTGGGCACCCTAACCACCTTCACCCGTCCTGTCTCGGCCTTGGCGCCGCGCTGTGTCGTCGACATGCATAAATATCTCCGGTATCGTCACTTAAGCCAACTGATGCGGGCATGCTTTCTGCCCCCTCGACAATAGAAGCCGAGCTTGGCGCCCGGATCAGCAAGCTCTTCGCCTCGTTCGAGAAGGAGCCCCTGGGCAGCGCCAGCCTGGGACAAGTCCACGCCGCCCAGCTCCGGGATGGACGGAGTGTGGTGGTGAAAGTGCAGCGGCCGAACCTGCGCGAGCAGTTGAGCGCTCACCATCATGATCAGCGACAGGAAGAGCAAGAAACGGAAGGGGAAAACCTAACTGAAGACTACCCGCTGCGGGCCGTTGGCTTGATCGCTGTGGGCTTCGGGCTAGAGAACTACTCCCAGGTCAGAACGATTTTTCCGAAAGTCTCGTTGGACTCCATCAGGTCGTGCGCGGCCCGAATCTGCGAGAAGGGAAACACGCGATCGACCACCGGCTTGAGCCGGCCCTCCTCGAATAGCGGCACCACGCGCGCCGAGAATTCCCGGGCGAGCTCGATTCTCTCCTCCAGCCCTCGCGACCGAAGCGCGGTTCCGACGATCGTGAGCCGTTTTCTCAGCAGCAGGCCCATGTCGAAGTCGGCCCTTGATCCCGCGGTGAGCCCGACCACAACGATGCGGCCGCGCGGCGCCAGCACGCGGAGATTTCCCTCGAGGTAGTTGCCGCCGACGAGGTCCATCACGACGTGCACTCGCTCCGCGCCGACCGCCGCTTCAACCTGCTCCGCCCAGTCTCCCCGCGAGGCGTCGATAGCGTGGTCGAGTCCAAGCTGCTGTGCCCGCTCGAGCTTCGCGCTCGACCGTGCGGTTCCAACTACCGTAGCTCCGGCAACTTTGGCGATCT
>JBKKAY010000094.1:0-12035 GCA_046714195.1 Gemmatimonadaceae bacterium
CGCGACGCGGTCGAGGGATGCGAAGGCGGAATCGAGGACAAGATCGTGCGCCTCGTGGTACGAGATGTCCCGCGGCACATTCTGCGTGAGCTGGACCACAAGGCGCTTCGCGAGTTCAAGCGGAAAGCCCTGCACTTCAATCTCGACACACGCCGCCCCGAGGTAATACGGCCGAAGGTCGGCCAGGCGGCGCCGGGCCGCCGCGCGTCGCTGGCCGATACCGTCCGCGACAAGCTTCAGACACGGGTGCTCACCGAAGACATCGACCGGACCGCGCTCGTAGAGCTTGGCCTCCACTATCTGCGCGAGGCCGACGCCGTTGCCGACGAACCAGTGTACGAGGGCGTGCCATGAGGCTCAACAGCCTCAAGCTGACGAATTTCCGTCAGCACACGCGCACCGATCTGAGCTTCAGTCGCGGGCTCACCGGGATCATCGGTCCCAATGGGGCGGGGAAGACTACCATCCTCGAAGCCATCGCCTGGGCACTGTACGGAAACCAGGCGATCCGTGGGAATCGCGACTCGATTCGCTTCATGGGGGCGGGGCCACGCGCCCAAGTCGAAGTCGAGCTCGATTTCGAGCTCGGCGCGCACCGCTATCGTGTCGTTCGCGGTCTGACCACCGCCGAGGTTTTCCTCGACGGCTCCGACGAGCCGATCGCGAATTCCATATCGGCGGTGACGGATCTGATCCAGCGCCGCCTCGGCATGTCGCTGTCCGAATTCTTCAACACCTATTTCACCGGACAGAAAGAGCTGAGCGTGATGGCGGCGATGACGCCATCCAAGCGGGGGCAGTTCCTGTCCCGCGTGCTCGGCTACGAGAAGCTCCGCATCGCGCAGGATCTCACGCGGGACAAGCGCAACCGCGTCAAGGCCGCCATCGAAGGTATGCACCGGGCGCTCCCGGATCCCGAGGCACTGCTCCGCTCACTCGCCGAGGCAGCGAGCCGTAAGTCTGAAGCCGAGGCGAGCGCGCACCAGGCGGCGCATCGGGGAGCGGTGAGACTGCGCGAAATGATGGCGGTCGAGCCCAGGTGGGAGATGGCTCAAAGGCAGCGCGAGCAGTCCGCGCAGCTGCTGACACAGATAAACGTCTCCGAGGAAAAGGAAGCGGCGCTTCATCGGGATGCGGAGAGAGTCGAGCGCGAGCTTGAAGCGATCGGCGTCGCTCATTCGCAGCTCGACAGCCTTCGCCTGACAATTGAACCGCTGTTCGCGCTCAACGTCGAGCTGCAGGCGCTGAACACGCTGTACCGCGAGGAAGGCCGGAGGCGAACGCTGCTCGAGGCCGAGGCTGCTCTGCGCGAGGAGATCGCGCGCCTCGAGGAGCGGCATTCCAAGATCGAGCGGGCGCCGGCCCTCGAGGAAGAGGCGACGCTCGAGCTCGAGAAAAGGCGCATGGAGCTGGAGGATGCGCAGGGACTGCTGGAGGCGCGCCGGACCGAGTGGGTGCGCGACAGGCAGGAAGCCGACACCAAGCGTCAGGCGCTCCGACAGCAGTACGCCGAGCTCAAGCAGCAGCGGGATCGCGTGGTGTCGGTCGGCGAGAATGGCGAATGTCCGACCTGCAGCCGCCCGCTCGGTGGAAGCCTGCACACGGTGGTCGAGCACCTCGACGAGCTGATCGAAACTGTGAACGTCGACGGCAGCTACTACAAGGCGCGTGTCGAGCAGCTGGAGATGATGCCCGATGACGTGCGAGCGCTCGACGAGAAACGCCGCGTCCTGATGCTGGAGGTCGGCACCCTGGAGCGGAGGCTGGCCAAGGTGCAGCTGGCGGTGCAGGAGCTCGGCACGATAGTCCGGGAAATCGCGGCCAAGCAGCAGCGTCAGGTGCAGATGAAGCGCGACATCTCGCGCATACCTCCGGGCTTCGATCCGGCGCGCCATGCCGAAGTGGGCGCCGAGGTGGAGCGGCTGACGCCGATGGAGGCAGAGGTCGGGCGGTTCCAGGCGATGCTCGACCGTGAGCCCCAGATCAGGCTGGAGCAAACGCGGATCGCGCAGGATGTGATGCGGGTGCAGTCGAATCTCGGCACGCTTCGCACGCGGCGGACGCAGATCTCGTTTTCCGAAAAGGATTTCAACGACCTGAAGAGCGAGTTCGACCGCGTTCGGACTGAGCTCCAGGAATCGAAGGTTGCCGCCGCCCGCGCGCAGGAGCAGGTGACGAGTGCCACGCGCGCGCTGGCGGCGGCGCAGGAAGCGATGGAGGACATGAAGCGGAAGCAGGAGGAGCTCGACGTCCTCCAGGCCGACCGGCGGATGCATGAGGAGCTCGATCGCGCGTTCTCCGATCTCCGCACCGACCTGAATTTCCAGCTGCGGCCCGAGCTTTCGGAGCTGGCCAGCGCGTTCCTCAGCGAGCTCACCGATGCGCGTTACACCGAGCTCGAGCTCGACGACCAGTACAACATCGTGATTCTCGAGGACGGCATCCCCAAGCCGGTCCTGTCGGGCGGCGAAGAGGACCTTGCCAACCTGGTGCTGCGTCTGGCCATCTCGCAGATGATCGCCGAGAGGGCCGGACAGAACTTCTCGCTGCTCATTCTCGACGAGGTATTCGGATCACTCGATGAAGCGCGCCGGTTCAACGTCGTGGAGCTGCTGCGGGGCATCCAGGACAGGTTCGAGCAGGTGATCCTCATCACCCACATCGACCCTGTCCGCGAAGGGCTCGATCGGGTGATCTCCGTCAGCTACGACCCTGACCGGGGCTGCTCGGTGGTGGAGCAGACCGAAGCGGAGTCGATGAAGGAGGAAGAGGTGGCAATGGCTGTTGCCGGAGACGCCGGCCGGAGAACGAAAGCCGCCACCGACTTCAGCGAACCCGCTGACAGCTTTTCCACCGGAGGGCCCTGATGGCTTTCGCGCGCAACTGGCGCAACGCCTGGATCTCCGACGGCCCGGAGCGCGTGGCAATCCGCGAGATCGCCGCGCTCAACGCCGTCTTCAGCGAATCGTTCACCGAGCGGTACCGGAAGGACGGCATGGTCGGCGTGCGGGTCCCGTACCTGAATCCGGCGGTCTGGAGGTTCGCCATCGCCGACGCCGACGAAGGCGCGATGATATGGCGGAACGCGCGCGACGCCATTGCCGCCTTCAACATGGTCCACTGCTCCGGCGTCGAAGGCTGGATGGGACCACTGGCGGTCCACCCCGATTTCCAGGGGCAGGGGATCGGAAAGATCATCGTGAACGCCGGGATCGAATGGCTGAAGGAGCGCGGCGCCCGCGTGATCGGGCTCGAGACGATGCCGCGCACCATGGACAACGTCGGGTTTTACTCAGGGGTCGGCTTCACGCCCGGCCACCTCACGGTGACGGTTACGCTCGAGGCCGCGCGCGCCGGAATTCAGTCGACTGCGCTGTCAGCTCTGAATCCCCACGAGCGCGAGCTGGCGCTCAGGGAGTGCCGGACCCTGGTCAGCGCGCTGGCGCCCGGCTACGACTACACGCGGGAGATGGTTCTCACCGCCCAGCACCACCTCGGCGATTCGATTCTGGTTCGCACCGGTGGTGAGGTGAGATCCTTCGCCGTGTGCCACTCGGCGCCGCTGGTCGAAGGGCGCGCGACCGACGAGATGAGGGTGCTGAAAATCGTGGCGCGGACTGCCGCCGACTTCGATACGCTGGTCACTCAGCTCTGCGCGCACGCCCGGGTGCACGGCGCTCGCAGAATCGCTATTCGGGTGCAGGGTCAGTACGGCGATGTATACCGGCGGCTGATGGCGCGCGGCGCTCGCGTGCGGTGGACGGACCTTCGCATGGCGATCCCCGGCTTCGAGGAAGCACTTCCGGAAGCGGGGGGCATCATCCTGTCGAACTGGGAGATCTGAGGGTGATTCGCTCTATTTCCGCCTCAGCAACGACCTCAGCGCGCTGCCCACGGTTATCCGCCTGACATAGGAAAGCTCGTCGCCCGCGAACGGTATAGGCGTAACGCCGAAAGTGTCCGTCAGCGCGTTTTTCGGGACGGTGTTGTCGATGGCCAGCAGATCGAGGAGGCTCGACGTCACCGGAGGATTGGGAAGAATCCGCTGTGCGACAGACACAACCGCCTTGAGCATCGGGATCGGAACCGGAACCAGTGTCCGGGTGGTGCCCATCGCGCTCAGAATCCGCTCCGTCATTTCACGCAGGGTGAGCGGCACGGATCCACCGAGGTCGTACATCTTTCCGACGGTGTCCTTCTTCTCCAGCGAGAGGCGGATCACTCGCGCCACGTCGTCCACGCCGATGGGCTGAAAGCGCGCGGCGCCTCCGCCGGGCAGCGGGAAAACCTGAGGCGACAGACGAATGAGCCTGCCCAGGACGTTCACGAATTCATCCTCTGGCCCGAAGATCACCGACGGCCGGAGAATCGTCCAGCGGAGCCCACTGCTCCTCACAGAGTCCTGCGCCACGCCCTTGCTGCGGAGAAATGCGTAGCGCGAAGCCGCATCCGCGCCGTTCTGCGACATGAAGATGATTCGCTGCACGTTCTCGGCGCGCGCGGCGGAGATCAATCGCTCGGTCGCGGCCGTGTTCGACTGAGCGTAGGTCTCTCCCTTCCGCTCGATCGCGATCGCGGCGAGGTGGACGACCGCGCCGCAGCCGCTGAGCGCGGAGCGGAGCTCGCCGGCATCGCGGATGTCTCCGACGCGGAACTCGATCGGCAGCTGGCCGAGCTTCATCGCCGCGCGTGCCGGGTCGCGGACCATGGCTCGCACCTTCCAGCCGTTCCGCGACAGCTCGCGGCAGGTGTGAATCCCGACGAAGCCCGCGGCGCCGGTCACCAGCACAGGGAGCTTTTTGTCGGCGGTGAGCGGCAAGGGCTGCTCCACCACCGCGGTCGCGGATCCTTCGCTCCCGTACGAGAACGGCGACCCGCCTTTCCGCATCAACTCTTCTTGCCGCGGTCCACGCCGCGGGTGCCGCGAATGACGATGCGGTAGATGAGCAGGAACACTCCCACCGTCAGGAGAATGTGAACCCAGCCCGGAGCTTCGGTCGTGAATGTCACGACCGCCCAGGCTACGAGCATTAGAATTGCTGCGACAAGTCCTATATCCATTGGAAGATTCGTTGACGTTGGATGTTACCGCTGGTAAATTCGAAGAGTCAGTATTGTAACAGCGGCAAAAAAATACTGGCAGCACTACTGGGGCGGAGAACTCACTTTTTGAGCCAACAAGTCCTTCGGGTGGGTTCGATAATCCATGCTGACGTCATGCCCCAGTGCGGGGAAGACGGTAGGCAGGGTGAGGACCTCAAACATTCGACCGGGCTTCAAAAAACCTCTCCGTCTCATCTTTTCTGAAGCTCCGCCGGTAGTACCGGCGGAGCTTCTCGTTTCCGGCGGACCTCCACCGCACGCGATATCTTACCCTAAACATGCCGCGCGTAACAGTCACTCGCCGCCTGCGGTTCAACGCCGCCCACCGGGTCCACAATCCGGCGCTGTCCGACGCCGAGAACTCGCGGCTGTTCGGCAAATGCAACAACCCGAACTGGCACGGTCACAACTACACCCTCGATGTGTCCGTTGAGGGCGACATCGACGCGAAGACCGGGTACGTCTGCGACCTGTCGCACCTCAAGCAGATCGTCGAGCGCGAGGTCGTCGATCACGTCGACCACAAGAACTTCAACCTCGACGTCCCATTCATGAAGGACATCATTCCCACATCCGAGAACATCGTGGTGGCGTTCTGGACGATCCTCGCCCCGCGGGTGGGGCCGGGCCGCCTGACGCGGCTGGTGCTGTGGGAAACCGAAAACAACTATGTCGAATACACAGGCAAATAAGGCTTTCGAGGATCTCGTCCGGCGGGAGCTGGAGCTGCTCGGCGAAGATCCGAAGCGCGACGGGCTGCTCAGAACGCCCGCCCGCGTGGCCGCGTCGATGGCGTTTCTGACGCAGGGCTATGCTTCGACGGCGGAGCAGGTCATCGGAGACGGGATCTTCGAGGAGAGCCACGACAACATGATCATGGTGCGCGACATCGAGCTGTACTCGATGTGCGAGCACCACATGCTGCCGTTCTTCGGCAAGGCCCACATCGCCTACATACCGCAGGGGCGAATCGTGGGGCTCTCCAAGATCCCACGCATCGTCGATGTGTTCGCCCGCAGGCTCCAGGTGCAGGAGCGGCTCACCGAGCAGATAGCCCAGGCGCTGTGCAGCGTGCTAAACCCGCGGGGAGTGGGCGTGGTGATCGAGGCCTACCACCTGTGCATGATGATGCGGGGCGTCCAGAAGCAGAACTCGAAGACGATCACGTCCGCCCTCACCGGAGCGTTCCGCGACGACTCGAAGACGCGGGACGAGTTCCTCCGGCTGGCGCACAATGGCACTCCCTAAGGCATGACGGCGCTGCCGACGCCATCCGCGCTCAGCGGTTGCAGCGCGGTGGTGACTGGCGCGTCGCGGGGCATCGGCGCCGGGATCGCTGCGGCGCTGGCAGCGCAGGGGGTCCGCGTGGTGATGCTGGCGCGCAACGAGGCCAGGCTCAAGGAGCTATCGGAGCGGATCCCCGGATCCATTCTCGTCGCCTGCGATGTCACCGATGCAAAGAGCATCGACCGCGCGACCAAGCGGATCGTGCGCCAGCTGGGGGCCGCTCCCGACATTCTCGTCAACAACGCCGGCCTCTTTCGGATAGCCTCGGTCGAGGCGACGACCGCCGAATCATTCGCCGAGATCCTCAACACAAATCTGGTGGGGCCGTTCGTGTTCGTGCGGACGTTCCTGGAGGAGATGAAGAGCCGGAAGAGCGGCCACATTGTGACGATCGGATCCATCGCCGACAGGGTCATCTTTGCCGGCAACGCCGCCTACAATGCCGCCAAGTTCGGGTTGCGGGCTTTGCACGAAGTGATGCGCGCCGAGCTGCGCGCGACCGGCGTGCGGACGACGCTGATCTCGCCCGCGTCGACCGACACCGACATCTGGAAATCGATCGCCGCCACCGATCTCGGGGGAAAGGTGCCTTCGGAAAGCCCGATGCTGGCGGTCGAAGATGTCGTCGGCGCCGTCATGTTCGCGCTGTCGCAACCCGAACGGGTCAATATCGACGAGCTGCGTCTCTCTCGTAGCTGAAACGTGTTCATCGAGCTCCTCGACCTGCTCCGCTGTCCGAGGCAGCACGACGATACCTGGCTAGTCGCGTCATTCCAGAAAGTCAGCAACCGAAACGTGGAAGAGGGCACGCTGGGCTGCCCGATCTGCTCGGCGCAGTATCCGATCGAGAACGGCATCGCCGATTTCAGCGCCGGCGCCGGCAGCCCTTTGTGTGACGAGCAGCGTTCGGGGGCCAGCCACCGTCGTGAGGAGCTCGCCACGAGGGCAGGGGCGTTCCTCGATGCGACGGAACCGGGGGCGACGGTGGTCCTGGGCGGAGTGTGGGCGTACGCCGCCGAGCAGCTAGCCGAACTGGCGGGGGTAAGAGTCTTCGCTCTCAATCCCCCTCCTGGCGTGACCGAGACAGCGGCCGTCGGGCTCATTCGCGTTGCGGCAGACATCCCGGTGGCGCGCGATTCCTGCCTCGGTGTCGCGGTCGATGCCTGGTTCAACGCTGGGATCATCGCTTCCGCAATGCGCGTCACGCGCCCGGGGGGGCGCGTTGTAGGGCCGGCGGTGATACCGCCGCCAGCCGAGCTGGCAGTCCTGGCCCAGGATGCTGACTACTGGGTCGCCCGGAAGGCCCCCAGTGTCATCCCCCTTCGTAGAGCGAGTCGATGAGCGTCTTGTAGTTCTTGTCGATGACGCGGCGCTTCACCTTGAGCGTCGGGGTCAGCTCTCCACGGTCGATGGAGAAGTCGTTCTCGATCAATCCGATTTTCTTCGGCATCTCGAAATGCGCCGTTCCGGCCAGCTCCTCGGCGACTTCCTTCTCCATCTTCGCCTGGATGGTCGGCATCCGCAGCAACTGCGCGCGGTCCGTCCAGATAATGTTCCGCTTCATCGCCCATTTCTCCAGCTGGTCGAAGTTGGGGACGACGAGCATCGATGGAAATTTCCGCTTGTCCCCGAGCATCACGGCCTGAGCGATGTACTTGTTGGATTTGACTTTGTTCTCCAGCGGCTGGGGGGCGATGTTTTTTCCACCCGCGGTAACGATTATGTCCTTCTTGCGGTCCGTGATGGCGAGAAATCCGTCGCGCAGCTCGCCGATGTCGCCGGTGTAGAACCAGCCGTCGGCGTCCATCACCTCGCGCGTCGCTTCGGGCTTGTTGTAATAGCCCTTCATGACGTGCGGGCCGCGGGTGAGGATCTCGCCGTCGGCAGCGATCTTGATCTCGACGCCATCGATCGCCTTTCCCACCGTCCCAATGCGGAAGTTCTCCGGCGTGTTGACTGCAATGACCGGCGAGGTCTCGGTAAGGCCGTAGCCCTCCAGAATCACCAGTCCCGCGGCGTAGAAGAACTTGTTGATGTCCGCCGACAGCGGCGCGCCGCCGGAGACGAAGTAGCGCAGGTTGCCCCCGGTGCGTGCCTTGAGCTTGGAGAAGACCAGTTTCTGCGCGATACCGTACTTCCGGGCGAGCGATCCCTTCGGCTCGCGGCCCGCCAGCTTCTCGTTCGCCCATTGCTCGGCGACGCCCTTGGCCCAGAAGAAGATGTTCCGCTTGATGAAGCTGCCAGTCAGCGCCGTCTCGAGAATGCGCGCGTACATCTTTTCGTACAGACGCGGCACCGAGAGCACCAGCGTCGGCTTGACCTCGCCCAGATTCACGGGGACCGTGTCAATGGACTCGGCGTAGGCGATCGAGGTGCCGGTCGCGAACATGAGATAGTGGCCGCCCATCCGCTCGAAGATGTGCGAGAGCGGAAGAAAGCTAAGCGCGACGTCGCGGCCCTCGAACGGAATGGCCTTCATTGCCGCGGCGACATTGGAGTAGATGTTGTCGTGACTGAGCATCACTCCTTTTGGCTCGCCGGTGGTTCCCGAGGTGTAGATGAGCGTGGCGAGATCGTTCGGCTTGACGGCGAGAGCTTCAGTGCGGAAGCGATCGATCGACTCCTGGGTCTCGCCTGTGCCGCCGCCGCGCTTCTCGAGGGTCGCGATCGACATGTCGGCCAGCGGCCCGAGCTCGTCGAAGCTGATCACCCACTGCAGTCCCGGAATCCGAGACCTGATCTCCTTGATTTTCTCGCCCTGCTCGCGGTTGGAGACGAAGATGCCCACCGCTCCCGAATCTTTCAGGATATAGGCGATCTGGTCCGCCGGCAGGGTCGGATAAATCGGAACGTCGGCAAACCCGGCGGTGAGACATGCGAAATCTGCGATCGCCCATTCCGGCCTGTTCTCCGAGAGGATCGCGACTCTGTCGCCGCGCTTGGCGCCGAGGCCGGTCATCCCTCGAGCAGCGTGCCGCACGCGCTTCGCAACTTCCCCGTGCGAGATCTGCTTGTAAGCGCCGCCGACCTTGACCTGCAGCGCGTCGGGCCGGTTAAACTTCGATACGGCGTCGAAAAAGAGCTGCGTGAGCGTGCCCGGACCGGGCCTCGGTCCTCCTCGTGCCTCCATCGCCGCCTCCTGAAAAGTAGTTCTAGGTTCTGGGCTTCACGTGCAGAACGAGCCGCACCGGACTGCCAGACACCGGTGCACCCCGGTACTTCACCGTTGCGTTGACGATCACCGAATCTTCGTTGACAGCGAGATTCGCCGGCCGAACGCGCAACGCACGTCCAGCCACGCCGCTCGCGTCCGTCGTATCCACGACGGAGGCCCTGCCAGCGTCGTTGACGAGCTCCGCGAAAGCCGGTGAGCCTCCTGAAACGACCGCAAAACTTACCACGTAAGACTTGACCGCGCTGTCGTTGGGGGTCGTGCCATGGGTCACCTCAACTGTCAGTTGTCGCGAGACGTTGACTGTGCTGTCGATGCGCGAATACCGCAAGGTGTCGACGCCGGCGAGCGCCGCCACGTTGTCCGGGCGGAGTGTGACATCGATGCTCTGGAGGGCCTGGAGTGAGCCCAGCGACGCGACGATCCGCCCGGGGGTAGAGCGCAGGCTGTCGGCGGTCACCACTCCGGAGATTGAGTCAACAGTGAGACCCCGGTCGATGGAGAAGAAGCGCACCGGTGGAGCGGGTATCTCCTCTCCCTGATAGTTGAACGCGCGAACCGTGGGAGGGGCGATGACGCCGGTGGTGTCACGCAGGCTGTCTCCGACGACGACCGACGGCGAGGCCAGGGACTCGAACTGGAGCGAGAGGGCGGTGGTGGCGTTGTCCGAGATGTCGGTGCATGCGACGAGGGCGCCTGCCGCCAGCGCGGCGCCCAGCCTGGCTCGCCGGGTCACGACAGCCGGTCGGCGAGCAGTGTCGCGAGGTTCACGTAAGCCTGCGACGCCGCGTCCGCCGGATTGCGCACCACTACCGGCTGACCGGCGGCGAACGCATCTGCGGTGGCGACGGTGCGGGGGATCACGACGTCGAAGACGATGTTGGCCGGAAGGTGTCTCCTCACGTAGTCGACTACCCGGTCACTGGCCGGATTGTTCTGCTCGTACATGGTGAGCAGAATGCCGTCGAGGGTGAGGCGCTCGTTGGTGGTGACGATGTCCTGGATTCCGCGCAGGATCTGGGGAGTGGTCTGAAGCGCCAGCGGCTCGCATTGCAGCGGCACGATCACGTGCTCGCTCGCGCTCAGGACTTTCCTGGTGATGGATCCCAGGCCCGGCGGCGTGTCGACGACGACCACCTGACAGCGCTGCTCCGCCATGGCGAGGAGATCGTGGAGCACGTCCGTCTCGCGAATCAGCTGCTGATAGACGGCGTGGTCCACCTCATCGGCGACCGATCCGGCGAGAATCACGCGGAGCCAGGGAAGGGCGGTGGGGAGGATCACGTCGCGCAGGTTGCGCTCGCCGTTGAGGTAATCGGCGAAACCGGCGGTCGGGTGTCCGCGCTGGAGACCGGCACCGTAGCGGACGGATCCCTGGGGGTCCACGTCTATCAGCAGCGTCTTCATCCCGCGCCGTGCGAACGCGGCGGCGAGATTGACTGCGGTTGTGGTTTTGCCAACTCCTCCCTTCTGGCTTACGACAGCGAGCACTGCTCCCATTTATTCGAGAATCCCCGGGTACTCGTTCGTCTTCAGGCGTTGGTTGGGAGGTGCGGGCGGCGGAGGGCCGGCGCTTCTCAGTTCGTCCAGAGTCTTCTGCGCGTGGTTTAGCCAGCGTTCGGCCTCGACGCTCTTTGGTGGGTCGAGCAGGAAAGCCTCGAGGTGATGGGCGGCGTCGGCCACCTCACCTCGGCGCAGCAGGAGGAACGCGAGTCCGTAGTGAGCCCCGGAAAGATTCGGCTCGATGGCCAGGGCGCGGCGGTACATGCGAATCGCTTCGTCCATCTGTCCGAGCTTGGAGTACGCGATCGCCATGTTCTGAAGGACCTTGTGATTGTTCGGCGTCTGCCGGAGGGCGAGCCGGTAGGACGTCAGGGCGGCGTCGTAATCGCCCTGGCGTTCCAGCGCGAGAGCCTCGTTCAGGTAGTCGAGGTTCCCGGATGACGGTTTCGGCTTGCCGCCGGTGAGGCGGTCCCAGAACGACATTCGGTCGAATCTACCCTCAGAGATGTGCGAAGGCTAGCTTAACTCTAACTGCTTTTCACCAAACAATTTGAGAGCGAAATGTCACCGCGCAAACACACGGTTGACGCCACCAAAGGCGTGCTCCAAATCGACTGGCCTTTCTTTGGTGAGCTGTCGCGCGGGCTCGCGCTCAAGGTTGCCCGCGCCTACGATCCGGAGCTCGTGATTGGAATCGCGACTGCCGGAGTAATCCCGGGCGCGGTGATCGCCGCGATACTGAGCCGGGATTTTCACTCTTTTATCGTGAGCCGGAAGTACAAGGCAACGCGCGCGCGTGAAGAACCCACCGTTTTCGGCAGCGCGCCGGGAGAGGTGAAAGGGAAGCGCGTGCTCGTCGTCGACGAGACGTGTGACTCGGGCGACACGATGCGACTCGCCATTTCAGCGGTGCTCGAAGCCGGCGCTTCCGAAGTTCGGACCGCGGTCGCCTTCCAGACCGGTCCCTATG
>JBKKAY010000095.1:0-4210 GCA_046714195.1 Gemmatimonadaceae bacterium
TCAGTCTTACATGCGCGAGCCCTACCTTCCGGCCGGAATAGAATCCGTAGCCATCGGGTCCCCGGTGACGGATCGCGGCGGCCATGCGACCGAGTGAACGGAGGGAGACTCCGGTCGGCGCGTGCCGCGCAATACCCGCTATTCCGCACATTGGCCGTACTCAGTCGAGGTCGTCGGGCGGGCTTTCCGAGCATGCTCGTTTGCCAGGGACATATTGCGAGTCCTCATAAAGCCCAATTGTTCTAGAGAAAATGGAGGCAGCCGGTCATCGGGCGAGCGAAGGTGCGAGTCACGATCGGTCGTAATGCAGATCCTTCCAAATCGGACCGGCGATGCTCGGGAGTGCAAGCTTGGCACCCACTGTTTTCGAGCGCCGGCGGAGCCCCAAAAATGCAGCCAAACTCTGTATTTGCAACGATATACGAGCGAGGATGGCGCAGCGATTGACCCTGCTTAAGCGGCCCGGGTGTGGTACGACTGCCACAGCGATGTAGGGGGGTCGGCGGGCCTTGGAATTCCTTCCGCTGCGCAGGGATTGCGTGCTCGACGGGTTCCCTACTCCGCGCGCTGAAGGATGCTGACGAGCGTGGCGGCGCACCGGTCCAAACGATCGAACGATGACTCGAACACGTCTCGGGACCTGTTCCATGGATCGGTAATCCCGCGACTGGCACCGAATCGCGGATCGAGGTCGCCGGCGATCACTATCCGCGCGCGATTTATCGGGAACATTCTCACGAGATAATGCGCCTGATCAGAATCCATCACGATCACGAGATCGGCGCTGCCGACTGTCGGTTTTGTGAGCGGTCGCGAGCGATGTTCCGATAGGTCGAGGCCCCGCTCCGCTCCGAGAGCAACCGCAATCCGTGGAACAGCGCGATCGCTGCCGAAGAATCCCGCGGAGGTAATCGCCAGGTGGGCCAGCCCCCGCTGAAGCGCCGCTTGCATGTATGGGCTTCTGCAGATGTTGCCATGGCACACGACGAGTATTCTGCGCGGCCTTTCTCCTTGCGAAATGCGCCGCAGCACTGCGTGGTGCCGGCGCCGGTGCAGAACTCGGTCGGGCAGGTTGCGGGCTGCGTCATACGCATGCTTCAAGATGCGACGCGGTCCGGAGGCCCCGCGCATCGCGGTAGTCATGTGGCGGGAACCAGGATGCGCGCCTCCACCTCGCGACTCTCCAGCCACTCCACTAACGACGACAGATCGTACTGATCGACTTGGGAGTGCGTTGGCACAGTGAACAGTCGATCGCGCAAGAACTGGGATCCCTTGCCCGCCGTCTCTCCAGGGAGAATCAACGATCCCAGCTGCGAGTGTTGGATGAGGGTCATAGGGTAGCCGCGAAGCGCTCCAAGATCCACGCGTGGTCCAAGCGTGCCAAGGGTATCGATCAACGCAAAACGGAGAAAGCCCGATTCCCCACCAGCGACGGGACGAACTGCCGTGACATAGGGAGCCTCCCGTACACGTAAGAGCAAAGCCTTGGCGCGCGCGCGTCGACCCGACACCTGTAGCACTTCATCCCGGAGCGTCCACCGCAGAACTGCCGCACTTGCAGATGCCATGGCACGTGGCAATTGCGGAGAATGATAGACCATCTCGCCAAGTTTGAGACCGGGAATCGACGAGGGGAGCCGATATAGATAAGGGTGGGAGAACAGACGTTGAGCCGCCAGTCTGACCACCTCCACTCCGCCGCGCGACTCGGCGTGCAGATCCGCACGCGTGCGTGCCGTCCATTCGGCTAGCTCAGGAGTTCTCACGAGTACCGCCCCGCCCGACCCGCCGGTTGTGCCCTTACCGCGCCCGAAGCTAAGAACTGCGACGTCGCCAATGCTGCCGAGCAGTGCGTCGCACAAAGTTCCTCCCGCGCCCTGAGCCGCGTCCTCAAGGACCGGAATTCCCTCCTCTCCTGCAATCTTGGCGACGGCGATCATGTCGGCGGGATATCCGTACAGGTGCGCCACGACGATTGCGTCAACACCGCGCCGGATCACTGCGCGCACCGAATCAAGATCCGGACTCAACGTCGCTGGATCGACGTCGTAGAGGCGCACACGCACGCCTGCTCCGAGAGCGGCTGTAGTGAGATCTATGCAACCATACGCGGGATACGCCACCGTTCCACCGAGCGGTACGATTTTCTGCAGGGCCAGGATGAGGGCCGAGGTGCCGCTGTCCGTCAATAACGCGTCGAGACATCCATAGCGCTGCCGCAGCGCGGCGGAGACGTGATCGCAAGCGCTCGCGCGCACTCCTACGGCTGCGCCGAGTCCATCAACGAGCGCGCGGGCTGGAACGTGCGACAACACGGGGGGTTGGCGGCGCCACATCACGGGATGTAACGCACGATCGAGGGCCCGACTTTAGTGGCGATCGAAGGGGGCAGCAGCCGCCAAATACGCGGGCCCCATTGGAATGGGCCCTCTTCGGGAGAAGGAGTGGTAACTCCGTTCGATGCCGCGAGACCATACCACCACAGCTGCTCCTCCCGCCCGCCCCACTGCATCTTGAATTTGTGTGTGCCCGCACCACGCGTGCACCGTCCGAAATTGAATCGCTTCACACCTTGCGCGATTGCTCGCTCCATAAACGCCCAGTAAATCAGCATGTTCGGAGCCTCGCGGTTGTACTCGCGGAGCGATGAGGCCCACGTCATCTCGAACTCATCGCCAAATCGAAAGCCCAGTCCGCCCGCCACCGGCTGCCCGGCGAGATACGCACAGCCGATCCAGCAATCGTCAGGAAATTGATTGGCGATCTCCTGAAAGAATGTCAGCGATTGAGTCGGAGTTCCCAAGTCACGCATGTGTCGCGCGAAAACCGAGAAAAACGGCTCGAGTTGATCGCGACCGAAGGCGACTGTAACTCCCTCTTTCTGCGGTCGGCGGATTTGACTGCGCAACTTGGCGCTAAAGCGATTGAATAACTCGTCAGCGCTACTTGGTAGGTCGAGGACTACCGTAATTTTCCGGTGCGACACGTGAAGCGGCGTGTCCAGCGGCACGCTGCTACGCAACTCGAGCAGCTTCACTCGATCGCGCCTAGCAACGGCTACCGCCTGTTCGGTGAGAGCGCGAATTGCCGCGTCGCTGCCTACAGGTCCGCCATAATTGACGAAGGGCATCGACACGAGATAGTGTCCGAACACGACGCTTCGCACACGAACGAGCGGCAATATTCCGACGAGCTTCCCCTCTTTGTCGCGCGCCGCGAGATACACGCACTCGTGGCCGAACACGCGCTCCATGACCGTGCGCCAGCGCAGCTTATGAAAGTGTGTGTATCCCCTTTGCGTCGCGGCAAACGTATCCCATTCCTCCTCGGAGCCGGTCAAGCCGTCCCATTCTTCCTCGGAGCCAAAGACATCGACTTGCAGTGTCACGCTGCCCCTGCCGTCATGATCGTCCCGGTGCGTGCATCGAGATGCGGGAGATAGGAGGCGATGGTGTTGAAGCGGAATTCCGTGAGCATGAGATCGATGCGCTCCAGAGTGCCGCCCAATCCGCGATAGTGCCGAAGTCGATTCAGAGCGGACACCGGGAACCGCGGCTGGTCGGGATCGACTTCCCACGGGTGGATATAGAAGGTTGCTGGCTCGCCTCGCTCGGTCGCCTCCCGAAACGCGCGACGAATAATTGCGAGTGGGAACTGCCGCAGATAGCCACCGCCAGCTGCGGGTACGGGGTACCGGAGAATACTCGTGGTCGCGAGTGGAAACTCGGCGATCCGCCCAGCCGCGCGCTCGATGACATGGGGTGCCCGTGGTGAGCCGGGATAACCGTATCCATGCCGGTGAATTGGAAAGAGGCTGGAGTCGTATCGGTAGCCTTCCTCGACCAGGACGTCGAAGGCCCACTCCCACCCAGGAATAATCGAAAAACTGGGCGCCCGGTAACCGGCGATTTCTGCGCCGATCAGGTCCTCGAGCGCTTGCTTGGACGACCGGACGTCATCCCGAAAAGCCTGCTGGCTAAGCGAGGTTACCCGTTCGTGCCAGAAGCCATGCGAGGCGATCTCATGCCCGGCGGCCGCGATAGCGAGTACAACCTCGGGGCGATGTTTTGCGATCCACCCAAGGACGAAGAAAGTGCCGCGCACATTGTGTTGGTCCAGCAGCCCGAGCAACGCGTCGATGCTCCCGGCAAGTCTGCTCGGACGCGAGACCCACTCCTCCCGCGGGACGGCGGATTCCAGCGCTTTC
>JBKKAY010000096.1:0-4752 GCA_046714195.1 Gemmatimonadaceae bacterium
CAGCGGGCGTGGAGCTTCCGGCCCGCCTTCGGGTTCTCTCCGAACAGCAGGAGCGACATCTCTCTGGGACCCGTCCTGCGCTACACCAGCACCGACAGCACCGCGAACCGTTTCATCTCGCAGCAGCCGCCGTACGGCTTTGACAAGTTCGCCCAGGCCGGAGTTCAGCTGCAGCTCCATTACGACACTCGTGGATCACCCGAGCTGTTCGACGTCGGTGGAAGAAACGTCCTCGTCCACATGGGAAGCGACGACGGGACGCCGACGCTCTGGGGCAATATCGATTTCGGCGCCAGTGCCTATCCCGGAATGCTCGATGCCGAAACGGCTTACGAGAAGATTGCGGGAGTGGCCAAGGCCTATCTCACGATTCCCGTGCTGACGCGGCCGGTTCTCGCGTTGCGAGCCGGCGGGGAAAAACTCTTCGGGAATTTTCCCTACTTCGACGCCGCGTTCATTGGTGGGTCACGGTCGCTGCGCACCGAGCATCGTCAGCGATTCGCTGGCGATGCGTCACTCTTCGGCACCACCGAGCTCCGCGTCCCCCTCGTGAGCTTTCCGTTCATCCTGCCCTGGAATATCGGAGCGCTGGGGTTCGTCGATGTCGCACGAGTATACGTGGATGGCGAATCACCGGGCGGTTGGCATCAGGGCACCGGCGCAGGCGTCTGGATCGCTCTCGTCAAGCCGGAGATCGGCCTTACGATCGTCCGCACGAACAATCCCGAGCGCCGCACACTGACGAGTATCGGGTTCGCATTCTAGCGGCGGTGGAGTCAGTCTCGCGCAGACTTCCGCCAGGCGCGCGAATCCGCCCGCGCCATGGTTCGCTGGTGCTCCTCCTTCTGCTGTTCGGGTGCGACGGGTGCAACATTCGGAACTTCGGCCTCGAGCGGACCGCGCCCCCCGCCGACGCTCCGGCTGAAGAAGTGGCTCTCGCCGGAGCGACGTTCATGATCGGCGCCGGTGACATTGCTTACTGCGACAACACCGGTGACGAGGCGACCGCGCGCCTGGTCGACAGCGTGCTCAAGGCGAACGAAGCGGCGAAAGTCGAGACCGTCGTTTTCACTCTCGGCGACCACGCCTACCCCGAAGCTTCCGACCGGAATCTCAGGGAGTGCTTCACCCCCTCGTGGGGCGATCCGCAAAAGCGGATAATGAAGGTCATCCGCCCATCTATCGGAAACCACGATTACATGGTGGATCGCGCCTCCCCCAACTACCGCTATTTCGGCGGACGCATCGGTCCGTCCGGCAAAGGGTATTACAGCTACGACGTGGGTGACTGGCACATGATAGTCCTGAACAGCGAGTTGGCGGTGGAAGGAACGAGCGGGGAGAAAACCGCCCAGTTGGACTGGCTGCGGCAGGACCTCGCGGATCACCTTCAGCTATGCACCATGTCGTATTTTCACAAACCGCTGTTCAGCTCGTCGTATCGGCACGGCGTGTCGGAGATGCAGGCCATCTGGACGATTCTCTACGATGCCGACGTCGATCTCATCCTGAGCGGCCACGATCATCACTACGAGCGCTTCCTGCCGCAGACTCCAACGGGTGAGGCAGACACGGTGAAGGGAATCGAGCAGATCCTCGTCGGCACTGGGGGCGCGACGCTCCGGGGCTTACGGTCCCGGTTCGGAATACGGCGAAGGGAGCTGGAAGGGAATTCCGCCGTCCAGATACAGGGTCACTTCGGAGTGCTGCTGCTCACGCTCGGCAGTACGGGTTACAGGAGCGCATTTCTAGACACCGAAGGCCGTGTCTGGGACCGAAGCGGACGCGAATGCCATTGAATTCCGGCCGGCGTGCGATCGACACGCTGATGAAGAGGCGGGCGCTGCTCACCCAGGAGATGGGTGAAGGAGCCGGTTTCCCGCGCGACCAGCTCTCGAGCCAGCATCTGATTCTTGCGCACGATTTCGCCAAGGCGGCGCGCGCATTCGAGGAGCCCCGTCGTGAGAAGCTGACCACGCCAGAGAAGTGGCAGCACAGGGGAGATGTCACGGCGGCGGTGATGTCGGCGACGGCATACCTCGAAGACCTGATCAGCGAGCTCTATGTCAACATGCGGAACCTGCCGCGGCCGAAGCTCGTCAAGAAGCTGCGCGCATCGTCCAAGCCGGAAGGGTCAGCAGTGCTCAACAAGTATCAGCTCGCGCTCTCCGTTTCGGATGGAGACCCCTTCGATCCGACCATCTCGCCGTTCTTCGATGCGGAGAGCCTGTTCCGGCTCCGCGACGCCCTCGTCAACTACCTGAACTTCCGTCCGGTCGGGCGTCGCGGGCTTCATAGCAGGCTGGATGGAAAATTCCCGCTCAATCCATACGCGCCTGAGCACGGGCGCTGGTTCCCAGATCGCTGCCTCGGCGCGGGTTGCGCCAAGTGGGCGGTGTCGACCGCTGAAGTATTCGGCGACGACTTCCGCCGGCGGATGGGCATCCCGGCACGCCCCCACACCGGGCGTACCGGCTAATCGGAGGACACGGTTGGCAGGTGGGCGCCGGGGGAAATCGAGCCCGTCAGAGCGGCACATTTCGGCGCGGGATTGGTACACTTATAGATATGCCAACCCACCGACTCAAGGGCGCACACGCTTTTGGCTTTCTACAACGCCGCGTTCTCGCGGCGTTGCTGCTTGCGCTTACAGCCCTGCCGGCTGCGGTCGGTGCGCAGCCCATCCCACCTGCGCTGACGATCGCTCCTTCGCAGCCGAACGCCGGGGCACTCGTACGATTGACGCTCGACGCCTCGCTGTCCACTCTCGATTCGATCGTCGAAGTCCGGGGGACAATGGCCGGCGAGCCGCTGCACTTCATCTCCTCCGGCGAACGCGTGTGGCGAGCGCTCGGCGCGGTGCCGATCGACGGCGATGATTCCGTCTCCGCTCGGGTATTCGTGCAGCGGGCTTCAGGAGCGGTCGATACGATCCGGGCGGGAGTAGCCATTCCGTCACTGCCCGCGCCCAGTGTCGCGACTTCGCCGCAGCTGGCGGTGCCGGAGCGCTTCACGCGGCCTCTCGATGCGGCGACGCAGGCGAGGATAGCCAGGGAGAACGAGCGCGCGCGCGGCGTCGGCAGGCGCGCCCACGACTCGCCGCCGCGCTGGATCGGCGTCTTTCACAAGCCCCGCGTCTCGCGCGTGACCAGCCGCTTCGGAACGGGCCGGGCCTTCAATGGCGCGGTCGCGAGCAGGCATCTGGGCGTTGATTTCTCGGGTGCGGTGGGCGCGCCGATCCTCGCCGCAAACCGCGGCATTGTGGCACTCGTGGACACGTTTTTCCTCGCGGGGAGGGTGATCTACATCGACCATGGCGGCGGAGTCGTGACTGGCTATTTCCACCTGAGCAAACCGCTTGTTGCCGTCGGCGATACGGTGGCGCGGGGACAGGTCATCGGGCGCGTGGGCGCGACCGGACGCGTAACTGGCGCTCACCTCCATTGGAGTGCGCGATACGGAGCGATGCCCATCGATCCACTCGACCTCGTCGCCCTCGAGAAAGATTGGTACGCCACGCTGCCGCCAAGCCGTTCAAATACTCTGGACTTAACCCCGTAAATACCATACATTTAGCTATGGCAACCACGACTCGCCCGACGAGTAAGCCCGCCCCTCCGGCAAAAGCCGGAAGCGGGCTTTCGCGCATCATGGGGTCTGGTGGCTCGGAGGACCTGCATCCGCGGGTACGCGCCGACGTCGTCCTGACCTTCGACGATGTGCTGCTCTCGCCGCGACATTCACTGGTCCATCCCAAGGACGTCAGCACCGCGTCGTATTTCACCCGCGGTATCCCACTCAACGTCCCCTTCGCGTCGGCGGCCATGGACACGGTCACCGAGGCCGAGATGGCGATGGCGATGGCGCGCGCCGGCGGAATCGGCGTGATCCACAAGAACATGTCCATCGATCGCCAGGCGACCGAGGTCGACCGCGTCAAGCGATCCGAGAGCGGGATGATTCTCAACCCGATCACGCTCTCTCCCGACGGCACGCTCAGGGAAGCCGTGGCGCTGATGACACGGTTCAAGATCTCGGGCGTTCCCATTGTCAATCGCGACGGGCAGCTGGTAGGCATC
Source organism: Gemmatimonadaceae bacterium (assembly GCA_046714195.1). Classification (GTDB taxonomy): domain Bacteria; phylum Gemmatimonadota; class Gemmatimonadetes; order Gemmatimonadales; family Gemmatimonadaceae; genus UBA4720. The sequence continues at coordinate 4,080 of JBKKAY010000096.1, forward strand.
ATCACCAACCGCGACCTCCAGTTCGAGCGCAATCTCGATCGTCCGCTGCGCGATGCTATGACCTCGAAGAATCTCGTCACCGCCCCGGTCGGCACCACGCTGGAGGAGGCGGAGGCGATCCTCGGCAAGCACCGCATCGAGAAGCTGCCCGTGATCGAGGAGGACGGGACGCTCCGCGGGCTCATCACCGTCAAGGACATCCACAAGCGCCGCGACTTTCCGAACGCCAACAAGGACCAGCACGGCCGCTTGCGGGTGGCCGCAGCCATCGGCGCCGCGAACTATCGCGACCGCGCCCGGGCGCTGGTCGAAGCGGGAGTAGACGTTCTCATCATCGACACCGCTCACGGGCACTCCGAGGGCGTGCTGGAAGCGACGTCGATCGTGCGCGAGCTGTTCCCTGATGTCCAGCTAGTGGCGGGCAACGTCGCCACTAGCGCCGGAGCACGCGCGCTGGTGGAGCGCGGCGTAGACGCCGTAAAGGTTGGAGTCGGACCGGGATCGATCTGCACCACGCGCGTGGTGACCGGTGTCGGCGTTCCGCAACTGACGGCGGTGTTCGACGCCGTCGAGGGCGCGGGCGACATCCCGGTGATAGCGGACGGCGGCATCAAGTATTCCGGCGACATCGTGAAGGCGCTCGCGGCGGGCGCGTCGAGCGTGATGATGGGAT
>JBKKAY010000097.1:0-2730 GCA_046714195.1 Gemmatimonadaceae bacterium
CGCGGAGCGTTGAGTCGCCTTTCGAGTCAGCCGATCCGTTGGCCGGCCTTTCCGTCCTCGAGGATGACAGGTTTTACGACGACGGGCCATTGGCCGGGGTGAAGAGCGTCTTCGAACCGCTGCTCACCGAGCCACCCGCAACCGACCCGCCTGATTCCGCTACGGATACCGAGGAAAGCGAGGAGGAAGAGGCCGAGCCCGAAGCGGATGAAGAGGACGAAGAAGAGGAAGCGAGCGCCGAAGCGGAACTCGAGTCCTGGGATCCGTTGCCGGAGGCGGAGCCCGAGCCCCCGCCTCGCGCGCGCACGCCAACCCGGCCAAAGCTGGTGGAAGAGAAGGGGCACCGCTCGGCGACGCCAAAGCGCTCGATCAAGCAGCAGCCCAAACTCGTACAAGCCAGCGAGCAGACCGGCAGCAAGGGGAAGCGCCAGATAAACCCATTCAAGCGAAATACGCAGGGGAAAAAGCCCCCGACGCCGGCGAAGAGTGCGCCCCGCGCCGAGAACTCCAAGGCCGGAACTCCGAGGAAGGACACTCCCCACAGGCCTCACGGTTCGGGGGGCGATACCGACTTCGTGGACCTCGCGGATTGGCTTCGCCAGGATTCTGCACCGCGCTCGACGCGCATGGTCGCCAAGGACGACAAGCGCATCGGCGACGAGCAGGCGGACTTCAGCGACATGCTCGAGAAATTCAAGGAGGGCGTTGCCGCCAACGTCGACGACGAGGATTTCGACAGCCACTACGATCTGGGAATCGCCTACCGCGAGATGGGGCTGATCGATGAAGCGGTCGCCGAATTCCAGAAAGCCCTGCGCGGGGCTGCCCACCGCATTCGCGCCTACGAAGCTCTCGGCCAGTGCTTCATCGACCGCAACGAATACGACGTCGCCATCACGGTTCTGTCGCGCTCTCTCCGCGAGCCGGGCCTGGAGGACGACGATTTGATCGGGGTGCTGTATCTCCTCGGGTACGCAGCGGAGGAGAACGGACAGCCGCGGGACGCGGCTGCGTATTACCAGCGCGTTTTCGCCATCGACATAGACTTCCGCGACGTCGGTGAGCGGTTGAAATCGATGTCGAAGGCCGCCGCCAAGTGAGAGCGGTAGAAGACGGGCAGTCACCCACTGTGAGCGTCACCGCGCGTCGCGGCATCACGCTCCAGGCGATTCAGGCGCCGATCCGGACACGTCTCGACCAGGTCTCCCAGGTGATGGGGAGCATCGTATCGAGCGAGCTGCCACTGGTCGGTCAGGTCAGCGCGCACCTGTTGGCCATGCGCGGCAAGATGTTCCGGCCGACGCTGCTGCTCCTGTCGAGCGACGTGGCCGGAGAGGGAGAGGAGCAGGCGGTGAGAATCGCGGCATCGCTCGAGCTGATCCACCTGGCGACTCTCGTGCACGACGACGCCGTGGATCACTCCGCGCTCCGCCGCGGGATGCCGACCGTGAACGCGATGTTCAGCCACCAGATCTCCGTCATCATGGGGGATTTTCTCTATTCGACGGCGCTCACCCAGCTTGTCTCGCTCGGCAATCTTGCCGCGCTCCAGGCCCTCACGCGCGCGTCCACAGAGATGACGTTGGGCGAGATGCGCCAGCTCGCGGTGACGAAGCCCCTCGAATTCACCGAGGGCGAGTACTACGACCTCATTCGCTCCAAGACCGCCTCGCTCATGCGTACCGCCTGCGAGCTGGGCGCGCTCTCGGGCGCGCGGCAGTATGAGCGCGCGCTGGGCGAGTACGGTGAGAACCTCGGCATGGCGTTCCAGATCACCGACGATCTCCTCGACTACCGCGAAGTGAAGGAGACCACCGGGAAACCGTCGGGCCTCGATCTGCGCGAGCACAAGGTCACGCTGCCGCTGATCCATGCCTTGCGCGAGATGTCCGCGAAATCGAAGCGCGAGGTCGAGCGCGTCTTCGCCGGCGAGACCGTCAGTGACGCCGATATCGCCACCATCGTCGGGATCGTCTCTGACAGCGGCGGATTCGAGTACGCGCGCTCTCGCGGAGAGGAGTTCGCGGAGCGGGCCGAGGAGGCGTTGTCGGACCTGCCGGACACGGCTGCGCGCGGGGCGCTCAGCGATTCGATATCATACGTCATGGAGAGACACTCATAATGATGCCACCACCACCGCGACGACATGCGCGACCAAGCGCACTTTTCCACCTGCTCGTGCTCGCCGCCGGCTTCATCACCGGCGGTCTGCTCACCCAGGTGGGTCGCAGGTTCCTCCCTCCCGGCGCGGCGAAGGAATTCTTCACGACTGGCGTGTCTCCGGCTTTCGGACCTTTGTCCGTCGACCTGGTTATTCTCAAGTTCGCGCTCGGCCCGGTCGCGCTCGATGTATCGTTGTTGAGTCTGCTTGGTGTCCTGGTGGCCTACCTCATCGCACGTTCGCTTTTCTAACGGTAAGCTCAACTGCGGACTTACTATTACCTGCAACAGAACGGGCGAGAGGCGTCAGTAGCATAGCTGCAAGCTGAGAAGTTCCAACGGCGCCGGGACTCATCGTTGTGGCGCCTCTGGCCAGAATGCCAGCTAGTAAAGTCCGGAGTAGTGAACTGTTTAGCTTACATCTACGCTCCTCTAACGCCTCTCACCCGTTCCGTTTTTTTTTTAGTTGTCTCTTAGTGAACCAGTCTCTTTGGAGTTAGGTATGTTAGGCAATCTTGGGTTACCCGAAATCCTGATCATCATTGTGATAATACTGCTTATGTTCGGGGG
>JBKKAY010000098.1:0-4276 GCA_046714195.1 Gemmatimonadaceae bacterium
AGACCGAGCGAGTGACAGAAGGCGATGGAGCGGGGCTCACCCCCGTGCTCTCCACAGATTCCCAGCTTGATCTTGGGTCGAACCTGACGGCCTTCTTCGACCGCAATCCTTACGAGCCGACCCACCCCTTCGGTGTCAAGAACCTGGAATGGGTCGTCCGGGAAAATACCCCTATCGACGTAAGAAGGAAGGAACCGGCCCGCATCGTCCCGGCTGAGCCCGTAAGTGGTCTGGGTCAAGTCGTTTGTTCCGAAGGAGAAGAACTCCGCCTTGGCGGCTATTTGCCCGGCGGTCAGAGCCGCTCGCGGAAGCTCGATCATCGTTCCCACCAGGTATGGTACCTTCTCGCCCATCCCGCCCAGCACCTTCTCGGCTACGTCGTCAAGTATCGCCCGCTGGTGCTCGAACTCCTTTAGCGTAGACACGAGCGGGACCATCAGCTCGGGCTGGACATTGATGCCGCGGCGCATCGCCCGGACCGCGGCCTCGAAGATCGCGCGGCCCTGCATCTCGGTGATCTCGGGATAAGTGATGCCGAGCCGGCAACCCCGGTGCCCGAGCATCGGATTCGTCTCGCGCAGTGACTCGATGATGCGATTCAGATCGGCCCGTGGCAGATCGAGGGTGCGGGCGAGCAGCTTGCTCTCCTCGCCCCCGTGCGGCAGGAACTCGTGCAGCGGTGGGTCGAGCAGCCTGATGGTGACAGGATATCCGTCCATCGCCTGGAAAATTCCCTCGAAGTCAGCTCTCTGCATCGGCAACAGCTTGGCGAGAGCGCGCCGCCTTCCGCCTTCCTCGCGCGCGACGATCATCTCGCGCATTCCGGTGATGCGATCTCCCTCGAAGAACATGTGCTCGGTGCGGCAGAGTCCGATGCCTTCGGCCCCGAAGCTGCGCGCCACACGCGCGTCGCGCGGCGTGTCCGCGTTTGCGCGCACGCGAAGCGTGCGCGCCTCGTCAGCCCATCCCAGCAGCTCGGCGTAGGACTGGTAGAGCGGAGCCTGCGAGGGGTGCAGCGTCCCATTGGTGACGCGAACGACCTCACTCGGGATGGTGGACAGATCTCCCACGAAGACGCGGCCCGTCGCCCCGTCCAGCGTCAGCCACTCGCCTTCATGGATTTCGGTCCCATCGACGCTGAAGCATTTGCGCTCGACGTCGACATGGATCTCCTTGCAGCCGACCACCGCGCATTTGCCCATTCCGCGCGCGACGACGGCGGCGTGGCTCGTCATTCCCCCGCGAGCGGTGAGCACCGCGCGCGCGGCGACGATGCCGTGAAAATCTTCGGGGGTCGTTTCATCCCGCACCAGAATCACACTTTCTCCCGCCAGCGAGCGCTGTTCGGCGGTGTCGGGATCGAACACGGCGATCCCGCTGGCGGCTCCGGGGCTGGCCGGAAGTCCCTGACAGAGCGGGGTCGCTCGAATGGATGGGTCGATGATCGGGTGCAGAAGCTGGTCGAGGTGCGCCGCGGGAACGCGCTTCACCGCTTCATCGCGTCCGATCAGTCCCTCGTTCACCATGTCGCGCGCGATCCGAACGGCTGCCGCGGCCGTGCGCTTGCCACTCCTCGTCTGGAGGAGGTAGAGCTTGCCGCGCTCGACGGTGAACTCGAGGTCCTGCATGTCGGTGTAGTGTTGCTCGAGCCGATCCTGAGTTTCGATCAGCTCCGCGTAGGCGCCGGGCAGCCGCTTGGCCATCTCGTCGATGTCGAGCGGAGTGCGAATGCCCGCGACCACGTCCTCGCCCTGCGCATTCACAAGGAACTCGCCGTAGAAGCGCTTCTCTCCCGTCGATGGGTTCCGCGTGAACGCGACGCCGGTGCCCGAATCGTCCCCGAGATTTCCGAACACCATCGAAACGATGTTCACGCCGGTCCCGAGGTCCTCCGGAATGTTGTTGACCTTCCGATAGTCTCGCGCTTTCTTGAGCGTCCACGATTTCCACACCGCTTCGATGGCGCCCCAGAGCTGCACTACCGGGTCCCGCGGGAATTCCGTGCCGGTGCGATTGTGAACCAGCGCCTTGTATTCCTCGACCAGATTGCGGAGAACGTCCTCGGTGAGATCCGCGTCGGCCTGGACACCGGCCGTCATCCGCTTCGCTTTGAGAAGGTGCTCGAAGTCACCGCTCGGGACGCCGAGCACGACGTCGGAGTACATCTGGATGAAGCGGCGATAGGAGTCGTAGGCGAAGCGCGCATTCCTGCTCTGCGCGGCGAGCCCGACGACGGTGCGGTCGTTGAGGCCGAGATTCAAAATCGTCTCCATCATTCCCGGCATAGAGACGGCGGCTCCCGATCGAACGGACACAAGCAGCGGATTCCTGGCATCGCCGAGCTTTTTCCCTGTCACCTGCTCAAGGCGGGCGACGTTGCCCTCGACTTCCGCGCGGAGCTTGTCGGAATACTTGCCCGTCTCGAGGTAGCGCACGCACTCGCTTGCGGTGATGGTGAAGCCGGGAGGTACCGGGACGCCCAGGTTCGTCATCTCGGCGAGATTGGCACCCTTGCCGCCGAGTAGAGACTTCATGTCGCGCGTGCCTTCGGCGGCACCGTTGCCGAAGAAGTAGACGGACTGTGGCACGACGGTCAGCAGCCGCAGCCGAAGCGGAGCTTCTCCGGATCAGCGGGCGGCGGGGTTGGATAGTCGCCCGAGAAGCAGGCGTGGCAGAACCCGGACGGCCCGCCCGGGACCGACTCCAACATTCCGTCCAGGGTCAGGTAGCCGAGCGAGTCGGCGCCGACCTGGTCCGCGATACCGTCAATGCTCATGTTCGCCGCGATGAGCTCCTCGCGCGTGGGAGTGTCGATGCCGTAATAGCAGGGTCCGGTGATTGGAGAGGAGCTTACGCGTAAGTGCACTTCGCGCGCCCCTGCGTTGCGCACCATGTTCACCAGCCCCCGCGTCGTCGTTCCGCGGACGATGGAGTCGTCGACCATCACCACGCTCTTTCCCTGCAGCACTTCACGGACGGCGTTGTACTTCACCTTCACCTTCGCATCCCGGCCTGCCTGGGTCGGCTGCAGGAATGTCCGGCCGACATAGTGGTTGCGGATGAGTGCCAGCTCGAGCGGGAGTCCCGACTCCTCGGCGAAACCGAGCGCCGCCGAGTTGGACGAATCGGGGACGCTGAACACCAGCTCTGCGTTCGGGGCGGGGAAGTCGCGCGCCAGCCGTCTACCAAGCTCGCGGCGGGCGCGGTCGACGGAACCTCCGAACACCTGACTATCGGGGCGCGAGAAGTAGACGTATTCGAAAACGCACTTTTTCGACTCTCGCTGCTCGAGCGGGAAGCTGGAGCGAATGCCGTCGGTGTCGATCGCGATGATCTCGCCACGCTCTACTTCGCGGGTGATCGTCGCGCCGAGCAGGTCGAGCGCGCAGCTCTCGGATGCGAAGACCGTCGCGTCACCGAGCTTTCCCATTACGAGCGGCCGCCAGCCGCGCGGATCGCGTGCGGCGAGAAGCGTGTTGCCGATCGTCACCACCAGGCAGTATGCGCCCTCGACCCCGCGTAGCGCATCGGCCAGCTTGTCTTCGGGTTTCGTCGAAGATGATCGCGCCAGCCGGTGAACGAGGACCTCAGAATCCATCGTCGACGTGAAGATCGATCCCACGTCCTCGAGCTCGTGCCGCAGCTCTGTCGCGTTGATCAGGTTGCCGTTGTGCGCCAGACCGATGTGGCCATCGCGAAATCGCGCCAGCATAGGCTGGGCGTTCTCAATGGTGGAAGAACCGGCGGTGCTGTAACGCGTGTGACCGATTGCGATGTCGCCGCTCAGTCCGCTCACCCCTGGCCCGCCGAAGCCCTCCGACACCAGTCCCATTCCCTTGACAGCGTGAGCGCCGGTCTCACGGTCGACCGCGACGATGCCGGAAGATTCCTGTCCCCGGTGCTGGAGGGAATACAGTCCGAGGTGTGTTATCTCGGCCGCGTGCTCATGCCCGAATATCCCGAAGATTCCGCACATGTCAGTGTCCTGCCACGGCAGTGTCCGCATCACGGGAATGCTGTGGCGTCCGCGACATGATGTCGGGAATCGCCTGGTGGTATGCCCGCCGAAGCATCGCATTAGGCGCCCTGACCACACCCTCCGCGAGCGACATCGTTAGGGCGTCGGAGTTGAGCCGCACCGTGCCGATGCGCGTGCACGAAATGCCCGCGCTCTGCGCAATTGCCAGAACGCGGTCGGGCGCCGCACTGGAAATGACGAACCGGCCCTGCGTCTCGCCGAACAAGAGCGCGCGATTCGGCAGATGGCCCCAGCTGG
>JBKKAY010000099.1:0-2592 GCA_046714195.1 Gemmatimonadaceae bacterium
CACCGCGGTCTCGCCGATATGCAGCGAGAAAGCGACGCCGGGCTCGGCGACGATCGATTTCTCCACGCTCGCGCACGCGTGGAGGGCTAACAATCCAAGTACGGCTCCGCCAATCCGAATCATCGAACTGGTTGGCTGCAAGAATTATGCGGCTTTGGGAAGCGCGTAGATGCCCGGCGCGTCGGGCGTCGGGTTGCGCCGCATGTACATCCAGATGGCCCCACCGATCGCGAACGCTAGCGCGATCACCTGCGCGACGGTGAGCCCGCCGAAAAAGCGATCATCCTTGGCGCGAACGAACTCGATCAGGAACCGCTCGATTCCCGCCAGCACGCAGTAGAGGCCAAACAGCCAGCCTTCGGCGTGCTTGTGATCTCTGAAGCGCCAGAGGATCAGGAACATCACGAAGCCGGCCGCTGTCTCGTAGAGTTGAGTGGGGTGCACGGAGATGACGTCGTTCGGGTTCGCTCCCGGTGGCGCGGGCGTGTTGAACAGCTGCGTCATGTTGGAAACGGTCGACGGAGGCGCCCCCTCCGGAAAGCTCACGGCGAGTGGTCCACTATAGGGGCGTCCATAGTCGTCACCCACCGCCCAGCAGCCGGTGCGGCCCACTGAATACGCCGCGGCAATCGCGATCGCGCTGACGTCGCTGATGCGCGTGAAGCTCAGCTTCTTGTGACGAACCACTATGTAGCACGCCAGGATCCCGCCGATGAGTCCGCCCCAGTACACGAATCCCGCGCGGCTGAGGATCGCATCCATGTCCTGCATCAGGATGGCGTAATAGATCTTTCCGCCCAGCAGGCCGCCGATTATCGCCGCGAAAATCAGATCACCGATCGGCTCCGGATCGTGTCCGCGCCGCGCAAGCTCGCGCTGGGCGACGATCTGCGCGATCACGAAGCACATCAGGATCGCAAAGCCGAAACCCGTAAGCTGAAGCGGGCCTACATCGTACGAGAGCGGATAGACGACGGTGCCTGGATATGTCTGCATTGCCCTGAATCTAGGTTGAGATGAGTCCGGGGATAGGGCGATTCGCGTAGGCATTGAGATCGAGGCCGGACGTCTCGCCTCGCTCGAGTCTGAACATGCCGGCCCGCGCGATCATCGCCGCGTTGTCGGTGGCGAGCCGCGGGCTCGGCGCGAACACGGCCATGCCTTCGGGCTCCATTCTCGCCCGCATTGCCCGGACGAGCGTCTGGTTGCACGCGACACCGCCACCCAGCACCACTCGCTGTCGAGCGAATGCCGTCGCGCCGCGCAAGGTCTTCTCGACCAGTGTCTCGACGATCGAGTCCTGAAATCCGCGCGCGATGTGAGCCTTGTCGACATCGAGGTCCGCCGACGCCTTGACGGCATTCAGCACCGCCGTCTTCAGTCCGCTGAAGGAGACCGCGTAATAGTCGTCGTCGACCGGGAGCGCGTTGCGACGCAGCATCGGCCTCGAAAACTGAAACTTCTTCGGATCGCCAGCATTCGCCATGGCTTCTACGTGCCTGCCGCCGGGGTAGGGAAGACCGAGCAGCTTCGCGACCTTGTCGAACGCCTCTCCGGCCGCGTCGTCCCTGGTGGCGCCGAGCAGTCTGTACCGGCCCCACGCCTCGACGTCGAGCAGAAGCGTGTGACCGCCCGAAACCAGCAGTGCCGTAAACGGTGGAACCGCGTCACGGTGCTCGAGTGCGGTGGCAAAGAGATGCCCTTCCATGTGGTGGACGCCGAGCAGCGGAATGTCGCGCGAGAAAGCCAGCGCTTTCCCATAGCTCATTCCGACTAGCAGTGCGCCGACCAGTCCCGGGGCGTGAGTCACGGCTACCGCATCGATGTCATCGAGGCTGGTGCCCGCTTCCTCGATAGCGCGATCGACCACCGGGACGATGCTGGTGAGATGCGCGCGCGACGCGATCTCCGGCACCACTCCGCCGAAGATACGGTGCACGTCCTGGGAGAGAATGACGAGAGATTTCTGCACGACATCATCGCCCGATCCCTCGAGAACGGCAGCCGATGTCTCGTCGCACGATGTTTCGATGCCCAGTATCCGGGTCACTGCTGCTACCCGGCTGTTTCGGCGAGGAGTCTCTCCACCAGCGCGCGGTTGGGCGGGGAGTTCCAGTCGGTAGCCGAGAGGTGCTTCCTCCTGATCACGCCGTCGCGCCCGATCACGAAAGTCTCCGGATATCCGGAGACGTCGTAAAGGTCGAGGATTTTTTTCTGGGGGTCGTGCAGCACATCGAAGGTCAGCTTGTACTGGTCGACGAAAGCGCGAATCGTCTCGGCGTGACCGGGGTCGTCGATGCTCACCGCCAGAACCTTGAATCCCCTCGCGGCGTAGGCGCGGTGGAGAGCCTCGATGCTCGGCATCTCCACCCGGCACGGCGCGCACCAGGTCGCCCACACGTTGATCATGATCACCTGGCCGCGATACTCGGCGAGGTGCTTCTCACGCGGAATCGAGTCCAGAGTGACCGCGGTGAAATCCGGCGCGACGCTTCCGACTGCGACAGGGAACAGCTCCTTGCGCAGATACCTGGTGGCGCCGAACGCTATAGCGCTGGCGACGCCGAGCACGAGCAGACCGATCGCGACCTG
>JBKKAY010000100.1:0-5137 GCA_046714195.1 Gemmatimonadaceae bacterium
CCGCCACGGGCGACCTTGTCGTATCTGCGACCCGACATGTCGAGGGTGGCACCCTGAAGGTCCAGGACGACCCGGTGGGGCGAGCCAAGCGTGAAGTCCCGCACTTCGACGGCCGCGTTGATGCCGATCACCACTTCAGTCTTCCCGGAGGCCGGGACGACACTGACTGTGTGAACGGATGCAGCCGATGGTGGCAGGAACAGGAGCGCTACAGCTGGCAGCGCCTTTAAGAAGCTCATTGGGTACGCCTCGTCTTGGTCGAATCGATCATCGCCAGCATTTCCTGTCGGCTGAATCCGAACTCTTCGATAGTGAAAATCACTGCCTTCTCCTGGATCGCCGCAACGCGCATGCGGCCGAGCGTTTGACCAACGCGAACCTTGTACTGCTCTTTAGACGTGAGATCTCTCATAACGGCAACAGAAGTCCTGCCGTTGGGGTCGAACGCGATCGCAACCAGCTTTAGGTCGCTCAGCAGGGGGCGGAGATCCGAGGTATTGAGAAGCGATACGAACGGGTCACGGCGTCCATCACCTTCATACTGGAACAGCTCGCGGTTGATCAGCACGGTCGGCGCAGTATCGGCTGCCGCCGGCGCGGGGGCCGGGTTGCTGGTCGAAGGCCGCGCCGGAGACGAGGCGCGCGACTGCGTCGCCGCTCCCGTCGCTACCGCGGCTACGAGCATGAGTGCGAAAGGAATCGGGAGCTTCATCGTTGCACCGCTCCTGGCGGAGAATAGGGAGTGGTGCGCGCGACATAGGTCTGCACCTGGAACTCCGTGGCCACCAGCGACTCGCCCGGCCGCGTCCTCGCCCTTGTGGCACGGGCCTGGGGCAGCTGATTGTGGAGCTTGATCGAAAGAGTAACCGGCGCGATGATCCGGTTGAGCGAGCCGACGTTGCTCAGGAACTGGCCGACGGCGTGATAGCCGCCGATGACGGCAAGCTTGTACCGGTAGGTATCGAACTGCTCGCCGGGAAGCACAGGCATCGGCTCTATGGTCGCGAGATCCAGCCCAACCCGACGCGCGGCGGTTGACATGTCCTCCAGCAGTGCGGGCACCTCATTGCTCCGGGGCACCAGCTGGCGCATTACTCTGAGGCTCTGCTCGTACTCGACCGACTGGGCGCGCAGCTTCTGCAGGCTCCCCTGGGCGATATCCGCCCGGGCCTGCTGGTTGCGCAGCTCGAGCGAGTCGACGTGGGCCTGAACGACGGTCAGCTCGACGGCCTTGGGCTTGTACAGGAAATACCAGTATGCGCCGGCAATCATCACCGCCATGAAGCCGATGGCGGCGAGCGTCTGCTCGCGCTTGGTCATGTTAGCGCCGATCGCCATTACCGCACCGCCGAGACTATGAGTGGAACCGTTTTGATCGCGAAGGCGGGGGGTACCTGCGTCTCCGCCTCGAGAGAGAACTCCGTTACTTCCTTGCCGTCGTTGACCACCAGATCCGAGCGGGTGAGCTGCACGTTCTGGATAAAAGGAGATGCTTCGAGTGATTTCATGAACCGCGTGAGGGCCTGGATGTCGACGGTATGACCGACGAGACGGAACTTGATGTCTTTCGCGGAAGCCAGCAGCGCGTCGGCCTTTGCCTTCTGCGCACGCTCCCTGTCCGCTTTTGCCTTCGGCGTTTCCGCGCTGTCAGGTGGCGGGCGCTTGGTGGTGTCCGCGGCCGCTACGCTCTTGGGCGCACTCGTCTGAGTGATCTCTTTCAGCCAGGTGTATTGCGGCAGGGCATTGCTTATCTCGTACATCAGGTGGGACCACAGATAACGGGAGTCATCGATCGACTTGATGATCGCGATCTGCTGATACAACGAATCGCGCGTCGCACTCGCTTTCGCCTTGGCGGAAAGAACGGCACTGAACTGGGCCGAATCCTTGAGGGCCTTGAGCTCGGCTTCTTCGAGATTGCCGGCGCGAGTCGACTGACTGATGAAGAGCACGGCGATGACGGCCAGCGCCAGACCGGTGGCTCCAATCGATCCGAGGAGATACTTGTCCGTGATCTTTTCGCTGATGCCGGCGAGCAGCGCGCGTGGATCGAACTTGGCCGTCCCGCTGGCGCTCGTACGGCGGCGCTTGTTCTTGTCCCCGGGGAGGAGATTTATCTGAATCATAATTATTGTCTCGGGGTCAGTTCGTACGGAGGGCGAGTCCGATCGCAAGCATCAATAGCGGGGCGACCTCGTCGGTCACGAGCGATTCGAGCGCGCCGGGCCGGACGTGCATTGTGGCAAGTGGGTTCGCGACCTCGACGGGCTTCTTTAGCCGCTTTCCGAGCGATTCGCTGAGCCCGGGCATGCGTGAGCCACCGCCACAGGTATAGACCGCGCGCATTTGACCGTCGCCCTTCAGCGACGAGGAAAGGAACGCGATCGCGCGCTCCAGGCCGGTTGCAATTTCCTCAGTGCGTGCATCGATCACCGCATCGAGCTGCGCGGAGCGATCGTATCCTCTGATGAGCGCCTCTGCATCGGCCGTAGAAAGGCCGTGCTCGCGCTGCAGATCCTCGCGCAGACGCCGTGTTCCTATGGGAAGGTCGCGGGTCAGGATCGGCACACCGTCGTCCAGGATGTTGATATTGGTCACTTCGTGACCGATGTTCACCAATCCCACGGTGCCGTCCATCGCGGCCGGATAGTTTATCTCGAATGCGTTGTGGAGCGCGAACGCGTCCACGTCCATCAGGCTCGGCTTGACGCCAGCCTCTGAAAGAATGCGCAGCTTCGCCTCGACCAGATCCCGCTTCGCGGCGACCAGCAGGACACTCATCTCGTCCTTTCCACTGTTGCCGTTCTCGTCGAGGATCTGAAAGTCGAGCTCGACCGACTCGACGTCAGGGACGTGCTGCTCGGCTTCCCAGCGCATTAGCTCGCGCGCCTGACTTTCCTTCACGCGCTCGGTCTTGATGCGCTTGATGATCACATCGCGGCCGCCAACGGCTGCCACGACGTTCTTGGTGTTGGCATCTACCGAATCGACGGTGGTGCGGATTACGTCCGACACGAGATGCGGATCCATGACTTCCCCGTCGACGATCGCGTCGTCGGGGAGTGGTGTGATCGCGACTCTAACCAGCTCTGGGGTAGACTTCGTGTGGTCGACTAGGGCGACCTTCACGAGGCCTGATCCGATGTCGATTCCTACAGTAGTCTTCTTCCGGCCGAATAACGCCATCGTGGCCCTTCGTGGATGAAAAGAAAAAAGCTCGTAACTCGTTGCCTGCATTTACGTGTGGGGCCACGCGGGGCACTGAAGCCCTTTGAAGGTCCTGCACGGGTGGTTCAGCCCTAGACACGATTCAATTGGCACGAAAGTAACGGTGGGCCGGGGCGCGCTCAGTACAGCTCGGACCACCCCCGCTCGGCAATCCGTACGATCGTTATCGAATCGGGCAGGGCTCGGGATGCCTGCGCCAACACACCGATTCGCAACGTCTGGATGGCGGGATTTCGCGCATCGCCGACCACCGCGACAAGCCAGACCAGACTCGAATCCAGACGCGTCAGGTGAATCGCCGTCGGCAAGCCATCGACGTCGACCAGGTGGGTTTCCGTTGCACCGGTGGGTTTGTCAGTGGCGAGCGACGCTCCGACCACTTGCAGTCCGATCCCGATTGCTGATTCGGCGGCCGCCAGCGCGCGATCCCTTCTCTCGACAGCGACGCCGGATTTGGTTTCTTCTGCGACGGCGAAAAAGAAGGAGGCCAGCAACGCCGATATCAGGATCGTCGCCACGAGGGCGGCGGCCAGTGCAAAGCCCGACCGAGGCACTCTAGCGGTTGCGTATCGCAACTGACCTCTGGGCGAAAGGCGGAATGGAGGTCGCCGAGTTGCCCAGCAAGCGCCGCTTGAGCCTTGGCGCCCGGGCCGTGATGTCGGCCCTCACCACCGAGAGAGGAAAGCCGATCTCGACCCTGTCACCTCGAGCGTCGAAGTAGGTGAAGAGAAGTCCCGTCTTCGCCGGATCGGCACTGTAGGCCCTGTAAGGGCCACTCACGGGTTGGATCGCCCCGCAGACAGAGGTGCCGAGCGCGTTGCACCTGCGGTAGCCGAGATACCACTCTCGATCCGACGACTTGTAGAGGCTATACCGGGCGCGCCGGAGGAACCTGATCGGCGTCCCCCGCTTCACCGGGCCGGGCGCGGCGTGAAGAGTCACCGCGAAGCCTTCGTTCGGGCCGGCACTCCCGGGCAGACAGCTCGCCGCCGAAGGCCTTGTCGCGAACCCTGCGATGCGGTGCCTCTGCCACCGACTCCCGACGGCGTCCGCGCTGTCACTATATATGAGTGCAAGATCGCCCGTATCGGGGTGGACCAGGAAGCTCGAGAGCGTGTTGCCACTCGCCGATTCATCCGCGAGCGCCAGGCTTGTCGCAGTGGCAGCCCCGCATACGACAGACACCCCGACGCTCGCAAAAAGCTCGAAGGCGGAGTCTGCCATGAGCCGGATGGTGTCGGCCGGCGAAGACCCCCGAATATCGGTGGATATGACCTCGATTACATCGCGCACGCCGTTTCGGGCGTCGATCAGATCCGCGGTGTCGCCGGCGAAACGCAGCTGGTGCAGGAGCGCCGACGCCACCGCCCCCCCGATCAGCCCGAGGAGGGTAACCACCACCACCACCTCGATCAGCGACAAACCGGTGTGCGCTCCGTGGAGTCTCATCGGCATGTCACGGTGGTCGTGTACGCTTCAATGCGACGCCCCCGCGGAGCGAGGTATGACACGGTACCGGTCAGTCTTACGCTGGCTGTATCGAGCGGCGCCACAGTCCACTCCGATATGATCGAGCCGTAGGTCTCGCTACCGGATAGGGCCATTGGACAGGTCGACCGAACGATCTCGAATCGGCTCGCGATGAGTCGTCCCGCTTCGGCCCTGACGCTGTTGGTGTGCAGCTCGCGCACGACGACCGCACTTCCCGCCGCCAGAGCGAGCGCGCCCGTCGTGAAGACGAGCAGCGCGATGATCACTTCGACCAGCGTGTAGCCATTGGCAGCGGACTCGCACCTCATGTCGAGAACGATGCGGAAGGGCGCCGCGTCCGGTCGGGCATTCGTTTTCACGGGGAATCAAAAAACTCCAAACGTGGTAAATTGGCCGGATATATGGCCACCGATTTTTC
>JBKKAY010000101.1:0-5444 GCA_046714195.1 Gemmatimonadaceae bacterium
AGCTCCTCGGCCAGGTGCGGCGCGAACGGCGACACCAGGGTGATCATCGGCAGGACTTCGTCACGGTGGGGCGTGCGCTCGCCTTTCCGCAGCACGTTCATGTACTCCATCATCGCCGCCACGGCGGTGTTGTAGCTGAGACGGAGGATGTCGTCGCCGACCTTTTGGATGGTCTGGTGCAGCTTGCGCATCACCGCGGGATCGGGAGTCCCATCGCCTGACATCGAGTGCACCGAAGAAAACAGCCGATCCAGAAAACGACGCGTGCCGGAGATGCTGCGGTCCCGGAAATCGCCGCCCTGCTCGTAAGGGCCGAGGAACATGAGGTAGGTGCGGAACGCATCGGCGCCCCACTCCTCGATGTACTCGTCGGGATTGACGATGTTGCCCTGTGTCTTGGACATCTTCGCGCCCTCACGGATGATGTGCCCGTGGGCGCGGAACCGAGTGTAGGGCTCCTCGAACTCGAGGTATCCCGCGTCGTGCAGAACCATGGTGATGAAGCGTGAGTAGAGCAGGTGCAGCACAGCGTGCTCGTTTCCACCGATGTACGAGTTCACCGGCAGCCATTTGCGCGTGATCTCCTTCTCGAACGGGACGTCGTCGTGGCCGACGCTCGGGTAGCGGAGGAAATACCAGGCGCTGTCGAGGAAAGTGTCGGACACGTCGGTCTCGCGCCGCGCCATCTTCCCGCACTCGGGACACGGGACGCGGTACCACTCCTCGTGACGGGCGAGCGGAGACACACCGGAATCATCTGGCTTGATGTCGTCCACGAACGGCAGCACCACCGGAAGATCCTTTTCCGGCACCTGCACCATGCCGCACGAATCGCAGTAGATAATGGGAATGGGCGGGCCCCAGTACCGCTGGCGTGAGATGCACCAGTCGTGGAGCCGGTAGTTCACCACCTTCTTGGCCGCTCCGCGCGCTTCCAGGATTTCCACGATCTTCGCCTTGGCGTCATCGACGCCGAGCCCATCGAGCGGACCCGAGTTCACCATGGTGCCGCGATCGCACTCGGTGTACGCGGCCAGAAGTGGCGTGTTGGCGTCCTCACGCTCGCCACAGACGACGCGGACGATCGGCAGCCTGAATTCAGTGGCGAACTCGAAGTCGCGCGCGTCGTGTCCGGGTACGCCCATGATGGCGCCGGTCCCGTACTCCATCAGCACGTAGTCGGCGACCCAGATCGGAATCCGCCGTTCAGTCGCAGGATTGACGGCGTACGATCCGGAGAAGACGCCGGTCTTTTCCGTGCTGGTCTTTCGGGTGACGATGTCCTGCTTTTTTGTGCGCTCGCGGTAGCGCTCCACCTTCATTCTTTCCGCCGGTTTGGTGAGCGAATCGACGAGAGGATGCTCGGGCGCGAGGACGAGATAGGTCGCGCCGAAGATCGTATCCGGCCGCGTCGTGAAAACGCGGATCTCGCACGTGCCGCCGCCAATAGCCTCAGAGGCGGGAAACGCGATCTCCGCACCCTCGGACTTGCCGATCCAGTTCCGTTGCGCGGTCTTCGTCGTCTCGGACCAATCGATGTGGTCGAGATTGGAGAGCAGTCGCGGCGCGAAGTCCGAGATGCGAAAGAACCATTGCTCCAGCAGCCGCTGCTCGACCGGTGTCTTCGACCGCTCGCACAAGCCCCCGACCACCTGCTCGTTGGCGAGCACCGTCTTGCAGCTCGGGCACCAGTTGACCGCCGCCTTCTTCTTGTAGGCGAGCCCCTGGTTGAGGAGCTGGAGGAAGATCCACTGCGTCCACCTGTAGTACGCCGGATCGGTGGTGGAGAGGCTGTAGCGCCAGTCGATCATCAGGCCAGCTCTCTCGAGCTGCCGCCGGAAATTAGCGATGTTCTTCGGGATCAGGTCCATCGGATGCTTGCCCACCTTCAGGGCATAGTTCTCCGAATGTATCCCGAACGCGTCATAGCCCAGCGGCTCGAAGACATTGTGTCCCGCGAGGCGCTGGAATCGTCCATAGATGTCGTTCCCAGTGAAGGCAAAAAGATTCCCGACGTGGAGTCCTTCCGCCGAGGGGTACGGGAACATCATGAGGGCGTAGAACGGCCTCGTGGCGCCCTGGAGGTCCGTGGAATTGGTTCCGCGGTCCTGCCAGCGGTACTGCCATTTCCGTTCGACCGCGCCAGGATCGTAGGTGATGGGGGGGGCAGTGCCAGGATCGTTGGCTGTCGCCGGCTTGTCCATCCGTAGAAGCTAGCGGCTCAGCGGCGGAGTTTCATCTGTCGGCGCGCCCGTTTCATCGCTCCAACATTCAACAACCAGAGATGACAGCAACGCCTTTTCCGATCGCTCCACACGCCTCCGCCGGGCTGCTCAAGCCTATCTTCAGCAGCCTCCAGCTGCGGGCGCTGCGCCTGACGTTCGCGTTCGGAACGGTGTTCCTGCTCGGTCTCGCGCTCATCATCGCGCAGCTCTATCAGCTCCTTCCCGCGGAAACTCGAAACGAAGCGCTGGCTCACGTTGGTGTGCGCATGGCGCTCTGGATAGCCGCGGCCTGGCTCCTGGGCGCGCTCGTAGTAACCGCGGTGATGATGCTGGCATTCCTCCGGCGCCACGTCACCGGACCGGCCGCGGAGCTGGCGCTGATGCACGAAGCGGTCGGACGCGGCGATCTGTCAGCTACCTACAAACCGTCCGCTGCCAACGCCGTCGTTGACCGGTTGACGCAATCCAGCATCACCATGCTGGCCCAGCTCCGGGGCGTGACCGGCAACATGCGGAGCTCGGCGGAGGAGAACGGTCTCCTCGCATCACATATCCAGATGGCGTCCCAGTCGATCGCTGCGTCCGCGCGCGATAGCGCAACCACCTCGAGCGCGCTGAGCCAGAACGCAGTGATCCGCGAGCAGGCCATCACCGAGCTGGCGGGCGAAGCAACCAGGCTGGTGGCACTTTCTGCGACCATGCGCGAGGTTGCGCAGGATGGATTGGTTCGCGACAAGGCGCTCAGGACATTGGCACACGAGAATCGGGCGCGGCTGGAAAAGGCCGCCAATTCCCTCGAGTCGCTCACCGAGGACGCCCTCAGCAGCTCGGATGCTATCGAAGAGCTCTCCTCCGCGGTCGACGAGATCCGGGCCTTTCTCATTCTGGTGCAGAAGATCTCACGGCAGTCGAAAATCCTGGCGCTGAACGCGGCGATGGAAGCGGCGCGCGCCGGCGAGCACGGTCACGGCTTCGCGGTGGTTGCTACCGAAGTGCGTCGGCTCGCCTCGACTTCAGCCGAAGCCGCCAGCCGCACGACCTCTCTGGTGGAAGACATGATCCAGCGCGTGGACCGCTCACGAGAGTCGACCGCGCGCACCGTCGCCACCGTGGAACAGGTGCTGGAGACCACACGGGAAGGACGCCGCTCGCTGGCAAAGGTCGAAGAGGGAGCGCTGGAAGGCGAGAACCTGAGCGCCAGGATGGAAGGCACCGTCATCGAGTCGAACGATCTGATCGGCGTGATGGCGCAGAGGCTGAACGGCCTGGTCCAAGGCACCGGCGCGTTCTCGCGGGCGATGAATCACGCCGCGGTGTCGAGCGAGGAACAGAGCAGGAAAATGGAAGAGATCGCTGAAGCGGCGCGCTCTCTCAACGACGCGTCGAAGCGTATCTCTCAATTGGTAGCGACCTTCAGACTCGGCGACAGCTGACGCCAGGCATCGACGGGCGCTCCGCCCGGCTGAACATGAAAGCTGCCGGAACCAGACGCGCCCCCTGTGAGTCGGCGACGGCGAAGCGACCACCCTCGTACGCCATTGCCGAGCCGAATCGGCCGTCCTTCGCTAATGCATAGAACGAGAGATCGAACAGGGGACGGCCGCGCGGATCCAGCAGCCTCCGCTCCGTTGTCGCGATTACTCGCTCGATCGTTTTGAGGCAGGCCTGCTCGGGTGACAACCCCTGGCGCATGAACTCGACGATGAGGAAAGATCCGCAGGCCTTTATCGCCGCCTCGCCGCGGCCGGTGGATCCAGCCGCGCCGACGAGGTTGTCGCAGTACTGACCGGCGCCGACAATGGGCGAGTCTCCGATCCGCCCCGGAATCTTCCACGACAAACCACTGGTGGTCGTAACGGACGAAAGATCACCTGCCGCATTGACTGCGTTCATGTTGATGGTGCCGGTGGTGAACTTGACCTCGAGGGTGTCGCGCTCGCTCGTGCGCGCTGGATCGCTGTGGGCGCCCGGATCGTCGAGCCAGTTGTCCCGCGGATTCAGACACGCCTTCCAGCGCAGCCAGTCGCGACGGCTCTTTTCGGTGAGGAGGTTCTGCTCGGTGAATCCCATCTCCAGCGCGAACTTCTTCGCACCCGCGCCGACGAGCATCACGTGGTCGGTGTGGTCCATCACCGCTTTGGCGACGAGCGAGGGCGTGGCGATTCCCTCGAGCGAAGCCACCGCTCCCGCGCGCTTCGACGGCCCGTGCATGCACGACGCATCGAGCTGGACGACGCCGTCTTCATTGGGAAGGCCGCCCAGGCCCACGGATTGATCCTCGGGATCCAGCTCCTGGATGTTCACACCCGCCAGGATGGCGTCGAGGGTATCGGCGTTCTGGCGGGCGATCATGTCGTACGCGCGGGCGACGCCTCGCAGTCCATTGCCGGAAGCGATGACCACCGGCCTGGTCGCTGCCCGACTCCGGGTCAGCACTCCGATCGGGACGTCAGCGGCCGAAAGTCGTGGAACAGCGAGCCCCGCAGCGGCGGCGGCTCCGGCTTCGAGAAAACGGCGGCGGGAAATCGGCAAGGGGCTCACTCCTTAAAGGGGCTTAACTGCAACCGAGAACTACCATGCTCCCCGCTAACCGCGAAACGCTGTCCGCCACCCGCTCTCGCTGCGAGCCTGGGTCGGTCGAACAGCGGGCAGCGAATAGCGTTAAGCGGTCAGCGGGCAGCCTGGCAGTTCTCAGGTGCAGTCATCAGCCTGGAGACGGACTTCAATAACCTATTCCGCCCGTATCCTTCCCGCTACGCATGAAGCCCCGCCTCCCCCACCCTGCCAGAGAGCGAAAACCGCGTCTCATCGCGGGGGATGCGCCACGCATCGAGCTGTGCGGGCCGAGCCGCCGCGAGCGCGATCTGCTCGGCGAGCGCGATGTCCCCGCGTCGGCCCTGTACGGGATCCAGACCCTGCGCGCGATGGAGAACTTCGCCATCTCCGGCGTCGAGTTGAGAGAGTTTCACGGCCTTGTTTGCGCGCTGGCAACGGTGAAGGAAGCGGCTGCCCTCGCCAATCACGAGATGAAGCTCCTCGACCGCGAGAAGCTCGACGCCATCGCGCAAGCGGCCAGCGAGATCGGGGACGGGATGCACCACGAGCATTTCCGCGTCGACATGATCCAGGGCGGCGCCGGCACATCCTCGAACATGAACGCGAACGAGGTCATCGCCAATCGCGCGCTGGAGATCCTGGGGAAGGAGCGCGGTGACTACG
>JBKKAY010000102.1:0-3403 GCA_046714195.1 Gemmatimonadaceae bacterium
TCGCAGAGCTTCAAGGATCTTCTTCAAGCGCTGGCCATGCTCGAAGAAGCGTTGGGGAGGAGCGCGAACATCCAGTCAATGGGCTCGCGTTCCATCCCTCCGCAGCAGATCCCGGTATCGGTCTTCCTCCGCGACCAGCGTCATGTTGCACAACTGACTCTGGTCCGCTTTCAGGACGCCGATCAAGTCGCCAGGTCGACGAGCAACGCGCTCGCGTACGTGGTCAATCGCGTCGCGCCTCAAACTGCCACGACCTGGCGGAACAAAGGCCAGAGCTTCATAGACTTGAAGGGTACGGTTTTCGTGGAAGTTCCGGGACTTCTGATCGACAAGAAGATTCGGCTGAAACGGCTGGCGAGGCAGACCCGGTCACACCCTGTTGATCCTTTCTCGGATCGTGCTTCGAACATCACCCGGTACCTGCTCAATCATCCGCGCGCCGCTTCGGCGGGGGTACGCGAGCTGGCAGCGATCAGTCAGGTATCGCTGGGAACGGCGTCGAAAGTGATCCGGGCGTTGGAGGAGCGCGACCTGGTCGTCGTAACCCGTAGAGGCCGTAGCGCCGCGGTCTCGGTCCCTCGACCGAACCTGCTCTTCAAGTCATGGGCATCTTCCTATGATTGGAAACGGAATCCCTCTCTCACGGTTCGCGCCCCGGTAGCCGACCCCAGGGAGTTTCTCAAGTCGCTACCCCGGAAGCTGGCGGCAGCTTCTCATCGATGGGCCGCAACACTCCATGCCGGTGCCTCACTGATTGCGCCGCACGCGAAATGGAATCACATCCACCTGTATGTCGATGTTCCGAGCGCAACGCTTCTCGAGAAATTCTCCGCCGATCTCAACTGGCCGCCGGCTCCGGATGGTAGGGTTACGCTGATGCGACCGTACTATCGGGAATCGGTGTGGCAGGGTGTCCACAAGGATGGAGGAGTTCCGGTCGTCGATGCCCTTCAGCTCGCCATCGATCTCTGGAACTACCCCGCCCGGGGCCGGGAGCAGGCTGAACACGTTCTGCGACGCAGGCTGCCATGGATTCTCGACGTCGATGACTGACAACGTAAAAGCGTCGGGCTCAAGGCGTGACGCGGAATCCGAAGCCGTGCTGCGGCGAGTGCTCCGCGCGCTCGGACCCTATCGCGACGACGTCATATTGATCGGTGGATGGGTGCCCTATCTCTACCAGCGGTTCGGCGACTTTTCAGACTGGAGGGCAGAGATCGCCAGAACCACCGAGCTGGATCTGGTGATACCTTCCGAGCTCGACGCCGGGCCTAGGCCCCTGCTCGCGACGATCCTCACTGACGCAGGGTTTACTGCCAGCAAAGGGACTCAGGGAGCCCTGTGGGTGGGCGAAAGACCGGAGGACGAGATTGAGTTTTTTACGCCGCACCAAGGAACGGCACGCCAGATCGGACGCCCCCGCATTATTAGCGGTCAAACTTCAATTGCCGCTGTCGCCCTTCTTCAACTGCCCTTGCTTGTTGAGGAGACACGTACGCTCACAATCGGGACTGCCCGAACCAACCCGCTCACCGTCCGGGTTCCCACCCTCGGCGCGTACGTTTTGAACAAGGCTCTTACGTTCACCGCACGTCTCTCCGCGTCGGATGGCGGGATCGCCAAGGCAGCCAAGGACATTGTGTACATGCGGGACGTCACTGCGGGTGGAGAAGACGTTCGAGTGGCAGTCGGGAACGACATCAAGTCGCTGATGAAGACAGACAAATCGCGAAAGTCCCTACTCGAAGCTGCACACCGGGGCGTCCATGGCCTGACCGTGGGCAGAGGCCGGGTGCTCGACGCCGCTGTTGAGCAGCTCGAAATCAATCATCGGTTCAGTTCCGAAGGCGCGGCCCGAGCAGATCTCATCGGCAACATGGAAATACTTAGCAACCTGCTCGCCGAGATTCAGCCAGTGGGAAGGCACCGCTACCCAGAAATTTGATGCAAACCACTCAGTGCCTCATCGTCGGCGGTGGACCCGCCGGCATGATGCTCGGGCTGCTCCTCGCCCGCGCGGGTGTCAACGTCACCGTGCTCGAGAAGCATCCTGACTTCTTTCGGGATTTTCGCGGAGACACCGTACACCCATCCACCCTCGAGATCGTCGAGGAGATCGGGTTGCTCGAGGACTTTCTCAAGCTGCCGCACCAGCAGGCCCGCGTCGTCACCGGGCAGATCGGGGACGTCACTCTCGCGTTAGCCGACTTCGAGCACCTGCCCGTTACGTGCAAGTTCATCGCGTTCATGCCGCAGTGGGATTTCCTCAACTTCCTGGCCGACAAGGCGCGCGCCTACAAGAACTTCCGGCTGGAGATGAACGCCGAGGTCACCGGGCTCGTGCTGGATGGAGAGCGTGTCGCGGGAGTGCGCATCAAAACGCCGACTGGCCACCGCGAGCTGCGCGCGGACCTCGTTGTCGGCGCTGACGGACGAAGCTCGATCGTCCGCGAGACCGCCGGCCTGGAGTCGATCGAGTTCGGCGCGCCCATGGACGTCCTCTGGATGCGGCTCTCGCGAAAGCCCACCGACCCCGGCCAACTGTTCGGTCGCATCGACTTCGGCAGGATCTTCGTAATGATCGACCGCGGCGACTACTGGCAGTGCGCGCTCGTAATCCGGAAAGGGGCATTCGAGGGGATCCAGAGCCGAGGCATCGCTTCGCTTCGCG
The DNA here is from genome assembly GCA_046714195.1 of Gemmatimonadaceae bacterium. GTDB lineage: Bacteria > Gemmatimonadota > Gemmatimonadetes > Gemmatimonadales > Gemmatimonadaceae > UBA4720. Next base: position 2,672 of record JBKKAY010000102.1, read on the forward strand.
CCGACATCGTCCAGATGAATCCGTTCCTGAGCGACCGCGTAGAGGAGCTGAAGACCTGGGACGACGTCAAGCTCCTTACGGTCCAGGTAGATCGTCTGCGCAATTGGTACCGCGACGGACTCCTCTGCATCGGTGACGCCGCGCACGCGATGTCCCCGGTCGCCGGAGTCGGAATCAATCTCGCCATCCAGGACGCGGTCGCCGCGGCGAACGTCCTCATCCCCGCGTTCCGGCGGGGCTCGAACATTTCAGTCGACACACTGAAGAAAGTCCAGGAGCGCCGCGACCTGCCGACGCGAGTGGTCCAGCGAGTCCAGCTCTTTATCCAAGACAACATCATCACCCACGTGCTCGACGGCCAGGGGAATGGACGCATGAAGCCTCCGCTCGCTGTCCGCGCGCTCGGCCGCTTTCCGATTCTTCGCCGCATCCCGGCGCGACTCATCGGTCTGGGATTCCGCCGCGAGCACGTTGCTCCGCTCAAGGCTAACGCCCGCAGCCAACGGCCGTCTCGCTAACAGCCCGCCGCAGGTAGTCTTCCGTTCGCAGTCCGAATAAGTTGGTTGCAATGCGACGTTCTTTACGTGAGCCGGTAAACGCGCTCACCCACTCCGCCGGCGCGCTCTTATCCGTCGTCGGCCTCATCATGCTGCTCGCGAGGGCGCTCGAGAACGACAGCGCCAGGCAAATCGTGGCGTTCTCGATCTTCGGCGGCAGCCTGGTCGCGATGTA
>JBKKAY010000103.1:0-3423 GCA_046714195.1 Gemmatimonadaceae bacterium
ACGCCGTATTCGGGAACATCATCACGATGACGCGCGACTGGGCGGTCGCGCAGTTTGCCGACGATGCAGGGCTCGGTGTTGCGGCGAACTACACGAACAAGGACAATATGGCGAGGGGCAATCTGGCCGTCCTCGTCCACGAGCTGCAACACCTCATCAACGCCGGACGCCGGATCTACGTGAACAATGCTTTCGCCTTTGAAGAGGTGTGGCTCAACGAAGGCCTCAGCCACATTGCCGAGGAGCTGATGTACTATCAGGTCTCGACCAATGCACCGCGGACGAACATCGACCTGCCTCGACTCCGGTCCAGCCAGGCCCAGCTCGACGCCGTCAACGGCTACATGGTCCAGAACCTGGGCCGGCTGTCGACGTATCTGGAGGCGACGGAGATGAATTCTCCGTTCGACGTCGGTGATAGGCTCGAGACACGTGGAGCAATCTGGCAGCTGCTTCGCTACTCTCAGGACAGAAAAGGCGGATCGGACCAGGCCACCTGGTCGGCGCTCGTCAACTCGAGAGAGTCGGGTCAGACGAATTTCAACGCCGTATTCGGGAACATCATCACGATGACGCGCGACTGGGCGGTCGCGCAGTTTGCCGACGATGCAGGGCTCGGTGTTGCGGCGAACTACACGAATCCCAGCTGGAATTATCGGAGCATCCTCCCCGCGATCAACTCGAATGTGTACCCACTCTTCACGCGATCCCTGACTTCCGCTCCGGTGGATATCACGCTCATTGGCGGCGGCACTGCGTACGTTCGCTTCAGGGTTGACGCGAGCGTGCCGGCGACGATTGCCGCCACTTCGTCGGGACAGCCCGTGCCGGCGGCGGTCGAGTTCATTCTCATGAGGACCCAGTGATCGGGCGGGCGGTCCTGGCAATCAGCGCCGTCCTTGGGCTCACAGCGTCTGCGAGCTGTCGCCCCGTGCGCAATTCAGTCGCCGACGTATCCCCCGATTCACTCACCGGGACTGTTTCCGTCACCGGCACGTCTTTCGAGCAGCAGCTTGTGCTTCGCTCGGGTGACAGCGCCGTTCGACTGTCAGTTACGGCGCCCGACTCGGCCGCGCTCTCCCGCATGGGTGGCGTCGAAGTCATGGTCGTCGGCAAGCGAACGGGGAACTTGCTACAGGTCGAGCGTTTCGCGGCAGTCCGCGTGGCCGGCGCGCCTGTGGTTGACGGAGTGTTGAGGAACGATGGTGGGCGGCTCTCGCTCGAAACGCATCAAGGCAGCGTGCAGCTCGGGAACCCGCCGGACGCCTTGCGGGGAATGATCGGCGCGCGGGTATGGGTTGGAGGACCGCTGGACCGCGGTCCGAACGTCTACGGGGTGATAGTCCCGCCGCTCTAGCAGTCGTCTTTGCGTGTTCGTATTGGTAGAATCACCTTGTCACAACGCAGTAACATCAGCTCCCCAGCGATAGGCCTCGCGCATCACGACCCCCTCAGACGAGCTCTCCCAATGACCCTACGCGTCACTCTGGCTCTCGCCGGAATCCTCGCATCCGCCTGCGCCCGCCCAACTCCTACGACTACGCCGACTCCTGCCCGCGGTAGTGAGCCGAGCGCGGCTCGAAGCGGTGATTCGGCCGGGGCTCTCACGGCGTCGCGCGCACCCAGTCCGCGCCCCTACAACCGAGTGATCACCAGCCAGGCGAAGACGCGACGCGGTCTTTTCGCGGTGCACCGGGTCGACGACAAGCTGTTCTTCGAGATTCCGTCCAGAGAGCTGAACAAGGACATGCTGCTCGTCGGACGTTACGCGCGGGCGGCGGCGGCGGGGCCCAACCTTCCGCCCGGACAATTCGGGGCGTTTGGCGGCGACCAGTTCGGGGAGCGGACGCTGCGCTGGGAGCGGAGCGGCAACCGCATCATTCTCAGATCGCCGGCGTTCGACATCACCGCCGATACCGCACTCTCGATATGGCGCGCGGTCGAGGCTGCCAATTACGCCCCGATCATCGCCGTGCTCAACGTCGAGACTTACGGACCGGACAGCGCCGCTGTCGTCGATGTCACCCGCCTCTTCACCACGAGCGTCCCGGAAATCGCCGCTATTCGAGGGACGATCGATGCGAGCCGTTCGTACGTCGAGCGGGCGCTCGCCTTCCCCGACAACGTGGAGATCGAGGCAACACAGACCGGCACTCCGACGCCTGTCGGCGGAGCAGCCACGCCGCCTCAAGCGCCCGGTGCGCCACCGCGCATGGCGCAGAGCGTGCTCGCGCACTGGAGCCTGGTCAGGCTTCCCGAGCAGCCGATGATGCCGCGGCGCTTCGACGAGCGGGTCGGCTTCTTCTCGATCCGCCGCACCGACTTCGGCACCGAGGAGCACCGCTCAGCCGAGCGGCGCTACATCACGAGGTATCGTCTCGAGTGCTCGGAAAGGCGTGCGGGTGAGCTCTGCTATCCCAAAAAGCCGATCGTCTACTACGTCGATCCCGCTACTCCGGAACAGTGGAAGCGTTACGTGCGCGACGGGATCGTCGAATGGCAGCCGGCGTTCGAGGAAGCGGGGTTCAAGGACGGGATCATCGCCATGGATGCACCGATGAACGATCCCGACTGGTCCCCTGAAGACATCCGCCACACCGTGATCCGGTGGCTGCCATCAACCACCGAGAACGCGCAGGGACCGCACGTACACGATCCGCGCACCGGAGAGATCCTGAACGGATCGGTGCGGATGTTTCACAACATTCTTAACCTCCAGCGCTCCTGGTACTTCACCCAGGCCGCGGCGATTGATCCCCGCGCGCGAAAGCTGCCGATGCCGGATTCGCTGATGGGACGACTGCTACAGTTCGTCGTCGCACATGAGATCGGTCACACGATTGGATTGCAGCACGACCAGATTGGAAGCTCGACGTATCCCGCCGACAGCGTCCGTAGCCCGAGCTGGGTCCGCCGCATGGGACACAGTCCGAGCATCATGGACTACTCGCGCTTCAACTACGTCGCGCAGCCCGAGGACAACATTCCGCTCGAGACGATCATACCGCACGTCGGGCCGTATGACCGTTTCGCGATCATGTGGGGATACCGCCCGATTCCAGGTGTCAGAAACCCGGACCGGGAGCGGCCGACGCTCGACCAGTGGGCGCGGATGCAGGACACGATCCCGTGGTTCCGGTTCTCGGCCAACAATGAATTCGGCGCCTTCGGAACGCAGAGCGAAGCCGTCGGCGATGCCGATCCCGTAAAGTCGACCGCCCTCGGCTTCAAGAACTTGGCGAGAGTGGTGGGATACATCTCTGGTGCGGCCACCCAGAGCGGCGAGGATAACAGCGACCTCCGCGAGCTCTACGATCGGACCGTCAACCAGTGGGCGACCGAGGCGAACCACGTCGCGACGCTCGTCGGGGGCGGCAGTGTGCAGTACAAATCGGGAAGTCAGCCGGGCGCCGTGTTCACGCC
>JBKKAY010000104.1:0-4269 GCA_046714195.1 Gemmatimonadaceae bacterium
TGAAGTTCAGGCGCAGCGGCGGGAACTCGCAGGTCTTGAGACGCCATATCCCGCGCGTTCGCACCCGCAGTGGGACACTCATCGGCTCCGGGTGGTCACCCAGGTACGAAACCGTCGCGAATCGCCAGGAAGTATCCGCGCGTCGGCTGCCGGTCAGATTGCGAATGTTCGCCGTGAGGGTGAGGGTGAATGGCTCCTCAGAATCAAAGAAAGTCGGCGGCGGGCGCGTTGGCTTTTCGGATGCCGGCGAGGTCACGGGCTGTGCTGCAAGCCCGCTCGCGGCAAGCATGACCGCGATGGTCAAAACTGCTGAGACCGGAGTGCGGATCGCCAAGTGGGCCGTCTCCGTTGGAGCCGCGCCAATATTGTCCCCCTCGAGAACCGGCGCCAGAGTTTTTTGCGGGAGGAACGCGTGTTCTCCGACGGGATAGTCCTCGAGCAAGCGATTCCACGCAGGCTGCCGTGAGGTGCGTACCCGCCGATACGATCCGCGATAAGGCTGCAGAAGAACCTGCCGGCTCGTTACGGCGTGGCGCATCATAACGTCAGATATTTGGGCCCTCGGTTGACAGGATCTGGTGCCCGACTCCCTGGAGGTTTCCCATCCGGTACCGTAGGTCCCCGGTGCGCCGCCACCGACCGCTCGCGCTCGCGGCAATGATGTGCCTGCTCGGCCTCTCCTGCGCGGAGGCGCCGACCTCGCCCAACACCCCAGCACCGACGACGCCCGCCATTGCCGATCCGTCGCCAGGGGGCGCAGTGCTCCTCGCCGCCGGTGACATTTCTACATGCACCAACGATTTCGATGAGGCGACGGCGAGGATCCTCGACGCGAATCCTTCCGGCACCGTCGCGGTCCCCGGCGACAACGCCTACCAGAATGGCTCGACGAGCGAGTACGCGAGCTGCTACCACCCGACATGGGGACGCCACTTGAGCCGCACGAAGCCCGCGGTCGGCAACCACGAATATCAGACACCGGGAGCGACCGGGTACTACGCGTACTTCGGCGCCAAGGCAGGCGATCCGGCGAAGGGCTACTACAGCTACGACCTCGGTGCGTGGCACATCATCGTCCTCAACAGCAACATTGCGCGCGATGCATCTTCCGCGCAGCTACAGTGGCTGCGATCGGATCTTCAGGCGAACAGCGGCAAGACCTGCACGCTCGCATACTGGCACCACCCACGCTTCAGCTCCGGACTCCACAGCAACGACGCCACGCAGTCTGCGTTCTGGGAAACGCTTTACACGTTCAACGCCGACGTCGTTCTCAACGGACATGACCACGACTACGAGCGATTTGCGCCGCAGACGCCGTCCGGAGTTGCCGACGATGCGCGTGGTCTGCGAGCATTCGTAGTTGGAACCGGCGGAGCCGAGTTCCGCACGCTCGGATCGAGAAAAGCAAACAGCCAGGTCTTTGACGCTACCGCTGCGGGTGTGCTGAAGCTGACGCTCTCGTCCGACAGCTACGCCTGGAAATTCCTGCCAATCGCTGGTCAGACATTCACCGACTCCGGCTCGGCGAGCTGTCACTAGTCGGGATGACGGAACGCTCTCCCTATCCATGGATTTCCACCAAAGTATGGGATGTGTGGGAGCGCATCTATTCCCGCGATGGCTCCATTGCACGAAGGTCTCTGCAGGATGCAGTGGTCGTCTCCGTCAGCGCTGACGATCGTCGACGGTCCGCGATCCTGGACGTAGCGGGACCGAGCGAGCAAGCACCATCGAAGAGCATTTCCGACCTCCGCCAGCGCCTATCGCACACGAGGGTCCCCGGTAGAGTCGTCGGAGTCCGGTGGCCGGCCTGCTGCGACATATTGTGCACGCTTGTCTTTCATCACGGAGCCGGTGAGGACTTCGACGAACTGGAGTCGCGAGCGGGGCGTCTGGACGAGATCCTTCTCGAGTCGCACACAGAGGACGAAGGTCGGAGCGTACGGGAGCTTCTGAATGAATGGGCCAAGCTACTAGACCAGGTTCGGAAGCGTCGGCACAGCGGTGAAAGCATAGATATTTTTCACTGCGCGAATTGCGGACGGCTCTACGGCTCCTATAGCGAGCCTTAGTGTTTGGGCTTTTCCGTGTGAGTTGTCGCTCGAGGATCAACGGGCGGGTAATAGACTGGCCAGGCGGGAGTCCAAGGCCCATGCTGAACCACGTTTGTCCAAGACCCGCCTTGACCGAATCGCCAGTTATTGTGGAGGTCAACGTGTTGCTGGCGAGTCGTATACTCTGAGAATCTGCCCTGCAGATTGCCGCCGATGATATTGGTGCCGTAGAAACTTTCGAACCAGGTCAGATCCGTTCTGCCGAGATTCGGAGTCGCAAGCTCGGGGTACTGCGCAACATTTCGCTGATGGTGAGCTTCCATGCCCCGGATTTGCTCAATCCGTGCCGAGTAGGTGGGGCTGAACCGGGAGCGCCAGTACATCGAGGTAGTCGGGTGCAACGCGGCTCCGGCCATGGACGCGCCTGCACCCCACAACCCATCGGTTACCGCATCGCCGAACGCATCTCCCGGACTCTCTCCCTGCAGCAAGCGGCGAACGACGCCTCCGCTATATCCCGAGCCGAAACCGATTGCGCCTGCCCCCAGTCCATAAGGGCTTGCGATTCCTCGCGCGAGTAGTTGTGGCGTCAGACTGGCCAGAGTTTGCCGGGTGGATTGCCCCGTAAGAGAAGCCCACGCACCTCGAGGAAGCACACCCAGGCGAACAGCGCCCGAGAACAGGCCGCCTCCCACAGCCCCGCCAACCAACCCCGAAACACCTTCCACGAACATTCCTTCTCCGACCATGCTCAGGTAATCTCCGCCGTGTCGCGCCCATTGGTATGTGGCGTTCGCAAAACCGGAGAACGTGCCGCCGGCCAATCCACTGACTGCTCCGGCGGCGATGCCGGTTCCTACGCTGACCCCCCCACTCGCGGCTGCACCCGTAACCCCTGCGCCCGCCGCACCAGTGACGGCGGCGCCGCCGAGTGCTGTTGCAACTGCTCCGAAGGTGACCCCGGTGATGAAACCGGCGCCGAACCCGATCCCGGCGGCTGCTATGACATCCCACGCGTCATAGTCTCCCCCGCGAATGACCACGCTTGCCGCCCCGACAATAGCGCCAATTGCTCCCACGACGAGCCCGGCCACGAGCAAAGGAGCGATGTCGCCATCGGGATCTATTGCATTAATGGGATCGTGAATCGCGAAGACGTACGGGGAAGGGCTCGCGAAGAAAAAGAATGGATCGCGACACAAGAACATTCCCGTTCTTGGGTCATACGGGCGCTTCGGGGTGAAATAGAGATTGGTTCCGGCAAGGAATGGCATTGCGCCAAACACCGGAGTCAGGCCGACGCCGCTCGACGGACGCACGACCGCTCCCGCCGCGTCGAAGATCGTCGGCATCCCAAAATCACCATAGCGGTATCGTTCGACGGGGGCGCCGGCGGCGTCAGTGACCAGCACGAGGTCCTCGTGCCCGTTCAGGTGAAGGTGGAATCCACCCCCCGCTCTGACGAGGTGTGAGGGAGACAACATTTGCGGATGGTGAGTCAGCAGCCCGGTAAGCTGGCCTGCGCCATCTTCGAGCTGCAGCGCCGTTTGACCAAAGTACCGCCATCGCTCGATCGCGCCGGAGGCATTGGTTTCAACGCGCCGGCCGAATGCATCGAAACTGATTGCGCTAGTCGCGCCGCCTGGGACCGTCACGAGACGGAGCCGTCCAAGCGCATCGTACTGATACGAATAGCCGGCGTCCGAGACACGCGCGCCGTCAGCGTCATGAGTTACTGGTTGCTGCCCAACCGTCGCGAGGAGGTGGCCGGGGTTATATGTGTATGGAGTCACAGTCGTGACTCCACCCGATAGGCGGGTCACCGCGGACCGGCAATCGGCCCGATCGAGCAAATAACTTGTCTCCTCTGTCGCGGCGCCTGACGCCGCACTCGCCGCCGCGATCTGAGCGGTCTGCGCAACCTGATCCGCTGGATCCGGTTGAACCGCGAGCGCAAACCCCGTTCGAGAGCGTTCCAGACGGTTGCGCGCATCAAACTCGACAAACCGATTTTCTCCAAGCGGCCCCGTGGACTGAATAAGTCGCCGGCGGTTGGCCGCGTCCAACCGATACCGGAAGGACCCCAGGCTGCCTGCCGCGGGATGGACATGATCGACACGGACCGCCCGACCTTCGGCATCGTGCAGCCAGCTGGTTACAACGCCGTTTGCGTGCTGTAATCCCGCCACCCGCGACGAACCACGAAAAGCGA
>JBKKAY010000105.1:0-2918 GCA_046714195.1 Gemmatimonadaceae bacterium
CGCATACCACGACCTTCACCTCCGGCCGCTCCTTGTCGAGCACCCGTCCTACTCCCTTGAGCGTGCCGCCGGTGCCGAACCCGGTCACCCAGTAGTCGAGCCGCTCTCCCGCAAAATCGGCGATGATTTCCTTCGCCGTGGTGCGCGAGTGGTAGTCGGCGTTCGCCTCGTTCTCGAATTGTCGCGTCAGGAACCACCCGTTCTTCTGCGAGAGCTCCATCGCCTTTCGCACCATTCCGGTCCCTCCCTCCGGCGCCGGAGTGAGAATGACCTTGGCCCCGAGGAATCGCATCAGCCGCCGCCGCTCCACGCTGAAAGACTCCGCCATGGTCACCACCAGCGGGTAACCCTTTTGCGCGCACACCATCGCCAGCCCGATACCGGTATTGCCGCTCGTGGCTTCGATGACCGTCTGACCGGGCTTGAGCTTGCCCGATCGCTCGGCATCCTCGATTACGCCGAGCGCCAGGCGATCCTTCACCGAGCCGAGCGGATTGAACGCTTCGATCTTGACGAAGAGATTGACGTGGGGAGGGGCGAGCCGGCCGATCCTGACGACTGGAGTGTTGCCGACGGCTTCGAGAATGCTGGCGAGTTTTGGCATGTGAGGCCTGTTGTTTGGCTACAAACTACCGTGATAAAAGGGGCCGATGAGGAAATCAGCGGCACCACTTCCGTCTCTCTGGGCATAGTGGGTGCCGCGGCTCAGTGCCAGGCCGGTGCGATCCCGGGGAAGGCTATCACCTGGTTCATGGGCAAGCGTAGCTTGTGCTCATGAAGCTCGCTCGGGCAGCGTCTGATTCGGGTCGGATAGAGGTCCATATTCGCGACCTCGAGCAGCTCTTCCACACGCTCGATGCGTCGCCGTTCCACGACCGGAGCCTGGATCGCGAGGCCGAAGAATTCATCGTCGGCAACGCCCGGGAGATCTCTGCGCACATTCCCCTGACGCTGATCGTCTATCTCTCCCAGAAGACGGATCTGCCGGATCCCGGCCGGAACGTCGCCGACGCGGTTCATGCGCACTTCGGGCGGCGGGCGGCACAATCGGACTGGGAGCTGCGTGAGCTCTTTCGACGCGGTCGCGCCACTCTCGTGATCGGCGTGCCGATTCTGGCAGCCGCGCTTATCACGGGCGAGATGCTTGCGCAAACGATGGGAATGCGGCCGCTGCCGGGGATAGTGCGCGAAAGTCTCATTATCGGGGGCTGGGTCGCGATGTGGCGACCGATGGAAATCTTCCTCTATGACTGGTGGCCGATTCGCGATCAGAGGCGGATGTTCGAGCGGCTGGAGCGAATGACGGTGCAGGTCGTGCCGGCACCATCAGCCGGCTAGAAAGCGCGATTCCGGCTTGACGCCGCAACCGGGACACCACATCATTTTCGGTGGCGGCGATCCGCGCCAAACCTCTTTGAGACTCCGCCCCAGCAGGAGTCCGATGAGAGGCAAAGGGGGGCACACTCCCGGATTGGACTCGTCGTCCTTTGATTCACCATGAGGTACTGCTGGGGAGAGCCTCGTGGTGCATCCAAAGGAGAATGACGATGCCCCGTAACAAGGATCTCAAGCGCCTCGTTCGCGCTCGCATGAAGAAGACGGGCGAAGCCTACACCGCCGCCCTGTCTCATATCGACAAGAAGTCCAAATCAGCGACGGCCTACAAGGTCGTTCCTTCGCCCGCATCCACGAAAATCGATTACGCCGCCATCGCGGGGATGAGCGACGAGAAGGTCAAAGCAAAAACCGGATGCACCTGGGAACGCTGGGTGTACTCGCTCGACCGGAAGAAGGCCGAGCAGATGACGCACCGGGAGATCGCAACGCTGGTCAGCGAGAAATACAAGGTCGATGACTGGTGGTCCCAGATGGTCACCGTCGGCTACGAAAGGATCAAGGGACTGCGAGCTCGCGGCCAACGGCGCGACGGCAGCTATGAGGCGGGCAAGTCACGCACCTACAACGTGCCCGTGACTACGCTGTTCGATGCGTGGGCGGACGATAGCGTGCGCCGCCGCTGGCTGAACGAGACCGGTGTGAGGGTGCGAACCGCGACTGCGCCGAAATCGATGCGCCTTGGCTGGTCGGACAAGAGCATCGTCGCCGTCGGATTCGAGGCCAAGGGCAAATCGAAGAGCACCGTTTCGCTGGCGCACACCAAGCTGCCCGATCGCGAGTCTGCGGATGGCCTGAAGAAATACTGGTCGGACCGGCTTGACGCGCTCGGGGAAGTCTTGTCGCAGACCGGGGCCGGGCGATGAGCGCGCGGAGAATTCGCTACCAGGTCGCCTGCAGTCTGGACGGATACATCGCCGGACCGAAGGGTGAGTACGATTGGATCATCATGGATCCCGACATCGACTTCAATGCCATCACCGGTCAGTTCGACACGCTCTTCATGGGACGTCGCACGTTCGAGGGCACGGGAGAAGCGTTCGCCGGGATGAAGGTGGTAGTCTTTTCACGGACGTTGAGGCAGCAGGACTACCCGCGCGTGACGATCGTGTCGGATGGGGTCAGAGATGCGGTCGATGCTCTGCGCGCGCAGCCGGGCAAGGACATCTGGTTGTTCGGCGGAGGTGAGCTATTCAAAAGCCTTCTAGCGCTCGACTGCGTCGATACGGTGGAGCCGGCGGTGATTCCGATACTGCTTGGCGGTGGACGTCCGTTCCTGCCCAGTCCATCTGTCCGGCGGAGCCTGAAGCTGACTGGCCAGCGCACTTACAAGAAGAGTGGCACCGTTCTTCTCACCTATGACGTCGTTCCGCCCGCCGCCAAAGGAAAGACGCGAAAGAAAAGGGCTCAGACGAAGTGACTTAAGCGTACACGACAAGAGCTATGCACCAGCGGGCGCATAGCTCTTGTCGGCACACCTCGCTCCGCGGCTCGGCGCTACTTCATTCCCGCTAGAACCTTGT
>JBKKAY010000106.1:0-9017 GCA_046714195.1 Gemmatimonadaceae bacterium
GCACTCGAGCACGGCGTCAAACCCGATTCATTGACGACTGTATTCGCCGGCCAGGATGTACAGGCTGCTCAACGCGCCCGCAGCTACTTCACAGGCTACCCGCCCTCATCGCCGCAGATCGGACTCCTCAAGGACGGCAAGCTCGTGTTCATGCTCGAGCGGCACCAGATCGAGGGTCGTACTGCCGGGGAGATCGCGGACGATCTCGTTGGGGCGTTCGACCGGTACTGCACGACTCCTATTACCGCGCAGGCGTCCGTCTAAAGAAGCAACTAAAAGAAGATCCGACACATCATACGACTAGGCTGCACTTAACGGTGCGGCCTTTTTGTTGGTCAAAAGCTAAAGGGAAGTCGTCCCTCCGTGTCGGCTTTTCTTTACCGCTCGTCGGAATCCACAAAAAAGCCCAGTATAGTCGCAATACGGTACTAATTCGCCTAGTGTGAATACTTTACCCAGCGAACCATCTCCCTCACCGTTGGCCGCTTACCGTACATCAACAGCCCAACGCGGTAGATACGCGCCGCAAACCACGTCGCCGCCAGACACGCCAGCGCAACTCCGAGCAGCGTCCCCACCAGCTCGTACCACGGCACACTGCCCAGACTCAACCGAAGCGGCATGATGATCGGCGCCGAGAAAGGCAGCCACGACATCACGCTGGCAAGCCTCGATGTCGGATTGAGCAGAATCGGGTTGATGAAAATCGCCGTCGCGACGAGCAGGATCAGCATCGGCTGAACCGCCTGCTGCGCCTCCTGCTCTGTATTCACCGAGGCTCCCACCGCTGCATACAGCGATGAATAGAAAACAAAGCCGAGGATGAAGAAGAGAAGCAGAAGAAGAGCGAGGCCGAAGGAAATCTCGGGAAGGGCGAACGGCATCGACTGAACGCCGAATTGCCGGAGAATGGGCGCCCGCAGCTTGAACATCGCCACGGTCGTTATTACCCAGAGAATCTGTTGGGTGAGACCCACCGCCCCGACGCCCAGGATCTTTCCGGCAAGCAGAGTCTCCGGCGGAACACTCGACACCACGACCTCGGCTACGCGGGTCGTCTTCTCCTCAAGAACTCCGCGCAAAACGTTCTGGCCGTAAAGAATGATCGACATGTACAACAGGAACGCGATCGCGCCGGCGAATATGATGCTCACCGCGCCTGAGCCCCCGCGTCCCTTGTCGGTAACCCGCGCAGTGGCGAGCCGCATCGGGATATAGGTCAGGCTCCTGACGTCGCTGGAATCGATTCCAGCCTTTTGAAGCCGCTGCGCGAGAAGCGCCTCCTTCACGGCCGAGCGCAGCCGCTCCATGTCCCCGAGCGAAGTTGCGTTCCGGCCGGCGTACCTCACTTCCTCGCCCACCAGCGTGCGCGAGTCGGCGATCAGGTAGCCGCTGAGCTGCTTTGCCATGATCTGCCTGGTCGCCGTGCTCTCCGCCTCCGACAGCTCACTGGGGGAGAGGACCACAACCTGGGGAGGGACGGAGCCAGGCTGGCGTCCGCGGCTCATCACGTCGGCGATCCGCTGGCCAAACCCGGTAGTAGTCGCGTCGAGTATTCGAGTGTTGGTGAATTCGGTGGTGGACTTGGAGCGCTTCGCCATCAACGCAGGGACGATGATCATTGCGCCGAAGAAGATCGGTCCGAACACGGTCGCGATGATGAACCATTTCGTCCGGACGCGCTCGAGGTACTCGCGCTTTATGATCGCCCAGAGCTTAGCCATGTCCGGTCATCCCCTGTTCTACTTTCGCCCAAGCCCCGCCCTCGTTGCCCGGCGCGACTCCTCCCACTCTCTCGAGGAAGATCTGGTGCAATGACGGTTGAATCATCTCGAAGCGCTGAATCGAAGCGCCCGACTCGATGACGCGGCGCAACAGCACCTGGGGATCGGCACCGGGCGCCATCTCGATCTCGAAGAAACGATTGGAGTCGTCGGCGCGCTTCACCAGCGAAGTGTCGCGCAGGATCGATGCGACGCCCTGCATGCCATCTCCATGGACCGCCAGCGCGATGTTCTTCTTCCCGTGCTCTTCCTTCACGCGAGTGACTGGACCGTCGAGGACCTTCTCGCCCCGCGCGATGATGCACACCGAATCGCACAGCCGCTCGGCGTTGTCCATCAGGTGGGTGCTGAATATCACGGTCTTGCCGCGACGCTTGAGATCGACGACGGTGTCCTTGAGCGCCTGCGCGTTCACAGGATCGAGTCCGCTGAAGGGCTCGTCGAGAATCACCAGATCGGGATCGTGGAGCAGAGTTCCGATAAATTGCACCTTCTGCTGCATTCCACGAGAGAGCTCGTCGACCTTGGCCAGGCCCCAGTCTTTCTCGGGCGTCTTGAGCGACAGCCGCTGCATCCATTCGTCGATCCGGCGCTCGGCCTCCTTACCACGGACTCCCTTCAGCTCCGCCAGGAACTTCAGCACGTGCCTCACCTGCATCTTCCGGTAGAGACCGCGCTCCTCGGGCAGATAGCCCATCCGCTCGGTGATCTTCCGGTCGTTCGCCGGGCGGCCAAGGATTCGGATGGTGCCACTATCCGGAGCGATGATGTTGAGGATCATCCTGATGGTGGTCGTCTTCCCGGCGCCATTCGGACCCAGCAAACCATAGACGCTACCCTGAGGGACGCGCAGCGTCAGCTCGCGCACGGCTGTGTGACCGGCGTAGCGCTTTGTTATTCCCTCTATGTCGATCGCGTTGTCGGCCATGTAGTTTCGCGGGAGCAGAGGTCCAAATATACCCTGCCGAAAATATGCCTGTGACAGAGACGCTGGTCATCGCAGTTCTATTTTTCGCCACCGCGGCGCTGTACGCCTCGGTGGGGCACGCCGGTGCGTCGGGATACCTGGCCGTGATGGGATTGTTCAGCTTTGCCCCGGCGGTGATGAAGCCGACCGCGCTGGCGCTCAACATTCTCGTAGCGCTGGTGGCCTCGTTCCAGTTTCTGCGGGCGGGACTCTTCTCGTGGAAGCTGTTCTGGCCGTTCGCCGTCGTCTCGGTTCCGGCCGCGTTCGTCGGCGGAGCGGTCACACTCCCCGTCCAGGGATACAGGATTCTCGTGGGGCTGGTGCTCCTGTACGCCGCCGCGTGGATGTTTCGCTCCGCGAGTCAGACACACGCGACGACGGGGCAACCGCCGGCGCTCTGGATCGCGCTCCCCGTTGGATTGGTGATCGGACTGCTTTCCGGGCTCACCGGAGTGGGCGGCGGAATTTTTCTCAGCCCACTGCTGCTCTACATGGGGTGGGCCGATACCCGCAGCACCTCGGGAGTTACCGCGCCGTTCATCCTCGTCAATTCAGCAGCCGGATTGCTGGGACACCTTTCCGGGATCGCTCAGATACCGGACAGCATCCCAATCTGGGGCGGGGCGGTTCTGCTCGGCGGCTGGATCGGAGCAGCGTATGGCAGCCGGCGAGCGCCGACGGTGGTCCTTCGCCAGCTTCTGTCGGTGGTGTTGGTTATTGCCGGCGTCAAGCTGATACTGTTCTAGACGAGCATCGCCTGATGCGAATGCTGGGATAACGACGAACTGAAGACTACCGGCCGGGGGCCGTCAGAGGCACAGTCGTGGGCTGCGGGCGGTTCGAGGTTGGGGGCCGGATACCACGAAGTGTCCTTCGCAGCTCCCCGGACGCAACGAGATTTGTTCTCCGCCCGCAGCCAGTAGCGGGCCCGCTCACGGCCCCTGGCCGGTAGTCTTCCTTTCGTTTTTCGTTTTCTCGACTAAAGAGTAGGAGTATCTGCATGAGGGATTGGACTGCCCGCGTGGACTCTCTCCTCGGCGAGCTGGGCAAGACGATCGGTGCCGCCGCGCGAACGGTTAAATCGATTCTGGACGACGATCCGATCGAAGTGCTGTGCTACCGCGGATACGCCAGCCCGCGCCGCGCGCACGTCTACGGCCGGGTGCTGGAGAAGCGCGGGGTCAGCGTGAGCACCGACGCGGATTCAGGACTCCGGAATCTCCTCAACACCTGGCGTCGCGCCGAAAGTGATCCGGTTGCGCACGCGCGTGTGCGCGTCGAATACGCTGGCACCGTTTCAGAGCTCACCGCCGACGACGAGGGCTTCTTCGGCGGATGGATCACCGTCGACCCGCCGCACCCGGGAGACAAGGAGTGGTATCCCTACCACGTGACGCTCGCTTCTCCGGTCAGGCCCGATGCCGGCGAGATCAAGGGTTCGGGCGAGATCCTCGTGCCGCCGCCGAGCGCGCGATTCGGCGTCATCAGCGACATCGACGACACCGTGATCCAGTCGCGCGTCTCGAACTTCCTCCAGGCCGCGCGGACGGTGATGCTGGGCAATGCGCGCACGCGCCTCCCCTTTCCCGGAGTTGCGGCGTTCTACCAGGCGCTCAGGAACGGAGCCGGCGGCGACGAAAAGAATCCGATCTTCTACGTCTCGAGCAGCCCCTGGAACATCTACGACGTCATCTCGGAGTTCATGGACATCCAGAAAATCCCGCACGGGCCGCTCATGCTGAGAGACTGGGACATCACGCTCGGCGTGCTCTCATCCGAGCGCCACTACGAGCACAAGGGCGTCGCCATCAGGAACATCATGCAGCTCTATCCCGAGCTTCAGTTCGTCCTCATCGGCGACACGAGCCAGCACGACCCCGAGATCTATCGCGGGATCGTGAGCGAGTTTCCGGATCGTGTGCGCGCCATCTACATCCGCGACGTGACGGGCAAAGCCGAGAGGTCATCCGCGGTGCAGGCGCTCGCGCGCGAAGTTCACGCCGCGCGCTCGGTGCTGGTGCTGGCTGAGGACACACTCGGCGCGGCGCGACACGCGGCGGAGCAGGGGTGGATCGACACGCGCGCGCTGTCCGATGTGCAGAAGGAGAAGCGCGCCGACGAAGGACGTGATGATACCAAAGTGCCGGCGCCCGATGGCGGTGAGCCCACATCGGGGGCGCCACCGACGGTGATCGAGTAGGGTTCCTATCGAACCCGGATGATCCTGCTCGCGCGGGCGGGTCGATCCGCGCCGACTTCCAGCGTCAGCTCGTATTTCCCGGGCGGCACGAGCGACAAGTCGAGCAGCACCGACCGTGCCGACAGCACGCCAGATGCGCCGTTTTCCTGCCAGCGGATGTTCAGCGGGGTAGCCTTCGGCGCGATTCTCAGCACGCGGAGCGCTTTCCGAAAGAAGCCAGCCTCGATCGGTGAGAGCGTGAGCGACACCGGTACGGCGCTGTCGATCGGTGCTTTTCCGTACAGCTCCCAGAACAACCCGATCTTCGCCGCGCTGTTGAAGACGGTTCCACCATGTGCGCGCGGAATGGCGCCAGCGAGATCGTCGGGTAGCCCGTCACCGACATCGACGAACAGCAGGTCGGAAAGGCTGATCCCATCGGGATGGAGCGAAAGCTCTCCGTAGCCGTAGCGCCAGCGAGCGGCGGCGACGCTGTCGGAGAGCAGCTCGACCCCGACCAGCTGCGGTTGCGACGCCGTCGTGAGCATCAACACGTGCGTGACTGGCGCGCTGTCCAGTTTCAACATTGAAGGCACCGCGACTTCGTCGATCGCCGACACGAGCGCCGCGCTGAATCGCCGCGCCCGGAAAAGGGTGTCTCCGCCCACATCGTAGGCAGCGACGACCAGAGTCGAATCACCTCGGCGAAACCGCGCCACCTGCGCATCGAGTAGCGTGAATCTCCGCGCGTACGACGGCGAGTACTGCTCTTGTGGCGGCGCCCGCTTCAGCTCCCAGACCGAGTCCGCTACGAGCTCGAGCCTGTCGGGCGGCAGTCTTGTCGGGAGAAAATGAAACGCGGGCTCACGGTCGTGACCCGCCACGGTAGGACGTTCCACGGTATGTATGCTGGCCTCGGAGTGTTGGGTCCACTTCTCGGGCCACCCGAAACGAACACCGAGCTCGGCGAGATCCCACCCCCAGCTCATGCCGTGAGTGTTGACGGATTTCTTCTGGAGCTCGGCGTACACCACGCGTGAGAAGTGCTCCGTGCGCCGCTCGTTCCCCGGCGTGATGAACAGCGGGTCGGCGAGCCACCACATGCGATTCGTTTTCGCTTCACGTTGCTCGCATGAAAGCCGGCGATACTCGGCCCGGGGCTCGGAGCCCAAAAGCCTGGAGATGTCGGTCCACTCGCACCGCGTTGGGGACGGCATGGCCGCAAGCGCGCGCGCGAAGCCACTATCTGCTCCGGCGAAATCCCCGCTGGTGTGGAGCGTGTATCCCATGAGCGCGTCGCACCACCAGCCGGTAGAGGCGCACTCGCGAGCGACGCGAACCGCCGACGTGTCACGGGCCTCGACCAGATATCTGATGCGCTGTCCGACGACCCAATCACTGCTGGGAGCCTCTCGTGCCGTGGCTTCCAGATCGCGCAGGAGCTGCGCGCGAGCGCGACGGATGATGTCACCCTCATCGGGGATCCCATGGTTCGCGGTGCCGGAGCTCCAATAGCAGAACCGCCCGATGGTGACGCAGCGACGCGCCGCGCCCGAATAGAATCGCGGCAACCGATGGCGGCGTCTCGTCTCGAAGCGCCCCTGGAGCGTGCGCGCCCTCCGGACAGCGGCAGCAGAATCGACGGCCTGAGTGGCCGAAGATCCGGATTCCCTCGACAGTTGTTGGGCGGAAGCCAATGCCGCGCTCTCGGACAGACCGAGCACGGCGCAGCCGATGAGGATGGCCGGACCGGTATGCACGCTAGTCTCTCCGGCTTACCAGCACAGTGTCGAGCGCATTCCATGCAAGCAGCGCACACTTCACGCGCGCCGGGAAACGTGAGACTCCGGAGAAAGCCCGCAGCGATCCGAGCCTCACGTCGTTTGCCGCAGTCTGGTCACCGAGCATCAGCTGGCGGAACCGGTTCCTGATATCATCTACCTCGGTGGTGCTCTTTCCCTTCACGATCTGGGTCATCATCGAAGCGGACGCCAGAGAGATAGAACATCCGCGCCCGGAGAATCGCAGATCGTCTAGCGAGTCACCGGCGAACGTCACCTGGAGATCGATCTCGTCGCCGCAGAGCGGATTGCGCATTTCCGCGCTCGCGTCCGGATTCTCGAGCGTCCCCTTGTTCCGCGGACGCCGATAGTGGTCGAGGATCATCTCCTGATACAGCGCGGCGATCTCCGCCGACCTCTCAGGCAGTGACATGACCGAATATCTCTCTCGCCTTCATGATTCCGAGGACCAGGGCGTCGATGTCGGTTTCGTCGTTGTAGACGTAGAACGACGCGCGGGCGGTCGCGGGGATGTCGAGCCGGCGCATGAGCGGCTGGGCGCAGTGGTGCCCGGCGCGAATGCACACGCCCTCTCCATCGAGGATTGTCGCCAGGTCGTGCGGGTGCACGTCCTCGAGCGTGAAGCTGACCACTCCACTCCGCTCCCCGGCCGGCGGTCCGTAGATGCGAATGCCTTCGATGGACTCGAGGCGTGACTGGGCGAAATGCGTGAGCTTCCGCTCGTGGGTCAGCACGCGATCCATTCCAATCCCCTCGAGGTACTTCACAGCGGCAGCCAGCCCGACCGCGTCAGCGGCGTTCGGTGTCCCCGCCTCGAATTTGTGCGGCAGCTCGTTCCAGGTGGAACGGTCGTCGTACACGAACTCGATCATGTCGCCACCGCTCTGATAGGGAGGCATGGCCTCGAGCAGCTCGCGTCTCCCGATCAGGCCGCCGAGGCCCATCGGTCCGAGCATCTTGTGCCCGCTAAAGGCGTAGAAGTCGACCCCCAGGTCGTCGAAGCTGACGCGAAAGTGGGGGGCGCTCTGAGCGCCGTCGCAGACGAGTATCGCGCCCGACCGCTCGCGCACCAGACGCACGATGTCGGCAACGGGATTGATGGTGCCGAGCGCGTTGGAGACGTGGTTGAACGCCACCACTTTCGTGCGCGACGTGACGAGATTGCTCATGGAGTCCAGGTCCAGTCTTCCGTCCGCCGTGAGCTCGCAGATGCGAAGTAGAGCACCCTTTTCCAGTGCGAGCTGTTGCCAGGGGACGAAATTCGCGTGGTGATCCATGGCCGTGACCACGATCTCGTCGCCCGACCGGACGTTGGCGCGTCCCCACGAGCCGGCCACGAGATTGAGCGCCTCGGTGGTGCCGCGGGTGAAGATCAGGGTGTCGGGGTCTTTGACGCCGAGGAAGCGGGCGATGTCGAGGCGGGCCTGGTGGTAGCGCTCGGTTGCCCGCACCGAAAGCGAATAGGCGCCCCGATGGGGATTGGCGTTGCTCGTCTCGTAGAAATCCCGGATCGCGTCGAGCACCGCCGTGGGTTTCTGCGAGGTCGCCGCCGAATCGAGGTAGTGCAGGCCGGGATTGTTGGCGAGGAGAGGGAAGTCGGCCCGGAGCTTCATTCGACCCTCGCCGCGACAGTCGAGTACTTCGCCCCAACCCGCTCCGCGCGGGGGCCGACGAGCACCGCGTCCCCTTCCATCCGAACCGCGTAAACCGGAAGCGGCGCGGTGGCTGGACCCTGCTTCACCTCGCCGGTGCGGCAGTCGAACCGGGCGCCGTGCCAGGCGCACTGGATGGTCCCGTCCTCGAGGAGCTCACCTTGCGACATCAGAAAATGCTGGTGGGTGCAGATATCGCTCACGGCAGAGACCTGGTCGCGGTGGCGAATGAGGCAGACAGCCTCACCAGTCGATCGCACGCGCTGCAGAATCGTCCCTTCGGGCATGTCGCTAAGGGATGCCAGGGCCTCGAATTCATGGTCCACGGCGGGTTGCTCTAATGAAAGAAAGGCAGCTTGGATCGCGCATCACCGGGCCGCGTAAGTGCTGACAAGACAAAAGGATAGGTACGAGCGGCGTTAGCTTGACTATCCCGACAGTATTACTTTAGATTGAATCTACGGGGTGAAGTATCGAAACGCCAAGGAGTTGGGATGAGCTCGGCCATTGAGTCACTGGTAAACCGCGAGTACGCGTATGGGTTCGTCACGGATGTCGAGACTGACAGCGTACCCCCCGGGCTCAACGAAGACATTATCCGCCTAATCTCGTCGAAGAAGTCTGAGCCCTCGT
>JBKKAY010000107.1:0-4343 GCA_046714195.1 Gemmatimonadaceae bacterium
CGCTCGACTGTGTGCGCGCCGGAGAACTCGTGCGCGAAGGTGCGCGTGATGCGCGACGCTTTGCGGAGCTCCCACCACTTGGCGAAGATGATCCACCAGCTGACGAGCGACAGCCCCGCCAGCGAGGCGAGCACGATCTTGGTCGCGCCGCTTGACGCGGTCACCAGCTCCGCCGGCGAAGTCGGAATCGCCTCGGTCAACTGGAGCAAGAGAAACGGCAGGATCATGACGCGGCTCCCGAGTGCTGTTGCGCATACCACGAGTAGGTTCGCTTGAGCCCATCCGCCAGCGTGACCTCCGGCTTCCAACCCAGCAGCTCGTGCGCTTTGGCCGAGGTAAGAAAGGAGTTCTCGACTTCGCCGGCCCGGCGCGGTGCGAATTCCACCGGAACGTTCGTCCCCGCCGCCGACTGGAGAATCTTCACCATCTCGATGACGCTGGTCCCTCTGCCGGTGCCAATGTTGAAGGCCCGAGCATCGATCCCGCCCTTTACCGGCAGCGGAGTGGTCGCCGCCACGAAGACAGCGCGGGCGGCATCTCCGACGTAGGTGTAGTCGCGCGTCTGGTGTCCGTCTCCGTAAACCGTAAGGAGCTCCTTCCGCGCAATGCGTCCACAGAAAATCGCGACGACTCCAGCTTCGCCGTTGGGATCCTGCCGGGGACCATAGACATTGCCGAATCGGAGCGAGACGCTCTCGTTGCCGTGGACACGTCCGTAATAGGCGAGATAATACTCGCAGCTAAGCTTGCTCACGCCGTAGGGCGACTCCGGATCTTTCGTCGCCGTCTCGTGATGCGGTGGCTTGCGCAGATTCCCATACAGTGCGTCGCCAGTAGAGGCGAACACCGTCAGCATCCTGGAGCCGCTGTTGCGGACGCCCTCCATCAGGTTGAGCGTCCCCACCACGTTGTTCGTCGCATTGAAAACGGGGTCGGCTACGCTCTTCCGAACGTCCCACTCGGCGGCGAGGTGCGCAACCACATCGAATTTCCCGTCGCGCAGGACCTTCGTGAACTCCGGGGAGATGATGCTCATCTCGTGAAACCGGACTTTCTCCGCAATGTGCTCACGCTTGCCCATCGAGAGGTCGTCGACGGCGCTGACATCCCAGCCTTCGGAGAGGAACAGATCGGCGACGTGCGAGCCGATGAATCCCGCTCCTCCCGTGATGAGAACCTTCTTAGGCATCGTCGGAGACCTTGTCGGCGGGGGCTGGCTCGGGTGTCGGTTTTCCATCGAGCGCGAACAGGTAGCGAGCGGCATCGACCACGCCGAGGCCCCGGCCGTTTGCCGCGGCCGCCCTCAACCGGACGCTCGGCTCGTGGAGAAACTTGTTCATCAGGCTCCTCGAGAAATGTTCGATGGCCTCCGCCTGCTCGGGCGACAACGGTCCCAGGCGGCGCATCGTCGCTGCAAGCTCTGCCACTCTCAACTTGTCCATCTCCTCACGGAATCCACGAACGACAGGCACGGCGGCCAGCCCTGCCAGCCAGTCCCAGTACTTCCCCACTTCTTCCGCGATCACCCGTTGCGCGGCGGGAACGTCTTCTTCGCGGCGCTCGATGTTCGCCGAGGCCGCCGCCTGGAGATCGTCGAGATCGTACAGAAAGACATTGTCCAGCTCTCCGACCGCGGCCTCCACGTCGCGGGGCAGCGCGATGTCGAGAACGCAGAGTGGACGGTCGCCCCGCGCCTCGATATTACCCCGTAGCCGGTCCACCGTTACGACGGGCACCGGTGAAGCCGTCGAGCACAACAACACATCGACGGTCGCGAGCGAGTCCCAGCACACATCGTAGCGCATCGCCGTCGCTCCGTGCTGCTCGGCGAGCGCTCGCGCTTTCTCATGGGTTCGATTCGCGACAATCGCAACCTTCACTCCTTCGTTCAGCAGGCATTTGAGCGCGAGCTCGGCGGCGTCTCCGGCGCCGAGTATCATCGCCCGTCTTCCGTGCAGGCTTCCGAAGATTTTCTTTGCCAGCTGAACCGCGGCGGAGCTGACTGAGGCAGCCCCACGCCCGATGCCGGTTTCGGTGCGCGCCCGCGAAGCCGCGAGCAACGCACTCTGAAACATTCTGTTGAGCAATGGTCCGGACTCGGCGCGACAGTGCTCCCACGCCTCCTTCACCTGGCCGTGGATCTGTGCTTCCCCGAGGATCATCGAGTCGAGTCCCGCCGCGACGGCGAACAGGTGTGCGACGGCCTCCCGGTCGCGGCGCACGTACACGTACGGGGTCGCATCCTCGCCCAACCGGGCGGAGAGAACGTCGCGGATCTTGTCGGGCGCGTCATCGTGGTCTTGGACCAGATAAACCTCTGTGCGGTTGCACGTCGACAGCACGACTCCTTCGCGCGCAATTCCGTCGGCGCGAAGGTGCGCGAGCTCCGCCAAAGCTTCGGATGGCCGGAACGCAAGCTTTTCCCGAACCTCGATCGAGGCGGTGGAGTGATTGACGCCGGCGACTATCAACGCCACGCAGCCACCCTGTCGGGAAGTGACTCTTTCTCCACCGACGCGCAGAAGTCGTCGGCTATCAGCTCGGTCGAAGCGCGATCCCATGAGTCGCCGTCTACGTTGCGTAGCTGACCGCGCAAACGTCGAAGCGCCGAGAGCGCGCGCTCGTAGCGCGCGTCGAAGCGCACTGCCAGAGCATCGCGGATGCGCTGCGCGGCTCCCGGAACTCCGCCAGTGGAGACGGCGATAGTCAGATCGCCGCTGCGGTGCAACGCCATACTGTGGAAATCGCTTTCTTCAGGGGCATCCACGACGTTCACGAGTTTTCCGCGGGCACGGGCGTCGGCCGCGATTCTCACGTTCAGCGCACGCGAGCCGGTTGCGGCGATGACGATCGTGGCGTCGCCGATCACATCGGCTCCGTACGGCTGGTGGTGGAGTTCCAGGCGGTTCCCTGCTTTAGCGCTCGCAAGCTGCTCGGTGATTTCAGGAGCCACGACGCGCACGTGTGCGCCGGCCTCGAGCAGAGCGAGCGCCTTTCTCGACCCCACTGCCCCGGCCCCGACGACCAGCGCGCGCAAACGCTCACCATTGAGGGCGATCGGTAGCGCGCTCACAGGAACTGACCCCCGCCGAATGCCGCGACTCGAAACACCACGTAGAGGGCGAGGACTCCCGCGAAGGTGACCGCTGAGAGCACCGCTGCGCGCCGTGCCTGCCAACCGCGAGCCACCCGGCCGATGGCCAGAACCGCGACGCCCGTCCAGGCGGTCATGCCCCAGATGATCTGCGGAAGCACCAGGGCGCGGTACTGGAACGAGTACGCGGCGGCCAGCGCGAGGCCAAGCGTAAGAGCCACGAAGCCAGCGAGCGAGGCGAGATGGTTGACTCGGTCAAGCGTTTCCAGCGGGGGGAAAAATCTGTAGATCGGCCCGAACTTCCCCGACTTGAGCTCTCGCCGCGCGACCAGGTACATCGTTCCAGCTGCCGCAGCGGTGGCATAGGCCGCCAAGCCGACGAAGCTCAGGACGATGTGAAGGGTCAGCCACACCGCCCGTGCGCCCTGCTGGTCGAGGAAGGGGTGCATCCCGGTGAGGTTGGCCGCAACTGTCACCAGCGCGGCCAGAGGCGCGGCCAGCAGGGTAAGACTCACCTCACGCGCGAATATCTCGACGAGTACCAGCGCGATGGCCAGCACCAGTCCCGCGAACGAAAGCGCCGGTCCAAGGCCGGTGAGCGATGCGGACCCCGCCTCGCGGCTGAGCCCTAGCAACGCCGTCGCATGAGCCGCGATCCCGGCGAGCAGGGCGACCACCACGCCGGTCACCGGCGCCCGGACGCGGCGCGCAAATGGGAGCGCGGCGATGGCCGCCGCACCCAGGTAAAAGGTGACGGCTATGAAGTGGGCGGTTGGTATCATCTGATGGGCCTAATTTAACCGCTTCGCCCGACGGTCCGCCCCGAAAAAGCGGAAAGAGCCGCCAACCGGTATCGGCTGACGGCTCCTTCTTCAACGGCGGTAATGTCTGCTCAATGGCGCTTAGGGCATTTTCCCAATCAGCTGGACAGCCATCCCTTCGCGAATAGTCGGCTGGACCTGACTGATGATGATCGCCGTGGTGGCTAACGGAGTGACACGAACCACCTGGGCCGTACCTGCGCTCACGGGAGGAGCCGCATTCGCATCGCGACGGCCCGTTGCGGCGTCGATGAAGCTGAACTCGTCTCCGACCTGAATCCCGGTCCGAGAGCTCGGAGAGAGCACGACGTAGTGGCCGATCGACGGCAGCACCGGCTCATTGTGGATGTAGAGAACTTTGCCCGACGGGCCGCCCGCGATTGGATTGGTGCCCGTCGCGGGAAGGATCGCATCGGAAAACGCAATCA
>JBKKAY010000108.1:0-2549 GCA_046714195.1 Gemmatimonadaceae bacterium
ACCGGGATCATGATCGGCGATGTCTCGGGACACGGTTATCGTGCCGCTCTGATCATGGCGCTCGCGATGAGCGCTTCGGCGATCCACGCGCAGACAATCGTCAACCCCGGCCAGATGCTCGGCGCGCTTCTCAACTCGCTCAAGGAAGAGCTCGAGTCGACCGAGATGTTCATCTCCCTTTTTTACGGAGTCGTCGATCCGCCCAACGGCAAGCTCACCTACGCGAACACGGGCCACCCGCACGCATTCGTCATCAGCCAGGAAGGGACCGCCACCCGGTTGTCCGCGGTGGATCCGCCGCTGGGGATGATCGAGGAAGTTCCCGCGGCCGCTTCGTTGTCCTGGGTGAAGGGCAAGGATCTGCTCGTGCTTTTCACCGACGGGATCAGCGACGCGCGAAATGCCAGCGACGAGCGGCTCGGGGAGGAGCGGGTGCTCGAGCTGATCAAGGAGAACCGCGACAACGACACCAAGGTGATCGTGGACCGGGTGTTCAAGATGCTCGAGGTCCACACCCGCGCCGTTCCCAGCAGAGACGATCTCACGCTCGTAGTTCTCAGGAGCTGACGTGCCGCGAGGCGCGCGAGGTCGGGGCCGTTCCGCGCATCCGCCGGTGCTCAAGAGGTACGGGCAGCACTTCCTGTCGGATCCCCAGATTCTGTCGGGTATCGTCGACGCGCTCGCGCCGGGGAAAACAGACACCGTCGTCGAGATCGGTCCCGGACGCGGGTCGCTCACGGACATTCTGGCCGAGCGTGCCGGTCGTGTCGTCGCCGTGGAGATCGACCATCTCCTGGCCGAGGCACTGCGAAAGCGGTACGAGTCGCGAGCAAACGTGGAGATTGTCGAGGCCGATGTTCTGGAGACGGACGTTGCCGCGCTCGGCGGCGGATCGGATTTCCTCCTGATCGGGAACGTTCCCTACTACATCACCACTCCGATCGTGTTCAAGGCGCTCGAGCCGCCGATTCCGCGCCGGTCTGTCTTTCTGGTGCAGCGTGAAGTGGCGGAGCGGATGACGGCGGGTGCGGACACCGAGAGTTACGGGGCGTTGACCGTGAACATTGCGACTGTTGCGCGCGTCGAGATCGTGATGAGCATCCCCGCCAGCGCGTTCAAGCCGCCGCCCAAGGTGGAATCATCGGTCGTTCGGATTACGCCGCGAGCGGATCCGCTCCTTGATGCCGGGTCGCTGGCTCCGTTCCGGACGTTCGTTCAGGCGGTGTTCGGACAGCGGAGGAAACAGTTTCAGCGGGTGCTGCGTACCGTATCGGGATTGTCGGCGGAGGATGCCGCGGGGGTGCTGGAGAGAGTGGGGGTCGATCCGACGGCGAGGCCGGAGGTTGTCTCGCCAGAAGTTTTTGCGCGGTTGTTCGGTGAGCTGCGCTCTTCGGGGAAGGGCAACTGAAGACTACCTGCCGGGTGCTGTCTGCCCCAATGCTGTGGGCTGGGGGCTCGCCTAAACCTCAAAGCCGTCGCCCGGAGCACTTGGCATTGGGGCCCAAAGCACCAGGCAGGTAGTCTTCAGTGGTAGTTGTCAGTCTCCGCGATTGGTCAGCGCAAACGACAATCCCTCCAGCTCCATCGCCATATTCACATTGCGCACCGTGACATCAGCCGGCACCGACAGCTGCACCGGCGCGAAATTCAAGATTGCTTTGATGCCAGCCCGCACCACCTGCTTCACCACGGGCGGCGTGTTCTCCGCCGGAGTAGCGACCACGGCGATGTCGTAATCCTGCTTGGCGGAATCCTTCTCCAGATCGGCGATCGACCGCACAGTGAGATTCTCCCACCGCTTTCCGATCTTCGATTCGTCGCTGTCGTAGACCCCGACGACGTGGAACCCGCGCTCGGCGAAGCCCCGGTAGCGCGCCAGCGCGGCGCCGATTTTACCCGCGCCGATGATGGCGACCTTCCACTCTCGCCCGAGCCCGAGAATCTCGCGCATCTTCTTCGACAGCTCAGGCACCGCGTAGCCAAGGCCGCGCTTTCCGAACGAGCCGAAGAGCGAGAGATCCTTACGAACCTGGGCGGATGTAGTCCCGCCGAGCCGCGCGAGCTCGTCGCTCGAGATCGTCCTCAGGCCGCGGCGCTCGGTTTCCTCGAGGAAGCTCAGGTAGAGGGAAAGGCGCCGGACAGTGGATTCCGCTATGCGTTTCACCGGGGCTTGTGAATAAGTTCACAAGCTAAGCCTACGAGTCGAATCGGGCAACATTCTTCGTGCGGATAACAACGAAAATATGACTACCGGCCGGGGGCGGTGGGCGTGCCGGCTGTTGGCCGCGTGCGATTCTCAGATCGGCGTCGCGAAAGAACCTCTCCCTGAGCAGGATGATCATCGATCAGGAAAAGCACGCAGCCCGCAACTGCGCCTCTGTCGGCCCCCGGCCGGTAGTCATCAGTTCGTTTATCTTCCTTTATGGCAGTCCACGTCACCTCCGAAATCGGCGCGCTCCGCACCGTCCTGGTCCACAGCCCCGGTGCCGAGCTGCTGGCCGTCACGCCCAGCACCCGCGCGGATTTTCTGTACGACGATATCGTCGACG
>JBKKAY010000109.1:0-25174 GCA_046714195.1 Gemmatimonadaceae bacterium
ATGGATATGGCGCGCGGTGCCGGCGTCAAGGTTATTGGCGCCACACCGAAGGACGTAAAGTAGCTACGCGCTATCGCCCGCCTGTCGGGCTACCGCCCCGGAAGCAAGACCGTTGGAAAGGGATCACTGCGTCGCTGCTGGTGCACGCAATGGTCCTTTTTCTCGTTCTGGGGCCTATCGTCGCGACGTCGGATTTCACGCATGATCCGTCGGTTGGCGGCGGCGGCCCCGGTCCCGCCGGCGGTGGTGGCGGCGGCTCCGGCGGCCTGCGCTCGAGGCAGGAGCGCCTCGAGTTCATCCGCATGCGGCCCCCGCCCGCGGTTGCGGCGAACGTACCCGCGCCTGTCGTTCCGCCGGTAAAGCCACCGCCCAAGCCGGAGGTGGAGGCCGCGGTGACCCCACTTCCGGCGGCGATCACTCCCGTGGTCACACCGGCGCCCGGCGCGGGCGCGGGGACCGCGGGCACTCCCGGCGCGGGGCCGGGCACTGGCGGTGGAGTGGGGTCGGGTGTCGGCACGGGTCGCGGGAGCAGCGTCGGGCCGGGAACCGGTGGCGGCCCCGGCACCGACTACCCGCCGACGCTTCGCGATCTCTTCATTCCGCCACTTCCCGCGCCGGACAGGGTCAAGCCGTATCACCTGATAGCGTGGTTCGATGTCGACGAGAAAGGGAGCGCCAAGCTTATCGGATTCAATCCTTCCAAGGACGGCGGCTACAACCGGCGGTTGACCGAGGTGCTTCGCTCGCTGCGATTCCGGCCGGGGGTGCACGCGGATGGGACGCCGATGCGGGATACCGTAGACGTACATTTTATTTTTTAGGCTTACTGCAACGGAGAACTGCCAGGCTACCCGCTGCCGGCTACACGCTATCCGCCGCGCGCCGACCAACAAACGCTTCGTCGTTTGAAAGCGGGCAGCGTTCAGCGGACAGCGGTTAGCGGGTAGCGTGGCATTTCTCAGCTGCAGTTCCGCCCTTGGCTCACTGGCACATCGCCAGGGGAGCAGATAACTTCTGCCCTCTGAATTACAGGGTAGCAACCCGGCCTGAAACCGCGTGCCAGAGGGCGAGCGTTGACCACCAGCACAACCACGACCGACACTCCTCAGTCGCCTCGCGAGTTCGTCAAGGCGATGACGCTTACCGACGCCACCATGCTGGTGGCGGGCTCGATGATCGGGTCGGGAATTTTCATCGTCTCCGCCGACATCAGCCGCACCGTCGGGTCTCCCTTCTGGCTGCTCATGGCGTGGGTCGTCGCCGGCGTAGTCACCATCCTCGGCGCGCTCGCCTACGGCGAGCTGGCTGCCATGTATCCCCGCGCCGGCGGCCAATACGTTTTTCTCAGAGAGTCCATGGGTTCGCTCATGGGCTTTCTTTACGGATGGACACTGTTCGTCGTGATCCAGACCGGCACAATAGCGGCTGTCGCTGTCGCCTTCGGACGATTCCTGGGCGTTCTCTGGCCCGACATCACGCCGGACCGGTTCGACTGGTTTCCCCAGTTCGACGTCAACACTCCGGGTGGGCTGATACAGCTCGGGCTGTCCCCGCAACGGCTAATCGCCCTCGTCACGATCTGGATACTGACCTGGATCAACCTCCGCGGCGTCAAGGAAGGGAAGATGGTCCAGACGACGCTCACGATCGTAAAGACTGGAGCTCTGGCTGCTCTCATACTTCTCGGACTGACAATCGGGCGCAGCTCGGATACGGTTGCCGCCAACTTTGGCGCCGGCAATTTCAACACGGTCGCGTTCTCCAGTGTGTTCATGATCGCGTTTGGATCCGCTCTCGTCGGCTCGCTGTTTTCGAGCGACGCGTGGAACAACGTGACCTTCGCCGCCGCTGAAGTACACGAGCCGCGCAGGAATCTCCCTCGTGCCTTGATCTACGGCACCGGCCTCGTGACGCTGCTGTACATCATGGCCAACGTCGCGTACCTGAGTGTGCTGCCGCTCGAGGGAACCGCGGATGCCGCGACCGTCGTGGGCCGCGGAATCGCGCACGCCGCGCAGGATCGCGTCGGCAGCGCCGTCGCCGAATCGATGTTCGGTCCTGTCGGCGCGACTCTGATGGCGATCGCCATCCTGATTTCGACGTTCGGCTGCAACAACGGCCTCATCCTGGCCGGCGCCCGGGTCTACTACGCGATGGCCAGGGACAAGCTGTTCTTCGCGCGCGCGGGAAACCTCAATCGGAACAGCGTTCCCGCCGCCGCGCTCATCGCTCAATCGATCTGGGTGAGCTTCCTGTGCCTCACCGGCACCTACGGCCAGCTCCTCGACTACGTGATTTTCGCCGCGCTCATCTTCTACGCGCTGACGACGGTGGGACTGTTCAGACTCCGCAAGCTCAGACCCGACGCCGACCGGCCGTACCGCGCGATCGGTTATCCGTTCCTGCCGGCGCTGTACATCGTTCTTGCCACGGCGATCGCGGTGATACTCCTCATCGCCGACAAGACCCGAGCCCAGGCGTTGTCCGGGCTCGTCATCGTGCTGCTCGGCGTTCCTGTCTATTTCCTGTGGCGTAAGGCGGAGCCCGCTCCGTCGCGCTGAGCACCAAGGCCCGCCCTGCCAGGGCGGGCCGTTTTTCACCCGTGGAGAAACTCAGAATGAATCGGAAGTTTGCATTTTTTTGTCGTACACTCCCAATCGTCTTCTCGCTGCTGGCGGTTTTCGGCACGCCCGACCTAGGCGGCCAGGAAATCCCGCGTACCACCGCCGAGAGCGCTTCGGTGGCGGCGCAGACCGGCGACGCTGCGGCGAGACCGGTCGAGCACCGCGCCGGCGGCGAAGCCAACATTCAGATCCCAGATCTCTCCCAGGTGCGGTTCTTCGGCGACATACCGGGACGCACGCTGCTGATGATCGGACTCGTCATCTGCGCCCTCGGCCTCCTGTTCGGGCTCCTCATCTACGGCCAGCTCAAGCGGATGGCCGTGCACGAGTCGATGCGCGAGATCTCCGAGCTGATCTACGAGACGTGCAAGACGTACCTGATCACGCAGGGAAAATTCATTCTGATCCTCGAGGCCTTCATTGGCTTCGTGATCTTCCTGTACTTCTGGGTGCTGCTGGATTTCACGGTCACCAAGGTCGCGATCATTCTGTTCTTCAGCCTGGTCGGCATCGCCGGCAGCTACGGAGTGGCGTGGTTCGGCATCCGCATCAATACCTTCGCCAACTCGCGGACGGCGTTCGCCAGCCTTCGCGGCAAGCCGTATCCCTGCTACGCCATACCGCTCAAGGCGGGAATGAGCATCGGAATGCTCCTCATCAGCGTCGAGCTTCTGATCATGCTGTTCATTCTGCTCTTCATCCCTGGTGACTACGCCGGCGCCTGCTTCATCGGCTTTGCCATCGGAGAGTCACTAGGCGCGTCGGTGCTGCGCATCGCGGGCGGAATCTTTACCAAGATCGCCGACATCGGCGCCGATCTCATGAAGATCGTGTTCAATGTGAAGGAGGACGACGCGCGGAACCCCGGAGTGATCGCCGACTGCACCGGTGACAACGCCGGTGACTCGGTGGGGCCGAGCGCGGATGGGTTCGAGACTTACGGAGTGACGGGAGTCGCTTTGATCTCCTTTATCGTCCTCGCCGTATTCGACCCGACTGTGCAGGTGCAGCTGCTGGTCTGGATCTTCGTCATGCGCATCATGATGGTGGTCGCGAGCGGCGTTTCGTATCTCGTGAACGAAGCGATTGCCAAGGGCCGTTACGCGAATGCCGACAACATGAACTACGAGGCACCCCTCACTTCGCTGGTGTGGCTGACGTCGATCATCTCTGTAGCGCTAACCTATCTCGTTTCCTACGCGCTGATCCCCGACCTCGGCGACGGCTCGCTGTGGTGGAAGCTGTCGACGGTGATCACTTGCGGAACGCTGGCCGGCGCGATCATCCCCGAGCTGGTGAAGATCTTCACGTCGACCGAGTCGTCGCACGTGAAGGAAGTGGTGAGCTCCTCCCGTGAGGGCGGCGCTTCGCTCAACATCCTCTCCGGCCTGGTGGCTGGAAACTTCAGCGCCTATTGGCTCGGCATGACGATCATGGCGCTGATGGCAATCGGTTACGGGGTGAGCAATCTCGGCTTCTCGACGCTGATGATGGCTCCGGCGGTGTTCGCCTTCGGCCTGGTGGCATTCGGATTCCTCGGAATGGGTCCGGTCACGATCGCGGTCGACTCCTACGGCCCGGTCACCGACAACGCGCAATCGATCTTCGAGCTTTCCCTGATCGAGCAGGTGCCGGGGATCGAGAAGGAGCTCCAGGCGTCACACGGCTTCAGCCCGCAGTTCACTCGCGCCAAGCACCTGCTCGAGGAGAATGACGGCGCTGGCAACACCTTCAAGGCGACAGCCAAGCCGGTGCTGATCGGGACAGCCGTCGTCGGAGCCACCACGATGATCTTTTCGATCATCGTCGGCCTTACGCACGGGCTCCAGCCCGAATTCATCACCAAGCTGTCGATCCTGCACCCGCCATTCCTGCTCGGGCTCATCGCCGGCGGAGCGATGATCTACTGGTTCACCGGCGCATCCACCCAGGCCGTGACCACAGGCGCGTACCGTGCCGTCGAGTTCATCAAGGCGAACATCAACCTCGAGAGCGCGGCGAAGGCGTCGGTCGCCGACAGCAAAAAGGTCGTCGAGATCTGCACGAAGTACGCGCAAAAGGGAATGTTCAACATCTTCCTGACGGTGTTCTTCGCCACGCTCGCGTTCGCGTTCGTCGAGCCGTTCTTCTTCATCGGCTACCTGATCTCGATCGCGTTGTTCGGTCTGTTCCAGGCGATCTTCATGGCCAACGCCGGCGGCGCCTGGGACAACGCCAAGAAAATCGTCGAGGTCGAGCTCAAGCAGAAGGGGACTCCGCTGCACGCCGCGACGGTGGTCGGAGATACCGTCGGCGATCCTTTCAAGGACACGTCGTCGGTGGCGCTCAACCCGATCATCAAGTTCACGACTCTGTTCGGGCTGCTGGCGGTTGAGCTCGCCGTGTCGCTGACGCAGGAACAGGGGTCAGGCCTTACGCGCATTCTTTCCGCGATCTTCCTGGCGGTCTCGGTCGTGTTCGTGTGGCGCTCATTCTACGCAATGCGCATCCAGACGAAGTAGCGCAGCATGAACACCCTCTTCACGCGGAAGCCGATAAGCGAGCTCCTCGCGGAGGAGGGGCGCCCAAACTCCCTCAAACGGTAGCGTGCTGGTGCTCCGGATCAAGGAGCCCGATCGTCCGCGCCCCTTCCGTGTTCCTTTCGTGTGGCCGACGCTACGGCGGCACGAGCGTCCGAAGTGATATCGAAACTGCAACAGAACACGTTGTCCGCTGTCCGCCGTCACGCGACCGGCTCCCCGCTTGACGACTCTATAGGACGTCACGAATACAGTTACAGGACGACAGCGCGCTTTTCCATATATCGCGTAATGACGTCCCGATGATTGCAGCGGATAGCGATTAGCGTTCAGCGGGAAGCGGACAACGTGTTCAGTTGTAGTTGTAGCAGCAGTCGCAGTCCTAAACAATCAACCCGACCCTGATGTCAACGGTCTTTCAGCTCCTGCGGCGCATCACGCTAACGAAGTGGATCCTGATCTCGATGGTGATCGGAGTATTCATCGGCTGGCTATGGCCCGACATCGGCGTCACCCTCAAGCCGCTGTCGACGATCTTCCTGAGGATGATCAAGTCGATCATCGTCCCGATCATCTTCGGCACCCTGGTCGTGGGCATCGCGGGTCACGGCGACGACATGAAGCGCGTCGGGCGACTGGCGCTCAAGTCCATCATCTACTTCGAGATCGTCACCACGCTCGCGCTGTTCATCGGGCTGGCGGCGGTGAACATCGTGAGGCCTGGCGACGGAGTGAACCTTCAGGCGTCAGCCGAGGAAGGGCAGAAGCTCGCCGGGAATACGCAGAGCGGGACGACTTTCCTCGAGCACGTGGTGCCGCAGAGCTTCTTCGAGGCCGCGACGAAGAACGAGGTACTCCAGATCGTCTTTTTCTCGATCCTGTTCGCGGTCGCGCTGTCACAAGTGCGAGGGCGCCCCAAGGAGATAGTGCTTCTGGGCTGTGAGGGACTGGCCGAGGTGATGTTCAAGTTCACCGGCATCGTCATGAGGTACGCGCCGATCGGAATCGGCGCCGCCATGGCGGTCACCGTCGGGCACAGCGGACTCAGCGTGCTCATCAACCTCGGACAGCTCATACTGACGCTCTACGGGGCGCTGGTGGTCCTGATTCTGTTCGTGCTTCTGCCGATCGCGCTGATGTTCAAGGTGCCCATCAAGCGCTTCCTCGCGGTGGTGAAGGAGCCCGCGCTCATTGCATTCTCGACCACCTCGTCGGAAGCGGCGCTGCCGCGCGCGATGCAGGCGATGGAGTCGATCGGCGTTCCGCGGCGCATCGTCGCGTTCGTGATGCCCACCGGCTACTCCTTCAACCTCGACGGATCGACGCTCTATCTCGCGGTCGCATCGATATTCGTGGCTCAGGCCGCCGGCGTCCAGCTCACCTGGGGGCAGCAGCTGCTGATGATGCTGACGCTGATGGTCACCAGCAAGGGCGTGGCGGCGGTTCCCCGCGCTTCGCTCGTGATACTGGCGGGGACGTTGGCAAGCTTTGGCCTGCCTCTCGAGGGCGTCGCGATCATACTCGGCGTCGACGAGCTGATGGACATGGCGCGCACCACCGTCAATCTGGTGGGCAACTGCCTGGCGACGGTCGTTATGGCGAAGTGGGAAGGTGAATTCGGCGAGCCGCAGCCCACAGGGCTCCCCGAGCTGGCAGGACATCCTCCGAACGAACCTGTGCCCCCGGCACGGCCGATTTAAGGCGCTGCTCGAGGCGCTTGCGGAGCAGCGAGCCGCGCTGCATCAGACCGCCGCTCAGTGCTACCGAGACCGCCGCCCGCTCATCCCCGAAGAGCTGCCGCGCTAATGCACGGACATGGAGCACCAGCTCCTCGGCGGCGAGCGTAACGAGGGCGCTGGCGCGCGGGTCGCCGCTCGAGGCAGTGGAAAAGACGGCGGGTACCAGCGATGCGAATGCTCTCGCGTCCGCGTCGGCCGCCCACTGAATGAGATCCTGAACGTCTTCGCACTGGGTCGCGGCAAGGATGGGGAAGAGCAGCGCAGTAGCCGGCTCACGTCCATCGCTCGAAGCCGCCACGATGCTCAAAGCGCGCCGGCCAATCCAGCCGCCTCCCCCTTCGTCTCCGAACGACGGCCCCCAACCTCCGCAGCGCACGAGAGTTCCCGACGGGCTCCGCCCGTAGGCGATCGAGCCGGTTCCAGCGACGAGCAGAATGCCCGATTGGTCCTCGAACGCGTCGTAGAGCGCGATCAGGCCGTCCGAATCGATGATCACTTCCTCCGCCAGCTCCTTTTCATCCAGAGCGGCGTGCAATGCTCTAGCGTTCCCTTCGCGGCCCGTGCCTGAAACCCCGCAATAAAGAACTCGCGGGAACACAGCGCCGGGCTGGGCGATCTCTCCGAGCGCGCGGGTCACGAGCTCGGCGATCACGCTTGCCGAGTGCTCCGCTCCTGAGAGCGATATTGCCGAGCCGGGGCCATCGACGGTAACGAGCTCTCCTCCGTCGGCTGTACCCACCATCACGCGCGTCTTGGATCCGCCGCCGTCCACGCCGATAACGATCTCGCTCATTTCCAGCGGTCTCCACCGGTGGGCGCGGGATGGGTGAATGACGAGAGGATTCCCACGATCATCGTGATGCTGGTCCCGATCAGCACGTACCACGGCCACGCAATTCGCGATAGCGAGGTGAAGGTGTCCTGAAAGGATGGAAACACCGGAGCCAGCTGCCTCGCGAACACGACGAAGCTCATGATCACGATCGCGGTCGCCATTCCGAGTATTGCATCGCGCTGAATCGCGCGGCGCCAGAGCATGCCGAGAAAGAATCCGCCGAGCAGGCCACCGTAGGTGAACGATGCGATTGAAAGCGCGACCACTACGACCGGCGTTCCCTGTGCGCGATAGAGCAGCGCTCCACCGGTCAGAATCGCCGCCCACATCAGCGTGAAGAGCTTACTGATCCTCAGAACCCCTGGGTCGCCAGCGTTTTTCTTCGTGAGAGGCAGGTAAAGATCGTGCAGCGTCGCCGCGGCGAGAGAATTGAGGGCTCCGGACGCCGTGCTGGCCGCGAGAATGGCGGCGACGACGAGACCGGTCAGCCCGGCGGGCATCGACTCGATGATGAACCGCGGGAAGATCTCGTCGGGCTTGCCGAAAGTCTGGCCCTGATAGAATGAGTAGAGTCCGACCCCGAGGATCAGAAACAGCGCGAACTGGAAGACAACAGCGATACCGCTGCCGATCAGCGCGCGTTGGGCGTCGCGAAGACTTGGCGCCGCGAGAAGACGCTGCACGATGAGCTGGTCGGCCCCGTGTGAGGCCATGGAGAGGAACGCGCCGCCTATCAGTCCGGCGAAAATCGTATGAGGCCGGTCGAAAGCGAGGGTGAAATCAAAGACCTGGAGCTTTCCGCTCGCGCTCGCCGCGGAGAAGATCCCGCCCCATCCGGCGGGTGCCGCCTGTCCGATCAGTATCAGAGCGGCCACGGCCGCGATGAGATACACCGCGGTCTGGATGATGTCCGTCCACACCACCGCGCGCATCCCGCCGAAATATGTGTACGCCAGACTGACTGCGCCGAGCAGTACGACGGCAATGACGGTCCCGCTTCGGCCGGCACCGGCGCCACCGAGGATCAACGCAACAGGGATCGCGGTCGCGAACAGACGGACAGAATCTCCGAACGCGCGAGTCACCATGAAGGCGAGTGACGCAAATCTGCGGGTCCCTACACCGAAGCGCCGCTCGAGGAGGGCGTAGGCCGTCACCAGCTCGCCCTGGTAGTATCGCGGCAACAACGTGAACGCGATCACCGTGCGCCCAACGAGGTACCCTACCGCCACCTGCAGAAAGGTGAGGTTCCCGAGGTAGGCGAGGCCCGGAATGCTGATCAGGGTGAGCGCGCTCGTCTCTGTCGCGACCACGGAAAAGAGAATCGCCCACCACGGAATACGGTGGCTGGCGATGAAGTAATCCTTCGCATCCTTCTGCCCCCGCCCGAGCCATACGCCGAGCGCGGTGGTTCCGACCAGATAGGAAACCAGCACAATAAAATCGAGGGCGGTGAAAGTAGTCTTCATTTCACCGCCCTCGAGTATGTGTTGACCGCCAGCGTGCGTCTACGCAGAGAATGAGCTGCCGCAGCCACAACCGCCGGTTGAATTCGGATTCTTGAACGTGAAGCCGGACCCCTGCATCGAGGTGACGTAATCGATCACTACACCACTGAGATACTGCCCCGAGAACGGATCCACGAACACGTTGAAGCCGTCGCGGGGAATGACGATGTCGTCTTCCGCGGACCGGTCTTCGATGACCAGGCTGTACTTGAAGCCGCTACACCCGCCGGGCTGCACGCTCACGCGGAGCCCTCCCTGTTCGGCGGTAACGCCCTCGACTTCCATAAACTTCTTGACCTCGACACCCGCGTTCGCGGTGATCGTGAGGTCGACTTCGGGCTGTGACGAAACAGACATTTATCCTCCGGTACTGCTTGAATTTAGGTGGTTCCACCGACCCCGGGTAGTGTCGCCGGCTCCTCGCGGAAGGACCGCGCGATCCAGGCAAACGCCACCACTGAAAGGACGAGCATGCCGAGCCCCTGTACCAGGTCGCCGAACACCAGCCTGCCGATCCCGAACAACGAAGAATACACCGCGATGATGCCGGCGATCCAGTTAGTCCAGGCCATGGCTCCCCCTGGAATCGACTCCCGACCGAAGCCCGCCTTCTCCGAGACCCGCGCCCACCCGGGCCCGCCTGGTCTGACCCGCCGGTAGAACCGCTCGAGGACTGCATCCGACTCGGGCTTGGTCATGAATGTCACCGTCAACCAGACGATCGTGCTGATGGCTACGGTGGTGAGCATGACCCACGCATCGGCGCGAAGATCACCAGCGGGGAACCGGCCCTTGATGAGAGTAATAGCCGAGATCGACACCACCAGCGACGCGATCATGGAGCTTATCTCGCTCCAGGCGTTGATCCGCCACCAGTACCACCTGAGAATGAGAACGAGCCCCGTTCCGGACCCGATCGCCAGCAGGAATTTCCAGGCGCCCTCTACTGTATCCAACTGCATCGTCACGAAGATTGACGCAAAGAAGAGGAATATCGTCGCCCACCGCCCGATCGCTACGTAATGCTTCTCGGTCGCTGTGCGGTTGATGAAACGTTTGTAGAAATCGTTGACGAGGTAAGACGCTCCCCAATTGAGCTGCGTCCCGACCGTCGACATGTAGGCTGCCGCAAACCCAGCCATCATCACACCACGCCACGGCGTCGGCAGCAGATCGACGAAAGCCTGCACGTAAGCCGCTTCGCGGTCGCCCGTTGGTCCAATTCCCTTCGGATACAGTATGATCGTGCAAAGTCCGGTTATGATCCACGGCCACGGCCTGATCGCATAGTGAGCGAGGTTGAAGAACAGGGTGGCGAGCACACCATCACGCTCGGTTTTGGCCGAGAATATCCGCTGCGCTATGTAGCCGCCCCCGCCGGGCTCCGCACCCGGATACCAGGCAGCCCACCACTGCACCGACAGAAAAGTCGCCAGCGCCAGGAGCGGCATCCACGCGTATGCCTCGATTCCGCTCGGACCCATTTGCACGGGCAGGACGGACAGTGCCGCGTCGGCGCTTCCGAAATGCGCTGTGAGACCGGCTTTGAGGGCATCCATTCCGCCCACCGCCCGCACCGAGTAGATGGCGAGGATAATCAC
The DNA here is from genome assembly GCA_046714195.1 of Gemmatimonadaceae bacterium. Classification (GTDB taxonomy): domain Bacteria; phylum Gemmatimonadota; class Gemmatimonadetes; order Gemmatimonadales; family Gemmatimonadaceae; genus UBA4720. The sequence goes on from JBKKAY010000109.1 coordinate 10,827, forward strand.
TGCGGCCATCTTGATCACGAACTGAACGAGGTCGGTCCACAGCACCGCCCACATCCCGGCGCCGGCCGAGTAGGCGACGGTGATAACGAAGCAGATTCCGACGGCGATGATCTCGCCCGAGACGTTTATCCCGAGGACGGACAAATCGCGCAGCCCCAAGGAGATCGTCAGGATCTTGATCATCGCCCTGGTGACCCACCCGAGGATTATGAGATTGATCGGCAGGGCGAGATACAGGGCTCGGAAGCCGCGGAGCGCGGCAGCGGGTCGTCCGCTATAGCGGATCTCGGCAAACTCGACGTCGGTCATGACGTTGGCTCTTCGCCACAGCCGGGCGAAGAAGAAGACCGTGAGCATCCCGCTCATCAGCATGTTCCACCACAGCCAGTTGCCCGCGACTCCGTGCTTGGCCACCAGGCCGGTGACAACGAGTGGTGTGTCGGCCGCGAAGGTGGTGGCGACCATTGAGGCGCCGGCGAGCCACCAGCTCACCTTGCGCCCGGAGAGGAAGTATTCGTCGAGGCTCTCTCCACCGCGTTTCGTGAAGTAGAGTCCAATGCCTATCGAGAGGATGAAGTAGGCGGCGACAATGGCCCAGTCGATCGCAGTCAGCATCATGTGAGCGGGGATTGGCGGTGGACAGGCAAGGCGTTTGCGAAGCACACCCGCGGCGCTCGCGCAGAACGGAACGCCGCACACTATCTTCGGTACAACCGACGACAACTTACCGGACAACTCTAGATGATGCGATACTCCCGTCTCGTGCTGCTACCTCTGCTGCTACCTCTGCTGCTCACGGCCTGCGTTGTCACGAACAAGCCGATCGATCCCACCGGCGAGCTGGCCGAAGCCAAAGTCAGGCCCGGCATCTCGGTTTTGATGAGCGACAGTATACACCTCATTCGCGGAAAGCGAATCGGTCTCATCACCAACAACGCGGGGATCGACGAGAGGGGCACGTCGGACATCGACCTGCTGCGCAACAAGAAGGCTCGCGATGCGGGGGTGAGGCTGGTGCAGCTGTTCTCGCCCGAGCACGGATTGCGGGGAACCGAGGACACGGAGAACGTCGCGCACGAGATCGACCGCAAGAGCGGCCTCCCGGTCTACTCGCTCTACGGCCAGGGGACGATGCCGCCCCCCGATAGCCTCGTCATCGGGCTGGATGCGATCGTGTTCGACCTCCAGGACATCGGAACGCGGACCTGGACCTACGTCGGTCTGATGATTTATACGATGCGCTCCGCCGCGCGGCTTCAGAAGCCGATCATCGTGCTGGATCGCCCCAACCCGATCACGGGCTACATCATCGAAGGCCCGGTGCTCGACAGCTCCCTGGCCAACGCCAACGACCCGGCTCCGGGCAGACCTGGCCAGGCGTACGCACTCTATCCGATGCCGCTCAGGCACGGCATGACCATGGGCGAGATGGCGCTGTTCTTCAACGAAGAGCTGAAGATCCGCGCCGACCTGCGGGTCGTTCCGGTTCAGCGGTGGCGTCGCGACGTGTGGTTCGATCTCACCGGCCTGCCGTGGGTGAAGCCGTCTCCCAACATGCCCGACCTCAAGAGCGCGATGCTCTATCCCGGACTGGTCGCGTTCGAGGCGACGAACTTGTCGGTAGGGCGCGGAACTCCACACGCGTTTCAACGCGTCGGCGCCCCGTGGCTCAACGCTGCCGCAACCGTGGCGATCCTGAAAGAGCGCGAAATTCCGGGAGTGCGATTTCACGTCGAGCAGTTCACGCCGGTCGATCCCGGGGACCGGAAATACGGTGGTCAGACTATCCCCGGAATCGGAATCACGGTGGTCAACCGGAGCGCGCTGCAGTCGGCAAGAGTGGGCGCCAGCCTGCTCTGGGCGATAAGAAAAACGGCGGGCGACAAGCTCACCGTCAACAACCGCAGCTTCGACCTGCGTCTGGGATCGCCGAGGCTGCGTGAAGCCCTGTTGAGGGGCGAGGATCCCGACGTTCTGATCGACCGGGAGTACAGGGACGCGTATGCTTTCCGCGAGAGGACCCGGCAGTATCTCATCTACAGGTAGCGGTGCGGTGCTGCCGGAGCCGTCACTGGAACAGGCGCGGGTGAAAAAAGCGGCTCCCGCCCACAACGCCGCTGAAGTTACGATCGCCGAGACGCTCGAGGATCCGTCTCGCCTCGCGACGCTTCATGCCACGGGCTTGCTCGATAGTGAAGTCGAGGAGGTTTTCGATAGGCTGACGAGACTCGCGGTGACGTTGTTAGGGGTGCCTGCGGCCTTCCTTTCGCTGGTCGACACCAATCGGGACTTCTACAAGAGCGCATCCGGATTTGGAGAGCCATTGAAGTCGTCCCGCCAGTTGATGGGCCGGACGTTCTGTCATTACGCGATTCAATCATCGTCTCCGCTCGTCATCGACGACACCGCCGCTCACCCAGTGTACCAACAGGTGCCTACAGTGAAATCGCTTGGGGTCGCCGCGTATGTGGGCGTGCCGCTGGTGATGGAAAACGGCAGTGCGATCGGATCGTTCTGCGCGATCGACGTGAAGCCAAGAAAATGGACCTCGGTGGAGATCGAGGTACTTTCCGAGCTCGCCGCCTCGGCCAAACGCGAGATCGAGCTGCGGGCAGCCACGCGTGCCGAGCGGGTCGCCCGGTTGTCCGCAGAAGCCGCGCGGCTCAAGGCCGAAGAGGCCAATCGGGCGAAGAGTGATTTTCTGGCGATGATGTCCCACGAGCTCCGTACGCCGTTGAACGCCATCAGCGGGTATGCCGACCTGATCGAAGTCGGGATTCACGGGCCGGTGACCCCCGCGCAATCGGACGCCCTCGAACGCATCAAGCGAAGCGCCGGGCACCTGCTCGGCCTCATCAACAACGTTCTCAACTTCGCCAAGGTCGAATCGGGGCAAACTGAGTACAGGCTCGCCCCGGTCGCGCTCGACGCGCTCCTCCTGGACACTGAAACCATGATCGTTCCGCAGATGCAGGCCAAGGGACTCATGTATACCAACCTCAGCTGCGGCGGAACCCTCAAGGTCCAGGCGGATCCCCAGAAGCTGAGTCAGATTCTGTTGAACCTTCTCACAAACGCCTTGAAGTTCACTGCCCCGGGCGGTCTGATATCGGTGAGCTGCGGGAAACTGGAAGCGGCGGATGACGAGCCGGCCGGAAGAATCTTCGTGCGCGTTGCCGATAGCGGCATTGGCATCGAGGCAGCGAAACTGGAGCAGATCTTCGAGCCTTTCGTCCAGATCGACTCCCATTCGGCGACAAAAAACGACGGTGTCGGACTCGGGCTCGCGATCAGTCGTGCTCTGGCGCGCGACATGGGAGGCAATCTCTCGGCTGAGAGTACACCCGGGGCGGGAACGACGATGACGCTTGTGTTGCCGGGTGCGTAGTAAGGGCACCTGTCTCGCATGTCTCTTGCAAGGCTCGCTTTCTCTAGTCCTACAGCACTTTCCGGAGGAAAGTAGATGCGAACTCTCATGGTCTCACTGTCCATACTGACCCTGGCGGCGTGCGGCGGCCGGCAGGTAGAAGTACGCACCGGCCCGCAGCCGACCGCGGACGTCGCGCTTCACGTGACGAACAACCTCAGTCAGGCCGTGAACGTGTACGTCGTCAGCGGCCCCAGCGACATCTTCGTCAAGCAGGTGGCCGCGAACAGCGCCGAGCATATTCCGGTCGCCGGAGTGGCCGCCGGTTCGACTGTAAACCTGCGGGCCGTGACGGTAAATGGTCAGCAGACCTACACCAAGAACAACGTCACGCTTTCCTCGATGTACGAGTGGCGCCTCCCCTGACACACATGTGTCTCGGCGGCCGGCTCCGTTGGCAATAGCCGATTGGGGGTGGAAGGCTTAATTTTACGGGTCGTCGTGTGCTGCACGGCGACCCGTTTTGCTTTTCCCTCAGCCAGAGGAACCGAAAACCTGGCTGACTCTCGATCACGCCGGCCCAGCTGAATGCCCAATCCCAGCGATTTCTTCAAAGCAGGAGCTCTGCGCGCGATCGACCCGATTGTGGGGTTTCTGGCGAAGCACAAAGTCAGCCCCAACTCGATCACCACGGTCGGGACGCTTCTTACGATAGCGGCGGGCGTGGTGTACGGATCGGGCCACATCATGACCGCCGGCTGGCTGATGGGCGCAACCGCCTTCTTCGACGTTCTGGATGGAGAGGTCGCGCGGCGGAGCGATCGGTCGACGGTCTTCGGCGCGTTCTATGACTCCACGCTGGATCGAGTGGCTGATGGCGCGCTGCTGGGTGGGCTCCTGTTCTTTTACGCCACCAACGCCATCCACCGGAACATCTACATGGTGGTGGTCTGTCTGGTCTGCATCGTCGGCACGTTCCTCATCTCCTACACGCGCGCGCGCGCCGAAGCGCTCGGCATCGACGCGAAAGTCGGCCTGATGCAGCGGCCCGAGCGCGTCATTCTGCTTTCCGCACCGCAGGCGCTGTTCGGGCTCTTCTGGAACGGCTGGGTGCTGATGGCCATCATCGTGCTGCTTACGGTGACGGCTTGGATCACCGCGATACAGCGAATCGCGTTCGTGTATCGCGCTACGCTCGAAAGAGACACCAAACCGATCCGCATGGTATCGGATCCCCCCTCGCCTCCCAAAGCGACTGGAGTGCCCGCCACGCGGCGCGCACAATCATAAAATCACAGACGGAGAATTAATTGGGCAGATCGTCATCAGGTGACGCCCCTGGTTCCATACCACCCGCCAAGGGCCGCCTCGGCATTCTTACGCCGGGACTGGGTGCAGTAGCCACCACCTTCATGGCCGGTGTCGAAAGCATCCGGCGCGGACATTCGAAGCCGATCGGATCACTCACTCAGATGGCGACCATTCGGCTCGGAAAAAGGACCGAGAACCGCTCGCCGCTGATCAAGGACTTCGTTCCACTAGCCTCGCTCGACGACATCGTCTTCGGAGCCTGGGATCCAATCCCCGACGATGCCCTCACGGCCGCGAAAAAGGCGGGCGTGCTCGAGGAGCGCGACCTCGACCGCGTTGCCGAGTTTCTGAAGGGAATCAAGCCGATGCCGGCGGTGTTCGACAACAAATACGTCACTCGGCTCACCGGCACCAACGTCAAGAAGGGAAAAACGAAGCGCGACCTGGCCGAGCAGCTCCGCCAGGACATCCGCGACTTCAAGTCCAAAAACAAATGCGACCGCATCGTCATCGTATGGTGCGCGTCGACCGAGATCTTCATCAAGGCGGGGCCGCAGCACGCGACCATCGAGCAGTTCGAGAAGGCGATGGAGAAGAACGACGACGCGATAGCGCCGTCCATGCTCTACGCGTATGCCGCGATCATGGAGGGCGTTCCGTTCTGCAATGGCGCGCCGAACCTGTGCGTCGACACGCCGGCGCTCCTCAAGCTGGCGCAGGACCGCGGCGTCCCGATTTCGGGTAAGGACTTCAAGACAGGCCAGACGTGGATGAAGACGGTGATCGCCCCGGGCCTCAAGGCGCGCATGCTGGGACTCGCCGGCTGGTACTCGACCAACATCCTCGGCAACCGCGACGGCGAAGTTCTCGATGACCCACAGTCGTTCAAGACCAAGGAAGAATCGAAGCTGAGCGTGCTGCACACGATTCTCCAGCCGGAGCTTTATCCGGATCTCTACAAGGATTTCCACCACGTCGTGCGCATCAACTACTACCCTCCGCGCGGCGACAACAAGGAAGGCTGGGACAACATCGACATCGTCGGGTGGATGAACTACCCGATGCAGATCAAGATCAACTTCCTGTGTCGTGATTCGATCCTGGCCGCCCCGATCGTGCTCGACCTGGCGCTATTCTCGGATTTCGCGCAGCGGGCGGGAATGAAGGGGATCCAGGAATGGCTCTCTTTCTACTACAAGAGCCCGATGGCCGCGCCCGGTCTGCAGCCCGAGCACGATCTTTTCATACAGCAAACCAAGCTGAAAAACACTCTCCGGCATCTCATGGGAGAGGATCAGATCACTCACCTTGGCCTGGAGTACTACGCCTGATGCGGTACCGGTGGGCCCTGCCAGCGCTCGTCATCGCCACCGCCCTGAATTGCGGACCGAATCCGAAAGCGAAAGAGCTTCGGCTTTGGTCCGATACCTACGCATTCACGGTGACGGCTGATCCGATGCCGCCGTCGGCGATGGAGCCCATCCGCTACCGGATAGTGGTCCAGGACAAGAAGACCAAGCAGCCGATAGAGGGCGGCGAGGGCCGGATCTTCGCCAGCAGGGGCGGCGCCAACACGGACGATGGCCTGAAAAAGGAGGCGGAGCTCGGGGTCTATTCCGGCCGTCTCTTTTTCGCGCTGAGCGGCGACTGGGCGATGGCGATCCAGTTCCGTCGTGACAAGAATCCCCAGATGCGTCTGGAGCGCGTGGACTGGACGCAGGCGGTGAAAGCGGCGAGCGAGCCGGGAACCTGAGCGATGAGGCATTTCTTCAGAACGCAGCTCGCTCCTACCGAAGTATTGCGCGTCGCCGACCGGTTTTTCCCTGAGATCGATCTTGAGCGAACCGGTCACACGGCTCGCTCGCGCACCTTTGCGGGTCCGCTGGGAACCCTCCACCTCCACGTGAGGAAGGAGGGCGGGCACTACACCTTCGTCGAGATCTCTACCGACCAGATGGGTGAGAGCAGGCTGGACCGAAACGCGAAGCGCTTCTTCGTCGAATTGCACCGGACCGACCACCCGACCCACCGCATAGAAGCGGCGTACTAGCATGGCGCGCGAGCAGAAGCTCGAGCTCTACTACCTCATGCGGCTCACGCGACGGCGCCGGCTCGCTGCATACTGAATGGCCGCTCCGCACCAGGCCGACAGCGCGCCGTTGATTCGCAACATTGGAGTGGGCTGCGTCACTACGGTGGCGGGCTTCTTCAGCGGCGGGATGATCGCTGTTTTCATTGGGAAGATCGTTGGGCTGGCGCAGCGCTGCGTGCCGGAGTCGGGGCTTCCCGCTTGCAACTGGTGGGTGTATGCTGGAGTCGGAGGCGTGCTTGGTGCGGTAACGCTTCCGGTGCTGGCGCTCAGACGTCTTAACAGGGGCCGGTCCGATGAATAGCCGAACGGAGGAGAGTCGGTGGCGCGTGTAGACATCATCATGCCTCAGATGGGCGAGTCGATCGCCGAAGGCACTTTGTCGAAGTGGCTGAAGAAAGTCGGCGACGAGATAAAGCGCGACGAGCCGATCTTCGAGATCTCGACTGACAAGGTCGACGCCGAGATCCCGGCGCCGGCGGCGGGCGTCTTGGCCGAGATTCTCGTCAAGGAAGGCGAGACGGTCGCGGTCCAGACCGTCGTCGCTCGGCTCGAGACCGAAAAGGGCGCCGCCGTTGCCGCCTCGGCTCCCGCGCCAGCTGCCTCCGCTCCCGCGCAAACGGCATCGCACCCCAAATCCGAGCCTGCTTCGGCCAGGCCCGCCGCGCCTGCCGCGCCGGCCCATTCCGGAAACGGGAGCTCGTTCGAGGAGCGGGTGCGCACCAAATCGTCCCCGCTGGTGCGAAAAATCGCCGCCGAGCATGGTCTGAATATTTCCGCGCTCCATGGATCGGGGGTGTCGGGGCGGGTGACCAAGCGTGATATCCTGGGCTTCATCGAGTCCGGTGAGGGCGGGGCGGGGCCCGCCGCGCCGGCGGTTCAGGGCGGCGGCAGGCGCACATCGAGCGCGCATCCACTGCCGGCTCCGCAGCCGTGGGCTGGAGATGTCGTCGAGCCGATGTCGAAGATGCGGGCGCTCATCAGCGATCACATGGTCGCGTCGCGCCAGACGTCGGCCCACGTGACGTCGTTCTTCGAGGTGGACTTCACCCGGGTCGCGCGCATCAGATCGAAGAAACGCGCCGAGTTCGAGGCGGATACGGGGCAGAAGCTCACCTACATGCCGTTCATCATCAAGGCGGTGACCGAGGGGCTGCGCGCATTTCCGATTCTCAACTCGTCGGTGTCGGGGACGAACGTCATCTACCGGAAGCAGATCAACATCGGGATCGCGGTGGCCCTCGATTGGGGGCTCATCGTGCCGGTGATCAAGCGCGCGGACGACCTGTCGCTTTCCGGCCTCACCCGGTCGCTCCATGACCTCGCCGCGCGTGCACGTGCCAAGAAGCTTTCGCCCGAGGAAGTGCAGGAGGGGACCTTCACCATCACCAACCCCGGAGTGTTCGGCTCGCTGATGGGCACGCCAATCATCAACCAGCCTCAGGTGGCGATCATGGGCGTGGGCGCGATCGAGAAGCGGCCGAAGGTAATGACCGGACCTGACGGCGAAGACACGATCTCCATCCGCACCTGCGCCTATTTTTCCCTATCGTTCGATCACAGGGTCATCGACGGAGCGGTGGCGGACCAGTTCCTCGCCTTCGTCAAGAAAACCATCGAAAACTTTCCGGAGGCCGGCCTCTAAGATGCCACGCACTCTCACGATTCAGCGCTCGACGGTTCCCTCTGCCGAGCGGGCCAATTACAGGGTGAGGCTCCGCGCGCTCCGCTCGCACTATTCAGCGGCGAACTGCCGGTTCTGGGTGTTCGAGGAATCGTCGCTGCCGGGGGCGTTCATCGAGTTCACCGAGGCGGACAGCCTGGAAGCGCTGACGGTGGCGCATGCCAACGCGCCGCACAAGATTGTCGATCCGTCGCGCGTGTATCAGGAGGTCGAGCTCTGACATGCCGGCTCGCGCGCTCGAGATCTCCGGTCAGAAGTGGGACGTGTACCCTTCGGGATACATCACGTCGTACACTCAGGACGAATATGGGCTGCTGTTCTCCCGCGACGCGGGGGAAAAGCGGGAGGTGAGGGTGACGCGCTACTCGCCGCAGGGGACGCGCTCGCGCGAACGGGCCTTCCTCGAGCTTACCGACGATCAGCTTCGCGAGCTTTTCGAGCAATCTCAGCCGAGCTTCACGTCGCCTGAGGCCGGTTACGAGAAGTGAGCGCGGCGGCGGCGGACGGGTCCGCGTTCGTCGACCTGCATACTCACTCCACCGCCTCTGACGGGATACTTCCACCCGAGCGAGTAGTCGAGACCGCGCACCAGTGCGGCCTCACCGCCATTGCCCTCACCGACCACGACACCCTGGATGGGCTGGCGGCGGCCAGGGCGGCCGGCGAGAGGCTCGGTGTACGTGTGATAGCCGCGGTGGAATTGAGCGCGTTCCTCGATGGCGACGAAGTCCACCTGCTGGCGCTCCACCTGTCGAAGCTCGATGCACTCGAGCACCGTCTGCGCGAGCTCCGCGCGCACCGCCATTCGCGCGGCCAGCGGATCGTGGAGAAGCTGAACGCGCTGGGGATCCCCATCACTTTCGAGGAAGTCCTCGAGCAGTCGGCGGGTGGGGCGGTGGGAAGGCCCCACGTCGCGCGGGCGCTGATGGCGCGCGGAGTGGTGCACGATTTCCGCGACGCGTTTGCGCGCTATCTGGGCGGCAACGGCGCGGCGTTCGTGCCGAAGGAAATCCTTACGCTCGAGGATGCGATCTCGCTGACGCACGAAGCGGGAGGGCTCGCCATCTGGGCGCACCCCGGTGACGCTGGCCGGCGCGAGAGGTTGGAGACGTTGGTCGCCGCCGGCCTCGACGGAGTGGAGATCCGGCATCCCAGCCATTCGCGTGAGGACATGAAGCGGCTCGAAGCTCTCTCGGGCTTCTTCGACCTGATGCCGAGCGGCGGCTCGGACTGGCATGGGGCGGAGGAAGGCCCGCGTCAGCTGGGCTCGATGAACGTGCCGGCGGAATGGCTGGCTCGGCAGGACGACAAAATCGCGTCGGTCGCATCCGTTGCCGGGGGCAAGCAATGGAAATAGACGGCCGGGTGGCTCTCGTCACGGGAGCGGGGACGCGTGTTGGCCGGGCGATCGCGGTCAAGCTGGGCAAGGCCGGAATGCGTGTGGCCGTTCATTTCGCGCGGTCGGAGAAAGGCGCGCGTGAGGTTGTTGACGAGATCATAGCCGCCGGCAGCGATGCGCGCACGTTGCCGGGGGACCTCACCGATGCCGCGACTCCACCGCGGCTGGTGGAGCACACGGTCAAGCTGTTCGGAAGCCTCGACGTGCTCGTGAACTCCGCCGCCGTCATGCTACGCACGCCCGTGGGCGAGGTGCTGGTGGAGGATTGGGACGCGATGTTCGCGCTCAATCTCCGTGCGCCGTTCTTTCTGTCCCAGGCCGCGGCCCGGGCGATGGGCGACAACGGGGGCGTGATCATCAACATCGCCGATCTGGCCGCGTTCGAGGCGTGGAAGGGCTACATCCCTCACTCGATCACCAAGGCAGGAATCGTTCAGATGACGCGCGGTCTCGCGCATGCACTGGCTCCCAGGGTTCGCGTCAACGCCGTGGCTCCAGGAGCGGTGCTGCTGCCCGAGGGCGCGACGCAGGCGGATGCGGACAGGCTCATCTCGACCACTCCTCTGGGCCGACTCGGCAGCGCGGAGGATGTCGCGCAGGCGGTGATGTACCTGATATGCGCTGACTACGTGACTGGCGAAACGCTGATCGTGGATGGAGGTCGGCACGTTCGAGCTTGAGACGATCGCCACGCCGGCCGAAACGGCTTCCCGCACGCGCTACGGCAAGATCGTAATCGTCGGTGGCGGCTGTTACGGGCGCTACTACGTCAGGCAGCTCCGTCGTGCTCACGCTGCCGGGGCGATCAGTCTTGAATCGCTCGTCGTCGTCGACCGGAATCCCGGCTGTGCGGTGGCGATAGATCGCGAACGTGAGACGGGAGGGCCTTGGCTCGATATTGTCGTGAGCGACTGGGCCGACTTCTTTCGGGATTATCTGGAGCGAGCCTCCTCCGGCGGTGAGCCGTCGACGGACGCAATCGTTCCGTCACCGTTGATGCCCCACCTTCTCTATGACTGGCTGCTCGAGCGGGCGCGAGTGCGGTGGCCCGAGCGCATTGTCGCCAGCAAACCGCTGGCGGAACCTCCGGTGGTACCCTGGGATCGCGCCGGTGGGAGCGCGACTCATTACGTCAGCTTCGCCGACTGGATGTGCCCGGTGAATTGCGTCGAGCCGCGGCTGTGTCCGCACACCCGCGGCGAGCGGAGCTGGAGCCTGCCCGTCGCCGTCGGGGAGTACGTCAGCGCCCAGACCGCGCGCGGGAACGCGATGGCGGGTCCGGTTATATTTCACTGTACGCATCGCGCCTTCGGAGTCGGAATGATCGACACGGCGGATGTGGTCGAAGCCGACCGGATGGTCAGCCAAAGTGGCGCCAGCGGTTCCGTCAATGTTCTGGTGGGGACCGTCTCCCACTGCCATGGCGCGTTGAATCTTCTTTCGGTTGGCGACAACTCACTAACGGTGATACCGTGACTACAGTGCGCGACTACGATGTAGTCATTGTCGGTGCGGGGCCGGCGGGAATGACCGCCGCGCTCTACGCCGGGCGCGCGCTCCTGAGCACTGCTGTGCTGGAGCGGGGATTTCCGGGAGGGGAGCTCCTCAACACGGAATACCTCGACGACGTCATCGGATTTCCGAAGATTCTGGGGCACGAGCTGGCCGAGAAATTTGCTTCTCACGCCAAGCAGTTCGGGGCTGAGTTCTTCGAGACCACGACCGTGACGGGCGTCAGGAAGATGCCGGACGGCTATTTCCACACCGAGACCGAGGCGGGCGGGACGTTCCGTTCTCCGGCCGTCATCGTTACCGCCGGCGGCACCCCGATCAAGCTGGGAATTCCGGGTGAGCTCGACTACGCGGGGAAGGGCGTGTCGTACTGCGCGATCTGCGACGCCGCTTTCTTCAAGCAGCAGGTCGTCGCCGTCGTCGGCGGTGGAGACGCGGCCGTCGAAGAGGCCGACTTCCTCACACGTTACGCGACCAAGGTGTATCTCATCCACCGCCGCCGCGAGTTCCGCGCGTCGAAGATTCTGCAACAGCACGTGTTCGACAATCCGAAGATCGAGATCATCTGGGACACAGTCGCGGAGGAAGTGATCGGCGACGCGCGCACTGGCATGACTGGACTCAGGCTTCGGAACCTCGTCGACGACACGCGATCGCTTCTCGATGCCACCGGACTATTTGTCTTCATCGGCTTTCGGCCGAACACCGGCGTGATAGCGGAGCATTTCCAGCACGACGTCATGGGCTATGTCGTCACTGACAACGCGATGATGACTTCGATTCCTGGACTGTTCGTGGCGGGCGACCTGAGGTCGCAGCTCTCGCGACAGGTGACGACCGCATCGGGCGATGCGACGACGGCCGCCATCGCTGCCGACAAGTACATCACGCGGTTCAGGGAGTCGGAGCGGGAAGGCCGTGCGAATCCGACCCAGGATGCGGTGGTGGTTTCCCACATCAGTGCCGGAGGCTACACTTGAACGTCGAGACCTTCACGGTCGGGGCTTTCCAGGAGAACTGCTATCTGCTGGTGGATCGGCGCTCGGGCAAAGCGGTGATCGTCGATCCGGGAGGGGAGGGCGATCGGCTGGTCGAAGCCGTCGAGAGCTGCGGTGCCGAGCTGGAGGCGATCTGGATCACGCACGCGCACGTCGATCACGTTGGCGCGATAGCCTCCATCAAAAGAAAGTGGGACGTGCCGGTCTATCTGCACCCCGCTGACCGGAGGCTCTACGAAGCGGCATCCCGACAAGCCGAGGTGTACGGCGTCCCGTTCGAGGAGCCGCCGCCTCCGGATTGCGAGTTCTTCGACGGACAGCACCTGTCGCTCGGCGACGTGGACTTCACCGTCATGCACGCGCCGGGGCACGCGCCGGGGCACGTGGTGATACATGGAGACGGGATGGCGTTGGTGGGCGACTGCATCTTCGCCGGCTCCATTGGCCGGACCGATCTGCCGTTCTCCAATGCGCCGCAGCTGGCGGAAACGCTGAAAAAAATCGCCGACCTCCCGCCCGAGACAGTGGTGTACCCGGGACATGGGATGGAGACGACCATCGCCGAAGAGCGGGTGTCGAATCCCTTCCTCAACGGCACCGCGCGCATAGTGGGACGATGACAATGCTCTGCCAACTGGAATCCCGATGACAGCCAAGACACGCGCGCCCGCCCCCAAACGGCCGGGCGCAACGCGGACGGAAAAAGATCCGCTCGGACCGCTCGATGTGCCGATCAGCGCGCTTTACGGAGTGCAAACGCTGAGAGCGGTGCAGAATTATCCGATCAGCGGAATCCGGCCGCTGCCGGCCTTTATCGACGCGACCGTTCTCATCAAGCGCGCGGCGGCGCTGACCCACAAGAAGACCGGGCGACTCGAGCCTCGGCTCGCCGATGCGATCGTGAAAGCCGCCGATGAAGTGCTGGCGGGCGAGCACCGGGAGCACTTCGTGGTCGACGTGTTCCAGGCCGGTGCCGGCACGTCGCACAACATGAACGTCAACGAAGTCCTCGCCAACCGCGCCAACGAGATCCTGGGCGAAAAGCGCGGAACGTACACACCGGTCCATCCGAACGATCACGTCAACATGGCGCAGTCGACCAATGACGTGATTCCGACGGCGATCCGACTGGCGTGTCTTACCGAGTTGGAGGGACTGGAGACTTCGTTCACGGCCCTCATCGGTGCCTTCGAGGAAAAGGGCAGGGAGTTCGATGGGGTGCTCAAATCCGGGCGCACCCATCTGCAGGACGCGATGCCGATCCGCCTGGGCCAGGAGCTCGAGGGATATGCCGGCTCGCTTCGCCGTGGAATGAAGCGAGTGAAGGAGTCGGCGGACTATCTCCGTGATCTGGGTATCGGAGGCAGCGCGGTCGGCACCGGCGTGAACGTCGAGCCCGAGTATCCGGCTTTGATAGTGAAGTACCTCCGCGAGTCCGCGAAGGTCGAATTGCGCGAGGGCGAGGATCGCGTGCAGCTGATGCAGAGTATGGGGGACGTCGCCGGCTTCAGCTCGCAGCTGAAGGTGCTTGCACTCGACCTCAGCAAGATCGCCAGCGATCTGCGGCTGATGGCGAGCGGGCCACGAACCGGACTCGACGAGATTCGCCTGCCTTCAGTTCAGCCGGGATCGTCGATCATGCCCGGCAAGGTGAACCCATCGATACCCGAGATGGTGAACCAGGTCTGTTTCCAGGTTTTCGGAAACGATGCCTGCGTGAGCGCCGCGGCCGAGCACGGGCAGCTGGAGTTGAACGTCATGATGCCGGTGATCGCTTACAACGTTCTGCTCTCGATGCAGATACTCGGCAACGCCGCGGGGGTGCTGGCGGAGAAGACGATAAAGGGCATGGAAGCGAACCAGGAACAGTGCGAGTACTGGCTGGAGAGATCGGCGGCGCTCGCGACGGCGCTGGCGCCGCAGATCGGCTACGCGCGCGCGGCCGAGATCAGCAAGCAGTCGGTGAAGGAGAACGTGCTGATCAGGGA
>JBKKAY010000110.1:0-14251 GCA_046714195.1 Gemmatimonadaceae bacterium
GCCACGTCGGAGTCGATCTCGACGCCGCGATTCATCGGACCCGGGTGCAGTATGAGCACATCGCGGGGCGCGCGCTCCAGCCGCTCACGCGAAATTCCGAACACCCTGTTGTACTCACGCGCCGACGGGATGTACCCCGCGGTCATGCGCTCGAACTGCAGTCGAAGGACGTTGAGCGCTTCGGCCCACTCGATCGCTTCTTCGATCCGGTCGAAAATGCGGACACCCATCTCGTCGATCGCATTGGGCAGAAGCGACCTCGGTCCGCACACCGCGACCTCCGCGCCGAGCTTGGTCAGTCCCCAGATGTTGGATCGCGCCACGCGCGAATGGAGGATGTCGCCGCAGATGCAGATCCGTCTTCCCTTCAGGTCGCCAAACCGGTCGCGAAGCGTCAGGATGTCGAGCAGGCCCTGGGTTGGATGCTCGTGCGTGCCATCGCCCGCGTTGATGACGTTGGACTCGATGCGCTCGGCGAGGAACTGCGCCGCGCCCGAAGCCGAATGGCGGATGACCACCATGTCGATCCGCATCGCCTCGAGGTTCCGCGCGGTGTCCACCAGAGTCTCACCCTTGGACACGCTCGACCCCGCCGTCGAGACGTTGACAGTGTCGGCCGACAGCCGCTTCTCCGCGAACTCGAAGGAGATCCGCGTCCGGGTGGAGCTCTCGAAGAACAGGTTGACGATGGTGGACCCGCGCAGTGCCGGCACTTTCTTGATCGCGCGCTCCGAGATCTCCTTGAACGGCTCGGCGGTGTCCAGAATCAGACGGATCTGATCGGCGCTCAGCGACTCGAGTCCGAGAAGATCCTTGCCGAGCGCTCCCCCCCCGGTCACGCGGAAGACTTGGACACGATCACGACTTCGGTGCGCTCGTCCAGCTCCGCCACCATCACATCGACCCGCTCGCCGTCGCCCACTGACACTTTCTTACCGACGACATCGGCGTGGATCGGCAGCTCGCGCCCGCCTCGATCGATCAGCACCGCCAGCGAGATCTTTGCCGGTCGTCCGAAGTCAGCCAGCTCGTCCAGCGCGGCTCGAACGGTGCGACCGGTGTAGAGCACGTCATCGACTATCACGATGTGCTGACCGTCGATATCCCAGGGGAGGTAGGTTGGCCCTACGACCGGTCGCGGCCCGATTGTCTGGAGATCGTCTCGATAAAGAGTGATGTCGAGCGATCCCTGTGGCACGGCCACGCCTTCACCGCCATCGATCATCTTCACGATTCGATCGGCGAGCTGAACTCCCCGGCGCTGAATTCCGATGACGATCAAGTCATCCGTTCCGCGGTTGAGCTCAACAATTTCAACGGACATGCGCTTCAGCGTGCGCTCGACGGCCCGGGCGTCGAGGACCGTCGTGTTCTTGGTAGTCATCGGTGCACAAATATGGCGCCCGAGCGAGGCTAATTGAAGCCGCTATTGCCGTGCTCAGACGGCAGTCCTACGTTGGTGCGCATGACAAGCATGAATTGGCTGCGACTCGGAATGACGGCGACGACGCTTTTTCTCGCACCCGACGCGGCGGCCCAGGACGCGAGCCAGCGCGGTGTCGCGCGCAACCTGGTACAGGCGGGGCTGGTGAAAGCCGGAGACAAGGTCCTCATCAGCGGCAGCCTGCGCGACGCCGCGCTGCTCGAGGACATCGCCGTCGAGGCGATGAAAGTCGGCGCTCACCCGCTCATCACTATCTCCAGCGACCGTCTGTTGCGCAGATCCTACGAGGAGGTGGCCGCGACTTTTGACGACGTCACTTCGCCGGTCGAGATGATGCTCGTCAACAACTTCGACGTTCAGATCTCGCTCGATGTAAACGAGAACGAAGGACTCCTGTCCGGAGTGCCCGTCGCGAGGCGTATCGCCCGCTCCAAGGCCGGAGTGCCGGTGACGCACGCCTACTACAAGCGGCGCGTGCGGAGCGTCAACCTCGGCAATGGGCTCTATCCGACTTCCTCCCTTTCACGGCGCCTCGCCGTCCCGCAGGAAGCGCTCGCGACGGCGTTCTGGCGCGCGGCCAGCGTCAGTCCGGCGTCGCTGCGCACCAGGGGCGAAGCGCTGCAGAAGGCGTTCGCGGGCGACGGAATCGTGACCATCACCGCGCCGAACGGAACGAACCTCACCGTAAAAATCGATGAGGATCTGGGATTCGTGTCCGACGGACGGTTGACGGCCGAGAAGGTGAAAAAGGGCTCGGCTGCGGCGGCGACCTACCTACCCGCCGGCGAGCTGATCATTCCCACCGTGAATGGATCCGCCACCGGGAAGATTGTGCTCGACAGAGTCATCTGGGACGGGCGTCTCATCAGGGGCCTCACCCTGGTTTTCGACAAGGGCGTGCTCACATCGATGACGGCGTCGAACGACATGTCATCGCTCAAGGATCGGTACGACGGCGCGAGCGGGGCGAAGGACCGGTTTGGCTTCATCGACATCGGCATCAACGACCAGACGAAGCTGCCCGTCGGATCCGGCCGCGTGGTGTGGACCGCTCCCGGCTCGATTGTCTTCGGCTTCGGTGACAACCGCGGCTTCGGCGGCAGCAACCAGAGCGATTTTGGATTCGTCGCTCAGCTGGGTGGCGCGACGATGACCGTCGATGGCAAGGCCGTGATCACAGCCGGCCGACTGAAGTAGAAGCGCGGATCTCCACGCCGTTCTCGGCCTCGATCATCTTCACCGCCTCGACGTGGTCCACTTCTTCGCCGAGTCTTTGTCGCGCCTCGTGAAGGCGCTTCGCGGCGAGAGATAGTACCGGAGTAGCCGCTCCCAGCTCCTCGGCCATTGTTTCCGCAATACCAATGTCCTTGTCGAGAAGCGCCAGCCTGAACGTCCGTGGAAACGCGCGCGTCAGCACGCGCTGAGGGATCAGGTTCTCGGACGTATTCGAGCGACCGCTCGATGCATTGATAACTTCCAGCGCGACACCGGGATCGACGCCGGCCTTTACCAGTAGCGCCAGCCCTTCACCGGTGGACAGGATGTGCACCGCCAGGAGAGCGTTGTTCACTGCTTTGAGCGCATCGCCGGCGCCGACCGGCCCCGCATGAACGATCTTTTTTCCGAAGGCTTCCACCACCGGCCGCACCTTGGCGAAATCCGCGAGGTCGCCGCCCCACATGATGGTGAGCGTGCCCGACTTGGCGGCAACGGTTCCGCCGCTCACCGGCGCGTCGATGAACCCCACGCCGCGACCGGCAAGCTCCGCGGCGATCGAGCGCGAGGTGGGCGGATCACCTGAGGTGAGGTCGAGCAGGACCGCTCCCTTCTCCAGCGCGTCCAGCATTCCATGTTGGCCGTGCAGCACTGCTTCCACTTCGGCGGACGACGGAAGACAGGTGACGACGACCTGTGCGGAGCGAACCGCATCGGCGGGAGTGTCGGCGACCGTTGCCCGGTGCTTCGCCGCGAAATCGCGGGCCTTCGCCTCGGTTCTGTTCCAGACGACAAGCTCGAATGGATCGCGCGCGAGGTGCCCCGCGATCAAGCTTCCAATGTCACCGAGGCCGAGGAAGGCTATGCGCGTCACGGTCGGACTGTGTTGGGGCGAGCGGGCGAGCGCGCGGTGTTGTGCGAGTACACAATCGAAGAGAGATCCGCGATCAGCTTATCGGCGACGGCTGCGCTGGGGATCCCGCGGGTGAGCACCACCAGGACGTAGGGACTTCGGTCCGGCGGATACACTATCGCCGCATCGTGCGAGTGGCCTGTGATCTCTCCGGTCTTGTGCGCTACGCGAACTCCCCTCGGAACACCAGCGGGGATCTTGTCGTTGAATTCCTGGGCGTGGAGTATGTCCAGCATCTGAAGCCTGTCGGCCGGAGCGATGCCCTTTCCTTCCTCGATCGCGCGCAGAATCACCGCCAGGTCCCGGGCGGTGGTTGTGTTGTTGAGCCCGCGATCGAATGCCTTGCCGTCTTCGACACCGCGCAGCACCTGGATTCGCGCGGCGCCCATGCCGCGCATCGCCGTCGTGACTTCCTTCGCCCCCACGAGGGCGATGAGCGTATTCGTCGCCAGATTGCTCGAGCGTGCGATCATCAGACGGAGCAGCGTGTCCACCGGAATCCGCTCGCCGATGCGACGGTAAAGTGTGGTGTCGCTGTCAGATCCTTGATCGAGTGAGTAACGCGAGCCATCCACGATCGAGGCGAACTGATTCACCAGCATGATCCCCTGCCCCATGGGAAGGCGGCCTGCCTGCGAGCTCCGGAACAGCTCGACCATGACCGGAACCTTCATGGTGCTGGCGGCGTGGAAGGACGAGTCCGCTTTCAAAAAAAGGGTGTCCCCCGAGGCGGGAGCGATGTACGCCACGGCCACCTCCGCCCCCGGCCGCTGAGCGATGCGCGCCTCCAGCTTTTCCCGCAGCGAATCGGTCTGCTGAACGGCGAGCAGCGCCGCGCTGAGACAGATGGCAATCATTTCGGTATCTCCTTTCTCAGACTGGATCCGCGCCGTCGTGCACTTCCGCCCAGATGCTTTCCTTGTGCCGGTCCTTAATGAGGAAAGAGCCAACGACTACCGTGAGCAGAGCGACCACGATCGGAAAAGCGAGCCCGGCGTAGATGTTCCCAGTCCGCGCGACGAGCGCGGTAGCTATCAGCGGAAGGAACCCGCCGAACCAGCCATTGGCAAAGTGGTACGGAAGCGACAGCGACGTGTACCGGATCTTGGCGGGAAAAGCTTCGACGAGAAACGCCGCGATCGGCCCGTACACCATCGTTACGAACACCACCTGAATGAACACCAGCGCCGTGAGCGCGACCGGATTCACCGGGTCCGAAAACACCTTCATCCCGTAGTAGATCGGCACGTAAGAGAGCGCAGCCAGGAGATTGCCCGTCAGCATCACCTTCTTCCGTCCCACGCGGTCGGACAGGTGTCCGAAGTACACGAAGAGCGGAGCGCCGAGCAGGAGCGCCACGGCGACGCAGATGTAGGAGGTCGTGAGCGGGACCTTGAGCACCGTCTGGAGGAACAGCAGTGCGTAGAACTGTCCGGTGTACCAGACCACCGCCTGCCCGGCCGCGGCGCCGAAGAGAATCGTGAAGAAGACCCTCCAGCGGCTCCAGGTGCCGAAGCTTTCCTGAATGGGCGCGGTCGACGTCTTTCCGGATTCCTTGAGGCGCGTGAAGAGCGGCGACTCGCGTAGCCGAATCCTGATGTAGTAGGAGATTCCCACCAGCAGGATCGACAGGATGAACGGCACTCTCCAGCCCCACTCCTTGAAAGCTTCCTCGCCCAGCAGTCCGCGAACTATCAGGATCACCGCCAGAGAGACGAAAAGACCGAGCGTCGCCGTCGTCTGGATGAAGCTGGTGTAAAATCCTCTCCGTCCATCCGGCGCGTGCTCGGCGACGTAGATCGCAGCCCCGCCGTATTCGCCGCCAAGGGCCAGACCCTGGAGGAGGCGCAGGATCACGAGAATGATCGGCGCAGCTATCCCGATCGTCGCGTAACCCGGCAGAAAGCCGATCGCCGCGGTCGCGCCACCCATTATCAGCAGCGTCGCAAGGAACGCGATCTTCCGGCCGGTGATGTCGCCGATGCGCCCGAACACCAGCGCGCCGAAAGGACGGACGGCGAATCCGACGGCGAACGTCGCCAGGGTCTTGAGGAATGCAGCGGTCGGATTTCCACCGGGGAAGAATTCCGCGGAGATGATCGTCGCCAGACTGCCGAAGATGTAGAAGTCGTACCACTCGATCATGGTGCCGACGGACGATGCGGTGATGACCTTCCATACTCCCTGAACCTCGTCCAGGGGATGGGGATTGTTCCGTGGCGCCGATGTCGAGTCGGCAGTTCGGGATGTCATTCAGGCACCTCGCTCACCCTGGGCCAGGGATGGCTTCAGCGAATCCATCCGTTGGATTTGTACGTGGCGGTGGCGAAGGTCTCGTACAGCCACGACCGGAACGTGCGCAGGCGATCTTCAGGCGAACGCGCTTCCGGCACCGCGTGTTCGCGCGACGTCGACGGAACACACACCACCTTGAAGCCTACCGCTTCGAAAGTAGCACACGCCCTTCGTGAATGCAGGGGCGAAGTGACGACGGCGACGGTCGTCCACCCTCGTGGCGCGGCGATGCCGCGCATGCGGAGCGCGTCAGTGCGAGTGGTGAACACCGAATCGACGAAGATCACTTCCGCCGGAACGGCGAAGCTCTGGACGATCTCCCTCAGATCGGCGGAATCCGTGACTGACTTTCCTCCGTAACTCCGGCGCTCCTCGGAGACGAGCACCGCACTGGCTCTTCCGCTACGCGCCAGGGCCAGCGCCGAGAGCAGGCGGTCGAGTGTCTGGCTCCGCATCAGTCCATCGGGCGTGAGACCGTGCGAAAGGGCCGCGACTACATCCACCCGCGCGGGAAGCGTGTCGCGTCTTACGACGGGAGTCGCGAGAACTGAAACGATCGGAGTGTAGGTGACGGCGAGCGCGACGATCGCTATCGGGCCAGCGACGATCCAGAGTAGTGGACGCAGCCTCGTAGCGCCGACGATCGCACCCACCACAGCCGCTGGGAGAAAGAGCGCGATATCCGGTATCCGAAGCAGCTGCTGGACACCGAGGTAATGCGCCGCAACCGCGGACAGAACGGCGATGGTGGATCCGGCGAGCGCGTGCCCGCCGGACCATTTCACCATCAGGGGCGGGTAACTGTCGCGGGTTGCGCGCGTACGTGGAGATTGTGATTGATACGCAAGCCGTGCACGCCACTAGTCGGGAGCCCTGACGCCGCGGCGGCCCCTACCTGTTGGCCATCCACCAGGAATCGGACCGAGTCGGGAGCGACCTTGATCGAGAGCTTGTAGGTCGCCTGCCCCGAGGTATTTGCAACCGGTACAGCGTTGTGTTTCTTCCAGGCGAAAACATTCCGCGTATTCGCGCCATCGCGGACGCGGGCCATCACCTCGCCGGTGCCGCGCGCCAGGAAATACAGATACTGCTGGCCGGGCCCGTCGAGATCGCGTCCACCCACGAATAGGCCGTATGCCTCGGGGTGAGCGGGAGCGGAGAGCTGTTCGAAGGTGGTGCTGACGGTGTAGTCGCCGCTGGCGGTGTCACCCGGGCGATAGAGAATATGGGCAGGGCCGGTCGTCACTTCCCAACCATTTCCACTCACCGCGTACTTGGCGCCGCTCAACTGCTGGTCCGGCCGGTCGGTCCTTCCCACGTAACCGGTCGGGACGCCGGTCCCACCGATCGCGGCGACGTCGGGGTCGCCTGCCATTGCCGCCGCGGTATCAGCGGTCGCGGCGGCCGTATCGGTGGCCGGATCCTGCTGACTGGGCGAGCATGAATAGGCTACGGTGGAAAGAGCAAGAACGGTCAGGACTGCACGCATCGTTATCTCCTCATTGTCGGGGGTGGTCCTGACCAAATATAGGCGCTACCGCGTTTTTTTTGGCTGCCGGCTCTCCGAAGCCTGGACCGTCGCGATCTGCTCGAGGGCCGTCTTTAGTGCTTCCTGAATCACCGCGGAGTTCTCGACAACCGCCTGATGTGCGGTCAAAACAAAACCGGACGCAACCTGGATCGCTGCCATTCGGAGCTCGGGATCGGTCGCGACACGAATCGCCAGCGCCTGCACCGCCGCCGCCAGCGCATCGAGCGATTTCTGGAGCTCAGGAGAGGGTGTGAGCTCGAGCGAATCTCTGAGCTGGATGGTTTTCCCCGCTTTCGCAGCCGAGCTCTCGGCCTGCGCCCGCGCGGCGAGCGGCAGCGCCAACATGAAGGCCGCGAACGCGGCCAGGAATCGAGCGAATCTCATGAGTCTCAGGTGACAAGGGGGTTCAAGGCCAAACGGCCGACAAGAATGGGTACCCCACAATAAGGACATTGGCCGGCGGGGGACAGCTTTGGAATGAATTGGACTGACACCAACCCGAACCCCAATCCGTAGATCCCAGGAAAGACCGACTGCCGAACCGAATCTCTGAGCCAAGCCGCGATTCCAACCAAGTGGAGGTTCGAAGGGTCTAATGTGCATAGGTCGGCTCCGACCAGTGCCGAACGAATCCAGCCCGATTCCAGTTTTGAAGGAGATCACATGCAGCCACGCCCGTCCGTCGCAGTCGCCGTTCTCACGTTGTTTTGCGCACTGTCGCTGGCCAACTCTGCGTCCTCCCAGGAGACCGCTCTCTCACAAAATGATCCGCGCCCCCTGGCTCGCGCCGCGGCGCGGGAGGGTCCGATCGCCATAGATGGCCGGGTGGACGACGCGGCGTGGGCCGCGGCGACCCCGATCACGCAATTCATCCAGCAGCGGCCCGACGAGGGGAAGCCCGCCAGCGAGAAGACCGAGCTCCGGATCCTTTACGACGACGCAGCCATTTACATAGGCGCCCGCATGTTCGATTCGCAGGGCGCGGGCGGCGTACGGTCGGCTCTGACGCGCCGCGATCAGGTGATGAACGGCGCGAATTCCCTGACGTCAGACAGGATAGCCATCGTTTTCGACACGTTCCGCGACAAGAACACGCGAGTGCGGTTCGAGCTGAACCCCGACGGTGTAAAGGGCGACGAACAGGATGGAGACTCGTCCTACGATCCCGTGTGGAAAGGCGCGACGAGCATTGACTCGCTCGGCTGGAGCGCCGAGTTCCGAATTCCCTACTCGCAGCTCAGGTTCTCGCGTGATCCAAACCAGATGTGGGGCATGCAGATCTGGCGCACCCTCGATCGCCGGAACGAGGAGGACATGTGGGCGTTCTGGCGGCAGAACGAGTCCGGCGGCCCGGCGTACTACGGCACATTGGAAGGCATCACGGTCAGCTCGAGGCCGCGCCAGATGGAGTTCGTGCCGTACATCACTTCGCGCAGCAAGGTCGAGAGGGCCCGGCCAGGCGATCCGTTCAACTCCAACTCGGAGTTGAGCCACCGGGTCGGCGGCGATCTCAAGGTCAACCTCACATCCAATCTGACGCTCGATGCGACAGTAAACCCCGATTTCGGCCAGGTCGAGGTGGATCCAGCGACCGTCAACCTGTCCGTATTCGAGACGACCTTTAGCGAAAAGCGGCCGTTCTTCGTGTCGAACTCGGGCTACTTCTCCACCGGCGGCTTCAGCTGCTTTTTCTGCAGCAACACTTCGAGCCTGAATTCGATCTACACTCGGCGCATCGGCCGTTCGCCGCAACTGGCCGGCGTCGTCGGAAGCCGCGCGGATTTCATGGATGTCGCGGAAGCCACCACCATCCTCGGCGCCGCCAAAGTCACCGGCCGCACCAAGAATGGATTATCGGTGGGATTGCTTGACGCGGTAACCAACCGGGAGACCGCGCGCTTTATTCCCGTCGGCGGCACCGCCGAGCAGACACAGGAGGTCGAACCCCTCGCCAATTATTTCATCGCCCGTGTTCGCAAGGATCTGAGGGGCGGCGCGACGAGGGTCGGTACGATCACGACGATGGTGAACCGGTCGCTGACCAATCAGGACGAGGTCGAGCGGCTCCGCTCGAACGCCCAATTGTTCGGGGTCGACGTTGATCACCGATGGGCGAACAGAGAGTACGCCTTCAATCTTCAAACCGCGGTAACGCACATCGGAGGCGATACGGCGGCTATCCGCCGAGCCCAGGAGTCGAGCGCGCGGTACTACCAGCGCACGGGACGGATTGAAACATCGGACGGATTTTTTGAAACAAACTACGACCCGACCCGCCGCAACCTGTACGGGTACGGCTTCTACTCACGGCTGGCCAAAGAAGCAGGAAACTGGCTGTGGGAGGCGACCCAGAACTGGCGGAGCCCGGGCTTCGAGGCGAACGACATGGGCGTCCTGTCCCGGGCGGACTACAAGTTCATGCTCGCCAACGTCGGCAGACAGTGGACGACCCCGGGGTCGTGGTACCGTAACATGGTGGCGCTCGTCGGAGCGCAGCAGCAGCACAACTACGAGGGTGACCGCACCGACGTCCAGTTCCACGCGATCTGGGAAACGACATTCAAGAACTACATGGAGTTCGAGGTGTGGACGCTTCGGCATCCCTCGACATACGACGAGCGCCTGACGCGCGGCGGTCCGACCGTCATCCGCTATGGATTCAACATGGTGTCCATGGAGTTCGAGACCGATTCCCGGAAGAAGATCGTCGCCTCTGTGGACGTGCAGGATGTCCGGCCGGTCGACAACCGCGAGGGCGGGAGACGGGCGTTATCCGTAACCACGACCTACAAGCCTTCTACGAGGGTGCTTCTCAGCCTGTCACCGTCGTACGACCACGATTGGTCCGCTCAGCAGTACGTCGACGTCGTGACAGACCCGACGGCACCGCAGGGATTCGGCGGCAGGCGATATATATTCGGACGGCTAGAGCAGAAGACCTTTTCAGTCGACACGCGGGTGAACACGACGTTCACCCCGAACCTCACCCTCGAGCTCTTCGCCCAGCCGTTCCTGGCCAGCGGCCACTTCACGAGCTTCAAGGAATTCGCGGCTGTGAAGTCCAGGCGTATGAACTTTTTTAAGAGAGACAACGGCAGCACAGTCGCTGCTAACACCGATCCGACCACTGGGGATGTCACAGGGTACACGGTGGACCCCGACGGGGTGGGACCGGCCAACTCGTTCACGTTCGGGAACCCGGATTTCAACGAGCGCTCACTGCGAGGGACCGGCGTTTTGCGCTGGGAATACAGGCCCGGGTCGACTCTGTTCTTCGTCTGGACCCAGATCCGTGAAGGCTCCGACAATTTTGGCGACTTCAACTTCAGCCGGGATCGGTCCGCGTTATTCGGGGATCGCCCCACCAACGTGTTTCAGGTCAAGGCTACCTATTGGATAGGGCGATAGACTTGGGCCGAGCTGCCTTGGCTGACGCCGTCTTTGTTGCGGGTTTAGCCGCGGTCCTGGACGGCGTCTTGGCGGCTACTGCCTTCGACGAGCGCGCGCTCTTTTTCTTGGCGCTTGCTGAACGGGAGGCACGGGGTCTTCGGACACCGCGCACCCAGCGCGCCCGCACGCCGCGTACGTCGATGTGGGCGAACGAACCACTCCGCCCGGTATACAGGCCTGTGCCACCCACGAGCTCGGGGTATTTAACTTCTACCCTCTCGACAGCCGCAAGAATCAGCTTGACGTCGTTGACGTTGACCCGGCCATCGCCGTTCAGGTCCGACATCCGCCCTGTGCCTTCCTGGTCGATGAAGACGTCGACCGCGTCGCCGAACTGATGGCGACTGTCGCGGGCGCTGCCTTCGCCTCTCACGGCCCTATTGCGAGCCGGCGTCCGGAAGCCTGAGCGGATCCGCATGCCTTCGGCATTGATGCCGTGGGCGTTCAAGTCCTGGATCACCAGCTCGAGCTTGTCGAGAAGGGGCTCGCGAATCACCAGGTACTTGGGCCACACGTTCGCCTGACCGTGAGAGACGAAGTCCCGGAGGCGGAAATGCTCCGACAGGCGGGTGTCCTCGTTGTCCCGGGTGACTTCCACGAATCCGTCAGGATTGCGGTAGGCCTCCGACCGCACTCGGCCCTTTTCGGCTGGCCAGTAGCCCATTTTGTAGCCGTTCAGGGAGGCGCGGACTTTTTGCCCGAACGCCCGCATGGTGAAGACGGTCTGAAATCCCTGGTTGGCAGGACTCCTCGACCCGGTCTGGTATTGATCACCGGGCAGCGAAGCGAGGAGGAGCCAGTCCTGGGGAAGCAGAAAACGGGCATAGACCTTACCGCTCAGGCCGGCTCCAGTCGGTCCTACGGAAGCAGACGCGCTGCCACCGCTGGACTTGTCGGCGGATGCGGTCGGGGGGTTGGAATGGCCGGGGACCGAGTCCGCGCTCTTAGTCACAGCCGAGGTACTCGCCTGTCCCTCGCGCGAGTACAATTGCTGGGCGCCGGTGGCCACGGGGAGAACAGCGGCCGCCAGTGTCAGCAAGGGAGCTAGGGCTGAGCTAAAACCGGAGCGAGTACGGTGCATGAGGCTCCTCTTCGGTAGCCCGACTGGCATGGCGGCGAGTAACACCCGCTGTAGCCTCGTGGCTTTGCGTCACCGCCTTTCGACGGTTTTGCCGGTTATCGGAGGCGCCCGCATTACTCGGGGCGCGTATTCAATAATTTGACGGCTGGGCCAGGGAATTGTAACTGCTGAGCTTGGATTGACCTGAGCCTTAACTTGAGGTATATTACTCTAACTGACTCTGGCACAGTGTGTTACGTCTGGCAAGTGAACCACAAGTTGATACAGGGTCGGGGCGACCGTTTCACCCTTTGGTGGCTCGCGACTGCCGGCCTACTTGACCTTCGTGGGAACCAGCGCCTTCGACTTGGGGATGACTGGCGTCGTCTTGGGAACGGCCGGTCCGGGCACGTCGAGCCGGTAATCGCCCCGGACATCGGTTGCCCTGACGGCACCCCATAGCGCCTGCTCGCCCGACTTAGATCCAACCTTCCAAACGACCTCGGTCCTGCCTTTGACATCGCTCACCGCCCGCTTCGGACTCACCGTTCCTGAGGTGGTGGAGAAGCTGACTTTGGCGTCGCTGACTGGATTGCCGTAAAGGTCGGTGACCACTGCGTACAGCCGCTTGGTACGTGAGGCGGACCGGGGCGCTTTTCCCCGACGGATCACATCGTCGAAGGATAGGTTGGCAGGTGCGGCCGCCCGGGCTTGGGCGGTCAGCTTGACCAGCTTTTTGACCCCCTCGACATGCACTGCGAGCGTATGGGGGCCGGCGGACCGGCCCATGGTCCAGGAGATCCTCGCCCGCCCAAGGGAGTCCGTCCGAACGGTGCTGTCTGTCACGGTCCCTGCCGACGGAGAAAGATCGAGCTCCGCATCGAACACCCCGCTGCCGTTTGCATCTACCACCCGCAATACCACCATCTTCGGGAGGCTGGCCCCAGCGACGCCTTTCTGATTATCTCCCGATTCGACCATGAGCGCTGACGCCGTGCCTGCCAGCGCGCTGGCCGTGAACGTCACCGGAGGTATGGTCAGACTCCCCGGCCCACCGCCTATCTGGGCCCTGACACGCTGGGTGCCTGTCTTCTTCGCCAACGTCCATTTCGCGTGAGCCTGCCCTAGTGAATCGGTGCGGGCAGCGAGAGCTTCGATCGATCCGCCATCCACCGCGGTCCAGCGCACCGGAACGTCGGCGAGGCTCCGGCCCACGGAGTCTGTGACTCGGACACCGATGCTCTCTCCCAGAAGCTCCCCTGCCTTCCCGGTCAGGGCTCCGCCGAGCGCCACCATCCGTGTGTCGCCGGCCACGGGATCGGCTTCCGCAATAATTGCGAGCGCGCTATCCACGTTCTCAACCGTTGCGAACAGGGTTTGCCGCCCAGGGTAGTTGGCGAGCGTCCATGTCGCGCGCGCACGCCCGTCGGCATCAGTGCGCATTGATCCTGGCTCCACTTTCCCCCGGCCGTCGGGTACTCGGAAGACCACTGTTTTCCCCGCTGCTGGTGATCCCTTCCGGTTGGTCGCCCGGACGACGATCAGCTGCGGGAGCGCCATACCGGCTACCGCGCGCTGACTGGTCCCCGCGACCACGTCTATCGCGGAGGCGGGCGTGACTACCGACACCCCGGAACGCCCGGTCACACCGTCGATTCTGGCGCTGGCAACGGTGCGGCCGGCGTTTCGGGCCGTCACAACGCCCGCGGTATCGAGTGTCGCGACCGTCGTATCGTCGATCTGCCAGGCGGCGGTTACACCCGCGATATTATGTCCTCGGGCGTCGAGCGCCCGGGCGTGGAGCTGAATGCGTCCGCCCTCCGGCATGGTGACGGTTGAATCGGTTCCGAGCTTGTCAACGACGACGGTCGCAACACGCGGTCGCACGACGATGCTCGAATGCGCCACGAACTTGCCCACTACGACGTTGACGGCGGTTCTTCCGGGGCCGCGCGCGATCGCCGATCCATCGGGGAGTACTTTCGCGACCGTGGTGTCGCCGGTGGTCCAGGTGGGGCGGGCGCCGACGAGGATGCTGCCGTTCCTGTCCGTGACCGTCGCGGCGTAGTGCACCGTGTCTCCGATTGCAAAGGCGGTGTCGACGGTAGGGCGAAGGCCGACCCATGCGGCGCCCAGATTGCCGATGGATTGATGGGATTCGCTCTGGCCGAGTACTCCGTAGGAGTAGAGGGCCGTGAAGATCGTGACAATGGCGGCACCCGACGATGCGGCGACTGCGACAAGTTTTCCGGCGTGGCCGAACCACGCTTTCTTTGCGACGAACAGGGTGTGAGCCATTAGTGTATGGACTGAACCGGGGCCGGCGCGGTCACACGTTTTTCA
>JBKKAY010000111.1:0-65659 GCA_046714195.1 Gemmatimonadaceae bacterium
TCGGTGGCTTTGTTCGAGACGAGCACGGAGAGGAAACGATCTAGCTGGGGCATTTTAGTCCAGTGGGCGTACGCGTTCGATCAGGGAGCGATTGATCAGTCGCGCTTCATTTGAGGTGTACAGCGTAAGAAACCGCGCGTCGAGGCGGTTCAGATAATCCAGCACACGCGCGCGATCCGCCCGTGCTTCCAGATGAATGGACCCGATCCGGATCTCACCGCCGATGAGGACGATCTGGAGAAGTGCCGTCGGGGTGGGGGTGTCTTTCATGGGCTGGTCGCCGGCGTATTTGCCGCTGGCGGCGGAGATTTCGGAGACGCGCGCCTTTGCGACCAACATCACTTCCGCGGATTCCAGCTCGAGAGGGAAGAAAGGCTCTTCAGAGTTGAAAAGCTCGGAGACTTCCTCGAGCTCGAACGGCCGGTGGGAGGAAAAGTGAATGAACACGTTTCCGCGCAACTGGTCGCCACCGATCAGGGTCACCGCAACTGCTTTCCGGGTCGTCTCGATCCGGTACATATTCGCGCTATTGATGCTGGTCTCGGGCATGGTCTCGCGCGAAGAATGGGGATGCGATCGGTGCTCCCTATCAGACTCGCGCGAGCACCCCAACGTCACGTGTTTTCGGAGCCAGATCACTGTTGCTTCCGTACGGATTCGGGGTATTTACGGATGATCACAAAGATGATGTTACGGCTCGCGCGCACAGGTCGCGCGCCGTAGCTTCTCGTGTCCTCGAAACGCTTGGGTCTCCATGAGTCGCGTTCGGCAGCGCAGCAACTACGATGTATGCATCGTCGGCTCGGGCGCGGGCGGAGGCATGGCGGCCTATGTGCTGACACGAGCGGGCGCCAACGTCCTCATGCTCGAGGCGGGCGGCCCCTGGAGCAACACCCGCGATTCGGCGATGATGAAGATGCCCTACGATTCACCGCGCCGAGGTGCATCGACCCGCGACCGTCCGTTCGGTGAGTTCGACGCATGCATCGGCGGCTGGGAGCTGGAGGGCGAACCGTTCACGAAGGCGGAAGGAACGGACTTCATGTGGTGGCGCGCCCGCATGGTGGGCGGGCGCACCAACCACTGGGGCCGAATCTCGCTCCGCTTCGGGCCGGACGATTTCAAGGCGAAATCGCGCGACGGTCTGGGCGACGACTGGCCGATAGGCTACGACGATATCGCGCCGTACTACGACCGTATCGACAAGCTCATCGGAATCTTCGGCAACAACGACAACCTGCCGAACCATCCGGGCGGCTACTTCCATCCGCCGCCGAAGCCGAGGTGCTACGAGCTGATGATCAAGGACGCGGCCGACAGGCTGAACATCACCTGTGTCGCCGGACGCCTTTCGATCATCACCAAGCCGCACAATGGACGGGCGCCGTGTCACTACTGTGGCCAGTGCAATCGCGGCTGCATGACCAAGTCCAATTTCTCCTCGACCGATGTGCTGATTGCTCCCGCGCTGGCGACCGGGCGGCTCACGCTGGTGACCGACGCGATGGCGCGCGAGATCACGCTCGACGACAAGGGATTGGCGAGCGGCGTTACGTACATCGACAAGACGACGGGCACCGAGAAACAGGCTAATGCGCGGATAGTGGTGCTGGCCGCCAGCGCCTGCGAGTCGGCGCGACTGCTCCTCAACTCCAAGTCATCGCAGTTCCCCAACGGGCTCGCCAATTCCAGCGGCGTGGTGGGGAAATACCTGACCGACACCACCGGCATCAGCGTCTCGGGCTTCATCCCGAAGATGATGGACCACGTCGTCCATAACGAGGACGGCGCCGGCGGCGCGCACATCTACATGCCGTGGTGGATCGACAACAAGAAGCTGGATTTTCCCCGGGGGTATCACATCGAGGTGGGCGGCGGTGTGGACAACCCGCCCGGCTACGGGGTGATGGGCGGGATCCAGAACTACCCGTCAGGCGGCGGATACGGCAAGAAGCTCAAGGACGATTACCGCCGCTACTACGGCGCGACCGTCGGGTTCGCGGGGCGGGGTGAGATGATCCCCAACGACCAGAGTTACTGTGAGATCGATCCGGTGGTAAAGGACCGTTACGGAATCCCGGTGCTCCGTTTCCACTGGAAGTGGACCGATTACGAGCACAACCAGGTTCGGCACATGCACCAGACTTTTCGCGCGCTGGTGGAAGAGATGGGCGGCCAGGTCTTCTCATCCATGCCGACGGTGGACACCGGTTACGGAATTGCCAAGGGCGGCGAGATCATCCACGAGCTGGGAACGATCCGGATGGGCAACGATCCTTCGAAGTCGGCGCTCGACAGCAACTGCAGGGCGCACGATGTGAAAAATCTTTTCGTCACGGACGGCGGTCCGTTCGTGTCGCAGGCCGACAAGAATCCAACCTGGACGATCATGGCGCTCTCGATGCGAACGAGCGAATACATCGCAGCTGAAAGAAGACGAGGCGCGCTATGAGCAACATCGACCAAATGGACGACTTCGCAAAGGAGCTTGAACGGACGCCCAATGGAATGAGCCGCCGCGAAGCGGTTCAGCTCTTGGGCGTACTTCCATTTGCGACCGTCTTCAGTCTTTCCGCCGTCGACCAGGAACGGGCGCAGCTGTTCGTGGACTCCGCGATGGAAGCAGGGTTGGGCTTCGCCCCCACGTTCTTCACCGCGGCCGAGTTTCGAACGGTGCGGATCCTCGGCGACATGATGATTCCGCGCGACGCGCGTTCCGGGAGCGCCAGCGACGCCGGCGTGCCCGAGTTCATGGACTTCTGGATGACGGACCGGCCCGGCGATCAGGCGTGGATGCGCTCCGGCCTGGCGTGGCTCGACGCCCAGGGCCAGTCGCGCTTCTCGAAATCCTTTGCCGATGCGTCCGAGACGGAGCGGCAGAATGTCCTGGACGACATCGCCTGGCCCGCTCGCGCCCCACAGTCGCTCGCAGCTGGCGTGGCCTTCTTCAACAGCTTTCGCGACCTCACCGCCAGCGGATTCTGGTCGAGCCGCATCGGAGTGCGAGACCTGCGCTATGTCGGGAACAAGTTCGTGCCGGTGTGGAACGGCTGCCCTAAGGCGGCGCTCGACAAGCTCGGAGTCTCCTACGCCAAGTTCGACGCAAAGGATCTCAAGCTGACTCCACCGGGCACTCAATGACATCGGAGCGCGCGTGAGCAGCGATCGGCTCGGGGTCGGATTCGTCGGAAGCGGCTTCAATGCCCGGTTCCACATCCAGTCCTTCATTGGCATCCGCGACGCCGATGTGGTCGGGATCTGGAGCCCCAACCAGAAGAACGCGGCGGCCACCGCGGCGATGGCGCGCGACTTGGACGTCGGCGACGCGCGCGCTTTCAAGTCCATCCGCGAGATGGTCGCCGATCCGGCGATCGATGCGCTGTGGCTGTGTGGGCCGAACCACGCGCGGATCGCCAACATCGAAGAGATTGTAGCGGCCATCAAGGATGGCGCCGGAAGTCTTCGCGGGATCGCGTGCGAAAAGCCGCTGGCGCGTAACGTCGCGGAAGCGAAGAAAGTCTTAGGCCTAGCGAAGAGTGTCGGCCTCAACACCGGCTACCTCGAGAACCAGCTCTTCGCACCGGAAATCACAAGGGGAAGGGAGCTGATCTGGGCGCGCGGCGCCGCTCTGACCGGACGGCCTTATCTCGCGCGCGCGGCGGAGGAACACAGCGGGCCGCACATGCCCTGGTTCTGGCAGGGCAAGCTGCAGGGCGGAGGAGTTCTCAACGACATGATGTGTCATTCCGTCGAGGTAGTGCGACACCTCCTCACCGAGCCCGGCCAGCCGCGCTCGTCGATCAGGCCGAAACGAATCACCGGGCACATCGCCTCGCTCAAGTGGTCCCGACCCGCTTACGCCAAGCGCCTGTCCGAGACCATGGGCAAGGACGTCGATTACACCAGGACCCCTTCCGAGGATTTCGCCCGCGCGACAATCGAGTACGAAGCGGATTCCGGTGAGACGCTGATCGGCGAGGTGACTACGTCGTGGAGCTTCGTCGGCGCGGGACTGCGTTTGTCGGCGGAGCTGCTGGGTCCCGAGTACTCGATGTCGTGGAATACTCTCGACACCGGTCTCAAGCTTTTCTTCAGCCGCGAGGTGAAGGGCGCCACCGGGGAGGACCTGGTCGAGAAGCAGAATGCAGAGATGGGGTCGATGCCGGTGGTTGCGGACGAGCCCGAGGCCTACGGGTACACGGCGGAGAACCGGCATTTTGCGCGCGCTTTTCTGAGCGGTGAGAAACCAATGCTGAACTTCGAGGACGGAGTGCAAGTGATGGAGATCCTAATGGCCGCCTACATGAGCGCGGAACAAGGCCGGACCCTGGACTTCCCTCCCGGCGGCCTCGATGCCTTTGTCCCGGCGGTTGGGAAGGGGACCTGGAAGCCCTGACTGGCGCGCCCGCCGGAGTTAACCCATGTTTTCCGAGGGTCAACGCTGTTGGCATATCCAATGCTACTGATGAGGTTGACACCGTTCGGGGATAGGAAAATGGGAATCGTTCGTCTGATCACCACCTCAGCACTAATCACTCTGATGGCCGCTTGCGCCAGCAAGCCCTCGCATGCCACCCGAGCTCAGCAGCCGGCCCCAGCGCCGGTGACCGTTGGCGTCGCGAGCGAAGTCCCACTGCTGTACGTCGTAGACGGTGTAACCCAGCCCCTCGATCGAATTCCCAACGTCCACCCGGACCAGGTTGCCTCCGTCCGAGTCCTCAAAGGCCGCACGGCTCTCCTCAGGTACGGACCCGACGCGTCGTATGGAGTAGTGATCATCACGACAAAGAGAGTGGCCGCTCACAGCACCTGATACGAGCGATTGATTCAGGAATGATGGTCCTAAGGCGTCCACTGGACGCCTTTTTTGCGTAGATTCTTCGTCCATGACTCATCCATTCGAGCGCCCAGCCCAGGCGTCGCTGCCCCCCATGCCGCCCGGCGCGCGGCGCCTGATCCTCATCCTCGCCGCTGCGTTTTTCGTAGCGATGATCGTTCTTCCCTGGCTCGCCGGCTTCGCAACCGACTGGCTGTGGTTCCAGGAAATAGGGTACGAGACGGTGTTCAGCACGTCGCTCGTCTGGCGTGTGATGCTGTTCGTGATCGGCGGACTGGTCGCCTTTGCGGTCTTCTACGGCAACGTCAGGCTCGCCCGCGGACCAGAGAAGACTTTTCCCGTGCTCTATGTGAATCGCGGGGATGGCGTCTCGATCGACGTCTCGAGGATGTTCACCAAGGTGTTCTTCCCGGCGGCGATGGTGCTGTCATTTCTCAGCGCCGTCACGGTATCCGCGCTCTGGATGACATTCCTGAAGGCGTTGAACGCGGTGACGGTCGGCTCAACGGATCCTCTGTTCGGAAGGGATCTCGGGTTCTACATGTTCAAGCTCCCGGCAATCTCAGCCGTGCTCAACACTTTTGTCACGCTCGTCCTGCTGGCGCTCGTTGCGGCGGCGGCGTTGTACTGGATGCGGAACGAGATCACGCTCCCGCCCAAGCGGGCGACGGCGACACCGCGTGCGGCGCGACATCTGGGTGGGTTGCTCGCGATCCTGTTCATCCTGGTGGCCGTCCGGCTGTGGATCGTCGGAAGCTCGAACCTTCTCTACTCGACCACGGGTCCGCTCACGGGCGCCAGCTACACTGACGTGCACGTCACGCTGCGCGGTATCTATATCTCCGCCATCGTCGCCGTGCTCGCCGCGGTGTGGATCGTAGTTGGAATCGTGCGCGATCGACTTGCCCAGGCCGCCATTACGGCGATCGTCCTCTACATCGCGGTGAGCGCGGTCACGCGCGGGCTGGTGCCGGCAGCTTTCCAGAAGCTCGTCGTCTCCGCCAACGAGCTGACGCGCGAGGCGCCGTACCTGCGCCACCATATCGCCGCCACCAGGAAGGCGTGGGGTCTCGATAGCGTCGAGGCGCGCGACTTGTCCGGCGAAGCTACGCTCACCCGCGCCGACGTGGCCGCCAACGCCGCGACCGTCGAGAACGTCCGCCTCTGGGAGCGCGAGCTGCTCAAGCAGACCTTCGGACAGCTCCAGGAAATCCGTACCTACTACGATTTCGTCAACGTCGACGACGATCGCTACATGATCGAGGGCAAATACCGCCAGGTTCATCTTGCCGCGCGTGAGCTGAACAACCAGTCCCTGCCCACCAGAACGTTTATCAACGAGCGCCTGACGTTCACGCACGGCATGGGAATAACGATGGCTCCCGTCAACCAGGTGACACAGGAAGGGTTGCCGGTTCTCTTCGTCAAGGATCTGCCGCCGGTATCCACCGTCTCGCTCAAGCTGACCCGGCCACAGATCTATTACGGCGAGCTGACGAACAGCTATGTGTTCGTCGGCACAGGTCAGCGGGAATTCGACTATCCCGCCGGTGCAACGAACAACTACACCAACTATACCGGAAAGGGCGGCGTTGCCCTCGGGTCGTTCGTCCGCCGTGTGCTGTACGCCTGGCAGCTCGGCTCGCTCAAAATCGTGCTCTCGGATGACATCGCCGGCAACGCGCGAATTCTCTACAGACGCAACGTGATGGAGCGGGCCACATCAGCGATGCCTTTCCTGGATTTCGACAGGGATCCATACCTGGTGCTCGACGACGCGGGCCAGCTTAAGTGGATACTCGACGCGTACACGACGAGCAGTGCCTACCCATACGCACAGCGCACCGCAAACGGCACGTCCTACATGCGCAACAGTGTCAAAGTCGTGATCGATGCTTACGACGGCACTGTCGAGGCGTACATCGCCGACCCACGAGACCCGGTGGTCAGGACATACGCCCAGATTTTCGAAGGGATCTTCAAGCCGCTCAGCGCGATGCCGGCTGACCTGAGGCGGCACGTCAGGTATCCGGCCGACCTTTTCCGTATCCAGACCATGCTGCACACCACCTATCACATGGTCGAGCCGGAAACGTTCTACCACCGCGAGGACCAGTGGCAGATTCCGCGCACACAGGACCAGCAGGCGAGCGAGAACCCATTCATGCGGCATATGATCATGCGCCTGCCCGGGGAAGAGACCGCGGAGTACATCTTCATGACTCCGTTCACTCCGCGCGGGAAAGACAACCTCGCCGCCTGGATGGTCGCGCGCATGGACGGGGACAACTATGGGAAGCTCTCGGTATATCAGTTTCCCAAGCAGAGCCTGGTGTATGGTCCTATGCAGATCACCAACCGCATCAACCAGGACACCGAAATCGCGAGACAGATCACGCTATGGTCCCAGAGCGGATCGCGGGTCATTCGCGGCGAGCTCCTCGTCATTCCGATCGAGGAGTCTCTGATCTACGTACAGCCCATATACCTTCGCGCCGAAGGCGGATCGATTCCCGAGCTGAAGCGCGTGGTGGTCGCTCACCAGGGCCGCGTGGTGATGGCGGAGACCCTGGAGGAAGGACTGAACACCGTGTTCGGAAGTGGCGCAGCAGGAGCAGCGAGGCGCGCAGCGACCGACACGGTTCGCGGTGCGGCGGTCGCACCCGCGGCGGCGCCGGTTGCCGCTCCACCGCCTGGCGCGGTTCCGGGAACGGTGAACGCCGAGCTCCTTCGCGAGGCGCAGCAACACTACGAGCGCGCGCTGGCGGCGCAGCGAGCGGGGAACTGGGCGGAGTACGGCCGGGAAATCGAGCAGCTCGGCGCGACGCTGAGAAGGCTCCGCGGGGGGGCTGGGGGCGGTGGGCAGTAGCCGGCTAGGTCGAGCGCTTCAGAAAGTCCTGTACGGCTTTTCTGTAGCTTCGGCCGGTGGTGATCCGTTTTCCGTTCCGCAGCACGAGTAGCTGATCGCCCTGGTCGAACGGCTGCGCCTCGCGCACCTGCGATGTGTTGACGATGGTCGAGCGGTGGACGCGCAGGAAGCGGTCGTGTGGCAGACGGGCCTCCAGGTGGCTGAGCGGCTCGCGCACATCGTAGGCTCCTTCCGCCAGGTGTATCCGCGCGAGATCATCGCGCGCCTGAATCCAGTAGATCTCGTCCGGGTCGAGAAAAAGAATCCGTCCGTTGACTTTGACGCCGATGCGGTTGGACGACGCTTCCCGCTGAGTGAGCTGGCGCAACAGGACGTCGAGCTGGCCGGCGATGCCCGTGCCGGGAGATTGACTCAACCGGTTCCGTGCGCGGTCGAGAGTGTGATGAAAGCGGACGTGATCTACCGGCTTCATTAGATAGTCGAACGCCCCGAACTCGAATGCCGCGACGGCGTAGTCATCGAATGCGGTGACGAAGATCACGGGCGGCATCTTGTCGGTTCCGACTTCGGAGATGACATCGAAGCCGTCGAGCTCCGGCATCTGAACGTCCAGAAAAACGAGATCGGGGCGCTGCTCCCGAATCGATGCCACCGCCTCGAGGCCATTCTCGCATTCGCCCACGACTTGAACGTCGGGCACTCTCGCCAGCAGAGTGCAGAGACGCTGTCGCGCGAGGGCCTCGTCGTCTACGACCAGAACGCGGAGTGTTGCCGGGATCAACGCGGCTCCGCGGAGACCAGAGCTTCCGGCCCGCCCGGAATTCCGGACGCGGCTGTGGGTGCCGCTGGACCCAGCTTGAACGGAATCGTTACACGCACGGCGTATCCACCCTCGGGGCGCGGACCGGTTTCGAACTCATGACTGTCACCGTAAAGATGGTTGAGTCGGGTGCTGGTGTTGGTGAGGCCGAGCCCGGTGCCGCGCGACCGCTCGCGTGACCGGCGGGCCCTGACACCCACGCCATCGTCGAGAACGGAGATCGACAGCCGATCGCCGACCCGGCGCGCCGTCACCAGAACGTAGCCGGCGCCGGCCCGAGGCCCGATTCCGTGCCGGATGGCGTTCTCGACCAGGGGCTGTAGCAGCAGACTGGGCACCAATGCGGCGCGCACGCCATCCTCGATGTTGCAGCTCACGGTGAGACGATCCTGAAAGCGCACACGCTGGATTGCCACGTAACGGTCGAGCAAACCCAGCTCGCGCTCGAGGGGCACCTCCTGCTCGGTGGATGTCGTGAGGACGAGGCGCAGGAAGTCGCTCAGCTCGGACACCATGCGCTCCGCCGCCGCCGGATTGCTCCCGATCAGAGCCATGGCGCTGTTCAGAGCATTGAACAGAAAATGTGGGTTGAGCTGGAGCTTGAGGGTGTCGAGCTCCGACTGCACGAGCCGAGTCACTACTCGCTGTCGCTCGGCGGATTCCTTGCTCGCTTCGTGTACGAGGTGCTCGACCCAGGAAGTCGCGTAGGTGGCGACGAAGCCGAACACGGCGAGGATGATGATCTTCGCCGCTTCATCGAGCGGAGTAATGCGCGCCAGCGCCACGGCGTCGATCGGGTCGACGGCCAGCGGAACCTGATTGGTGCCCCACAGCCAGAGCAGGATCGCCGCGTACTCGACGATGGCGAGCACGGAGATGAATGCGGCCTTGCGCACCGATGACGCTACCGGCCTGCCGGCCAGAATCACGAAGTACATGAGAAAGATCGGCGAGCGCAGCGCCAGCACTCCCGACTGCGCGACCGCATAGCCGCCGATGATGGCGGTGACGGCGGTGACGTCGACGATGGGATTCACCGCCGACAGCCAGTCCGGAAGCTCCGGACGGCGGTACCACACCAGGTACTGCGCCACGGTCCACAAGAGCGTCGGCCCGAGGACCAATACGTTGACGAGGTTGAGAGAGGCCGGCAGGTGCGGCGCGTACATCAGCGCGGCGGCTGTGAGAAGGAAAACGACCGCTGCCCGCACGCCATTGAGAATTCGTTCCGCGCGGTCGCGACGGAAACGGAGGCTGGCCGGTGGCGGCGAGGCGGCGGGTGAGAACAGCGGCATCGATTGAATTTGTCTGGAGCGGCTTGGCTGGGATAGCAGGCCGACGAGGTACCTGCTATCCCCGGCACCGACTGGCGGCGCCGTTGCCATCCCACTTGTCACGGAAACCTACCGCTCGTTCGCGTGCCGCGATGAGGCAAGAGCTGGCCAACGCATATCACGACCGGGTGGGCCACGTCCGGCTCACGGTGAACGGAAATCAGCCACCGCTTGCACGAAGCCCGCGAGCTTTCGCTCATCGAGAGCGCCGGCGGTCCGGACACCGCTGCAGACGTCGACACCGAATGGCCCGACCTGCGCGATCGCGGCGCCGACGTTGGCCGCATTGAGCCCGCCGGCGAGCCAGACCGGAACCGCTACCGCTTCCCGGAGAGCGCGGCTGATGGCCCAGTCGTGCGCGCGGCCGGTGCCACCCAGCTCCTTTATGGCCAGGGTCGGATTGCCTGAATCGAGAAGAATTGCATCGACATCCGGCGCGGCCAGAACGGCTTGGGCGATCGCGCCTTCGCCCTGAACATGGATCACTTGTACGATCGAAATCCCCGGGAGCGCGTCCCGGATCGCCGAAGGGACCCCGGGCTCGAC
Source organism: Gemmatimonadaceae bacterium (assembly GCA_046714195.1). Lineage (GTDB taxonomy): Bacteria > Gemmatimonadota > Gemmatimonadetes > Gemmatimonadales > Gemmatimonadaceae > UBA4720. The sequence continues at coordinate 10,407 of JBKKAY010000111.1, forward strand.
TTCGTCCACCAGCTGAATGGTGGTCGCTCCCGAGCGGCGCAGCTGTGAGATGATGCGCTCCGACGTCGTCTCGGAGGTGAGCAGAAATGTTTCAATGCCCGGCGGGACGGTGGATGCGATCTCCGCGATCCTCTCGTCGGAGATCGGGCCCGGGCCGCTCGGCATGCGCGACACCAGCCCGACCGCATCGGCACCGGCCGCGATGGCGATCGTCGCCTCCGCCGGGGACTGCATGCAGCAGATTTTTACGCGGACGCGAGGGAACATATCGATGGACAAGGATGTTAAATGTACGACTCTTGCGACCATGGCTTCACAAGCCGAAGGAAACCAATGCGCCGCGCGTTTCCGGCGGCAACCGCTCTCAAACCAGTTACGCGCGAGGCATTCATGTTCACGAAACGAGTAAGGCGATTTCTAAGTGTTGCCGCGATGGCGCCGTTGTTTCTCACCGCATGCGACAGCAATCCGTTCGATCCCGACGACGAGACAGGCACTTATCAGCTCACCTTCTACGACGGAGCGTCGGTTCCAGTGACGTTCAACTGTCAGCCCGGAGACTGCGGCCTGCCCAATGGCGGCACTCTCAGAGTCAACAGTGGAACTCTGCGGCTTCGTTCCGATGGGACGTTTACGGAGACCAACAGCTTCACCGAGAGGGAAACGGGCTCGTCGTCGTCGGATAACTACACTCTGACCTGGAACGGCACCTACGACTACGATGGATTCAACCTCACGCTTTTCGCTCCGGCGCAGAACAATCCGGGGGCGCGCTTCGTCGATGCCACGCTGGAATTCGACACCATCGCCTACACGGAAAACGGAGAATTCTACCAGTACGAGCGGTAGCTGATCCGTGTGATGGAACAGGGAGCGCTCTATTGGGGGCGCTCCCTTTTCGTTATGGTATCACTAGCCGGTGAGCTCGACACGTTATCGCAAACTGGCCGTAAGGCTCCACAATCTCGCAGGGGGGCACAATGAGTTTTCTGGCCTGGGTTGTGGTTGGTCTCATCGCCGGCGTTCTCGCGTCGCTCGTCATGGGCGGGACGGGTTACGGGATCATCGGCGACATCGTGATCGGGATCGTCGGGGCGTTCATCGGTGGCTGGCTGTTCAGCACACTGGGAATCGCGACCCCGTTCGGGGGCATGGGCGGGACGGTCTTCGTCGCATTCATCGGGGCCGTGGTGCTGCTACTCGTCCTCCGTCTGTTACGAAGAGGTAGCACAAGGCTCTGACCGGCACTACCGCAGGGTATTCAGGCACTCCGCTCGTAACCAAGCTCGGCATCAAGGGACCGCTGACGTGACCGCAGTCGAACTCCTGATGCGCGGCCTGGTGGATTACGCCGGCCTCTTTCCACCCGCGAGCGAAGACATGCGCACGGCGGTGGAGAACTACGGCGCTTATCGCGCTGGTCCGGACCGGTCAGCCCTCGGCCGATTCATCGTTCCGCTCGCGCGCCTCGAGGAATTCGAGGTGGCAGCGCGCGACGTGATTAGACGTGGCGACGCTTCAGAGCCGTGGAGACTCAGTGTCCTCGCCGGAACGGCTACTCCGGCCGCGGCCGAGCAAATGCTCAAGTTCAACTGCCACCACTGGTCCGGGTCCGAGGACGGCCACGCGGTGATCGACTCGGTGGAGCTGAAGGCGTCCAGCGTGGAGTCAATCGAGACCCAGCACCGGAATCTCCCCTCTTTCTTTCAGCGGTATTTCGAGGTCCCGCTCGATGGCAGCATGGATGCTCTCATTGCGGCAATCGCGCGCGTAGGCGCACGTGCGAAGATTCGCACCGGGGGGACGACGCCGGATGCATTTCCCACGTCGCGGCAGATTCTCTCCTTCATGACCGCGTGCAAGAGGGAAAAGGTTGCATTCAAGGCGACCGCGGGACTGCACCACCCGATCCGGGGATCATACAGGCTCACCTACGAGCCAGGAAGCGACGCCGGGACCATGTACGGATTTCTCAATCTCTTTGTCGCGGCCGCGCTCCTTCGACAAGGGGAATCCGAAACCACCGTGCTCGAAGCGTTGGAGGAGGCGGAGCCGGGAGCATTCCAGTTCTCCGACGATGCGATTGTCTGGCGCGCGCATCGCGTCGATGCGCCGGCGCTCGGGGAGGCTCGTAGCGCCTTCGCCGTCTCGTTCGGGTCGTGCTCGTTCCGCGAGCCTGTCGACGAGCTGACCCGGTTAGTTTCCCGGAATGCTTAACCCGACTCACGACCCGGCGCTCCGGTCCTGGCTGGCGTCCGCCAATTCTCCCGACACCGATTTTCCGATCCAGAATCTGCCTTTCGGCGTTTTCTCCAGGAAAGGAGAGACGGAGCGGCGCGTCGGCGTGGCGATCGGTGATCAGATCGTCGACGTCAGTGAGTGCGAGAAGGGAAATCTCTGGGGAGAAGGGGCGAGGGAAGTTGCCCGGCTGTGCGCCGATCCGAACCTGAATCGCATCGCCGAGTGCTCTCGTGAGGCGCTGTCGCGATTCCGGGCCCGCCTGAGCGAGCTGTTGGCAGGTGATCCCGATGCGGCCAACGCTATCAAGACGCTTCCCGACAGGGCGCTCATCCCAATGGCTGATGTCGAGATGCATCTGCCGGCCCGGATCGGAGACTACACCGACTTCTATGCTTCGATCTATCACGCCACTAACGTCGGCGCGCTGTTTCGCCCTGACAGTCCGCTGCTGCCGAACTACAAGTACGTTCCGATAGGGTACCACGGCCGCGCGTCGTCGATCGTAGCGAGCGGCACGGACATCACTCGCCCCAGAGGACAGACTTTGGCGCCGGCAGCATCAACGCCATCGTTCGGGCCCTCACAGCTCCTCGACTACGAGGCCGAGGCTGGCTTCTTCGTGGGGCAGGGCAATGCGCTCGGCGAGCCGGTCCGGATCGAGGACGCGGAGGACCACATCTTCGGCCTCTGCCTCGTCAACGACTGGTCGGCCCGGGACATCCAATCCTGGGAATACCAGCCGCTCGGCCCATTTCTGTCCAAGAATTTCGCCACCACGATCTCACCGTGGGTCGTGACGATGGAAGCGCTTGCGCCGTTCCGCATTCCGGCGTTCTTCCGTCCAACGACTGATCCGGCCCCGCTGCCGTATCTGCGCTCGGAGAAAGACAAGAGCGAAGGCGGGATCGATCTAACCATCGAGGTCTACATCCGAACGATGCTGATGCGCGAAGGGCACATGCGCCCGTTCCGACTGAGCCGGGCGTCGCTGGGCGACATGTACTGGACGGCGGCGCAGATGCTGACCCACCACACCAGCAACGGCTGCAACCTCCAGCCCGGCGATCTGTTCGCGAGTGGCACAGTTTCGGGCCCCGAGCCAGGCTCGCAGGGATGCATGCTCGAGATCACCCGTCGCGGCGCCGAGCCGATCGCGCTGCCCACAGGGGAGGAGCGGAAGTTCCTGCACGACGGCGACGAGGTGATCATGCGGGGGTTTCTGGAGCGGGAGGGAGCGGTGCGGATTGGGCTGGGCGAATGTGTTGGGCGAGTTGTCTCGGGGGCCGGACGTTAAGACGATCAATAAGTCTGGGGCCATTTGCGGGGGATGCAAGTCGTGAGTGGAGAGTTTAGAGTCATCAGTGTGTCAGTGGTTGTGAGTGGGAGGCGCTAACTCAAAACCACTCACGACCGACCAACTGACCAACTCAACACTCGATACTTGCATCCCCTCAGCCTTGCCCCGTAACCATTCCCACCGATGTCTAACTCAAAAACCCGCCCCGAACCTTTGTACGTGGTGTGCACCTCCGACATCCACGGCCACGGCGTATTCGCTGCCCGGCGCATCCGGAAAGGCACACGGATCGTCGAATACAGGGGTGAGCGCATCGACAACGACGAAGCCGATCAGCGCTACGACGAGACCGACATGAAGCGGCACCACACCTTCCTGTTCACGCTCGACGGGAAAACCGTGATCGACGGCGCGATCGAGCGCGGGGGTGGCGACGCCAGCTTCATCAACCATTCCTGCGAGCCGAACTGCGAGGCCGTGATCACCGACAAGCGCATCCACATCCACGCGCTGACGACAATCGAGCCGGGCACCGAGCTGGCCTACGATTATCAATACGAGCGAACCGGCGATAACGACGACGAGCTCGAGAAGTTCTATTTCTGCAGGTGCGGATCGGACGGCTGCAGGGGAAGCATCATGAAACCCGCGAAAAGGCGGCAGCGGCGGAAGCGCAAGAACTCCAAAAAGTAGGTCGCGCGGCTTAAGTTGCGGACATGCCCGCAAAAAGCTTCTACTACCGGGAAACAGAGAGAATCAGGGTGACCGTTCGCCCGGTTTATTTGCGGGACCATTCGGAGCCGTCGCAAAGCCATTATGTCTTCGCCTACTTCGTCCGGATAGAGAACGTCGGCAAGATGGCGGCGCAGCTGCTCACGCGCCGGTGGCTGATCCATGATTCGGTCGGCGATGGCGTGGACACCGAGGTCATTGGCGAAGGCGTAGTCGGCGAGCAGCCAACGATTCCCCCGGGAGCCGTGCACGAGTATCAAAGCTTCTGCATACTAAAGTCCGGTGAAGGCTATATGGAGGGACACTATGGCTTCCTCAGGCAGAATGGCGCGTCGTTCGAGGCGGAGATTCCGCGCTTCACCCTGAGCGCCAGCGAATCGACGAGCCTCCCGTCCTGACCGCGACCTCCCCGCGCATTTATGACATCTCGGTGCCCGTCCGAACGGGCGCCTTCGTCTACCCCGGCAACCCCGAGGTTACGATCTCGCTCCAGCAATCGACTGCCGAAGGCGCGGGCGCGAACGTATCGGCGATCAGGTTCGGATCGCACACGGGGACCCACGTGGATGCGGCCCGGCATTTTTACACTGACGGACAGCCCGTCGATCTGATTCCCCTGGAGAAGCTCGTCGGGCCAGCGCTCGTGGTGCGCTTCGGCGATGACGTCCGCGCCATCGGGGAAGCCGAGCTCCGGCAATTCGATCTGGGTAAGCACACCCGGATTCTCCTCGCCACCCGCAATTCTGCCCTGCTCTCGAAGAAGGACTTCACCACTGACTACACCTTCCTCGCGCCCGACGGCGCCGAGTATCTGGTCGCGCTCGGGGTCGAGCTGGTTGGAATCGACTACCTCTCCATCGAGCAGTTCCGCTCCGGACACCACCGCACCCACAAGACTCTACTCAGTCGCTCGGTGGTAATCGTCGAGGGGCTCGACCTGTCCGTGCCGCCGCCGGGTGAATACGAGCTGGTCTGCCTGCCCCTCAGGCTCGAGGGTTGCGACGGGGCGCCCGCGCGCGCAATCCTGATGGCGTGACCACCATCAGGCACGTCTTCTTCGACATCGGGGGAGTTCTCGGCTCCAACGGCTGGGACCGCGAGCAGCGGAGCCGCGCCGTCGAGCGGTTCGGACTCGCTTCCGAAGATTTCCAGTATCGTCATGAAGAAGTCGTCGGCGAGTGGGAAGAGGGCAGGATTACGATGGACGAGTACCTCGACATCGCGGTGTTTCATTGCGATCGCCCATTCTCCCGGCGCGAGTTCGTCGATTTCATGTTCGCCCAGAGCATTCCAAACGAGAGAGTGGTGGCCCTCGCGCGGTCGCTCACTCGCGACAGCCGCTTCACCCTCATGACGCTCAATAACGAGGCGGACGAGCTCAACCGGCATCGAATCGAGAAGTTCGGAATCTCGGACGTGTTCGAGGCCTTCCTCTCCTCTTGCTGGCTCGGTGTGCGGAAGCCGACGCAGCGCTTCTACTCCCGGGCGTTGTCGATCGCGCAGGCGGATCCGAAGACATCGCTTTTCGTGGACGACCGCGAGCAGAACATCGCCCCGGCCCACGCGCTCGGAATGGTCGCAATCCTGTTCAAATCCGCGGAGCAGCTGCGCTCCGATCTGGAGCAGGCCCTCCAACTCGAATTTCCCGGAGCATAAGCAATGCGCTTGGCGATGATCGGCCTCGGCCGAATGGGCGGCAACATGTCGGAGCGGTTGATGAAGGGTGGCCACGAGGTGGTCGTCTTCGACCGCAGCGCCGACGCGATTCAGAAGTACGTGTCACAGGGCGCTACCGGTGCCTCGAGCGCGCGCGACGTCACGGGGAGCCTCAAGTCGCCCCGAGTGGTGTGGATCATGGTTCCCGCCGGCAAGCCGGTCGACGACACCATTGCCACCATCATGCCCGGCCTGGCGAAGGGCGATGTGATCATCGACGGCGGAAACTCGAATTACCACGACACCATGCGCCGGGCGAAGATGCTCGAGCACGAGGGAATCGAGTTCATCGATTCGGGAACGAGCGGTGGAATCTGGGGGCTCGCCAACGGTTATTGCCTGATGATCGGAGCCACGCCGCGCGCGTTCAAGATTTGCGAGCCGATTTTTGCGACGCTGGCGCCCAAGGACGGCTACGCGCATGTCGGCCCGCCCGGGGCGGGGCACTACGTCAAGATGATTCACAACGGGATCGAGTACGGCCTGCTCCAGGCGTATGCGGAGGGCTACGAGATCCTTCACGCGTCGAAGGACTTCAAGCTCGATCTCCACAAGATCGCCGCGGTCTGGAACCGGGGCAGCGTGGTGAGGTCATGGCTCAACGAGCTGGCGGAGCAGGCGTTGGCCAAGGATGCCGAGCTCAGTCAGCTCAAGGGTTATGTCGAGGATTCCGGAGAAGGCAGGTGGACGGTGCAGGAGGCGATCGATCGCGATGTGCCGGCGCCGGTGATAACGCTGGCGCTTCTCACGCGCCTCAGGTCGCGCCAGGGCGACTCGTTCTCGGCCAAAGTGATCGCGGCACTGCGCAACGAATTCGGTGGTCACGCGGTAAAGAAGGCATGAAGGTACCGCAGGCGCTCCCGATGGTCCGCGCGCCGCGCGCGTCGGGCAAGCGCGAGGTCGCAGATCCCTGCACGGTCGTGATTTTCGGCGGCTCGGGCGATCTGACGCGAAGGAAGCTGTTGCCGGCCATCTACTATCTCGCCGAGCACAAGCTGCTGCCGGAGAATTTCGCTCTGCTCGGCGTGGCGAGAGAGCCCAGCACCGACGAAGCGTATCGGAAGATCATGCGCGAGGAGATGTCCAAGTCGGACGAGATCCATCGTGTGCACGACGATGTCTGGAAGTGGCTCGCGGAGCGGATGTTCTACACGCACGGTGACTTCACCAAGGACTCGGCGTACGAAACGATCGGCGCGCGGCTGAAAGAGATCGAGGCCGGACGGCCGGAAGACGAGCGCAACCGGCTGTTCTACCTGGCCATTCCTCCGAGCGTGTTCGAGCCGACGCTCGAGCATCTCTGCCGGAGCGGGCTCGCCAGGCGCACCCTCTCGTACGAGGAGCGGCCGTGGTACCGCGTCGTGATCGAGAAGCCGTTCGGCCGCAGCCTGGAAAGCGCGCGCGCTCTCAACCGCCTGGTCCTGGACCAGTTCGGCGAGCACCAGATCTATCGCATCGATCACTACCTCGGGAAAGAGAGCGTCCAGAACATCCTCGTGTTCCGTTTTGCCAACTCCATTTTCGAGCCACTCTGGAACCGCAACTACATCTCGCACGTGCAGATCATCGTGGCGGAAGCGGGCGGAGTCGACGGCCGTGGCAAGTACTACGAGGAAGCGGGTGTTCTTCGCGACATGTTCCAGAATCACCTGTTGCAGCTGCTGACGCTCGCCGCGATGGAGCCGCCGAGCGCCTTCACGGGCGACGCCGTGCGCGATGAAAAAGTCAAAGTGCTGCGTTCTATCCGTCCTCTGGTGAGCGATGGCGAACCGCCAGTGGTACCGGGGCAGTACATCGAAGGCACCCACGATGGCCAACCCGTGGCGGGTTACCGGCACGAGGCGAACGTCTCGCCGATGTCAGTGACACCGACATTCGCGGCAATGCGGGTGTCGATCGACAACTGGAGGTGGAAGGGAGTTCCGTTCTACCTCAGATCGGGAAAGCGGCTCGGCCGCCGGATCTCCGAGATCTCCGTCCAGTTCCGCTCTCCACCGCTAATGTTGTTCGACCAACACACTGTAGAAGACATGGCACCGAGTGTGCTTGTTATGCGCGTGCAGCCCGACGAAGGAATGTCGCTGCGGTTCCAGGTGAAAACCCCGGGGGCCGCACACGAGCTGACTCCAGGACTGGAAATCACCCCGGTGGACATGGAGTTCAGCTACGCCGATGCGTTCGGCAACCATCCCTACCCGGCGTACGAGACGCTGCTGCTGGACTGCATGACGGGCGACCCGACGCTGTTCACGCGCAGTGATGAAGTCGAGATGGCGTGGAGCATCATCGATCCCGTCCTCGAGTACTGGAATGCGCATCCGCTCGACAGGGTTCCCACCTACCCCGCAGGAAGCGCGGGGCCGGTCGAAGCGATCAAGCTCTTGCATGGAGATCATACACGTTGGCGATAGGATCACTCGTATACCCGGTGTTGGCGCTTCTGCTCTCTACCAGTGCCTGCCAGAATCAGAAAGACGCGCAAAGGGAGACGGTCGGAGTGCTGACTGGCGACACCACCAAGCACGTTCTGCCGGTGGACGATCGGGAGCTGGTCGCCCGCGCGCGTGAGCTGGATCGTGCCGACAGCCGTGACAGCGCCAGGATCGCCTACGGGGAGGCGGCGAAGAGACTGCCGCGGATCGCCGACTGGCTGTATCTGCGCGCGGCCGGGGTCGCCGCCGACAGCTCGGCGCGCGAGGCGTATTACGCGAAGGTGCGAACCGCTGTCGCGCGTGACAGAATCCGGTGGACCGAGGCACACGCGCGCGAGCGGACCGGCGACATTCCGGGCGCCATCCGGATGTTCACGGCCGTGGGTGGAGACCTTCACGCTCTGAGGCTGCGCGCCGCGGTTGCCGCGGACGATGCCGCGAAGGCCGAGGCGCGCCGCGCTCTGCTGGCATTCATCGCGAGGTCGAACACGGCGTCGGAGACCAGGGACGCCATCGATCTTTTCGACAAGGTATTCACGGCGACGACACCGGGTGAGGAGCTGATCCTGGGTCGTGCCGCCGGAAAATCCGGACTGCCCGAGCGCGCTGTCACGGCGTACGCGAGGGCCTTGAGCGCCGGCTTGGGCGACACTCGCGACAGGTTTGCATACGCCTCCATGCTGTTTCGTGTAAGAAAGTTTCCAGAAGCGGCGACAGAGTTCGCCAAGGTGCGGGCTCCCGCCAATCTCGCCGCGGCGGCTCAGTATCAGCGCGCGCGGGCGCTGGTCGCCCTCGGGAACATTGAGTCGGGTCGTACCGTGCTCAGGTCGATCACCACCACTTATCCGCGCGATACCAGTGCCGCTTCGGCGCTGCTCCTGCTCGCTGATCTGGCCACCGACGAGAACCGGGATGCGGACTCGCGCGCCACGCTGCTCGGTTTGCTCAAGCAGTTTCCGTCCGGACGTCATGCCGCCAACGCGCGTTTCCGGGCGGGGATGATTGCGTACATACAGGGAAACAGGCGAGCCGCCGCCGCGGAATTCGACTCACTGGTGGCTCGTGATCCCAACAGCGCCGAAGCGCTGGGTGCCGCGTACTGGGCCGGCAGATCCTTCGCCGCACTCGGCGACACCGCGCGGAGCAAGGCGCGCTGGCGCTCCGTGATCGCGAAGGAGCCGCTCAGCTACTACGCGGTGATGGCCGCCAAGCGGCTCGACACCACGCTGATCGCGCCCGACAAATCGACCGCGGTCTACCCGAAGGTGCCCGCGGTCGACAGCGCGGTGGCTCGTGTCGCCGCACTCCGCGATGCGGGGATGGACGTCGAGGCGGGATTCGAGACGGACAGACTCTTTCGTGATGCGACAGAGAGCCGCGACGCGCTTCTCGCCACGGCCGCCGCTCTCACCGGCACCGAGCAGGCAACCCGATCGACCGCACTCGGGCGGCGGGCGATCGATGAAATCGGCCCAACCGCTGCGAATTACCGGCTGTTCTATCCTGTTGTCGAACGGGAAACTCTGATTGCCGCAGCGAAGGAGAACGGCCTCGATCCGGTGTTCGTCGCGTCGCTGATCCGGCAGGAGTCAAACTGGAATCCGCGAGCCACGTCACCGGTGGGGGCGCGCGGGCTGATGCAGCTGATGCCGCCGGTCGGCGAAGGACTCGCGCGCACCAAAGGCATCCGACCGTGGGATCCCGAGATGCTCTACGATCCCGCGATCAGCATCAAGCTCGGCACGCTCCACCTGCGCGACCTCGCTCGCAAATATCCGAAGGACCTGGTGAAAATCCTCGCCGCGTACAACGCCGGGGAGTCGAGAGTGGAGAAGTGGTCGACCAAGGCTGGGGCCGCGGATCCGGAAGTGTTCACGGAGCGCATTCCATTCGTAGAGACCCGCGACTACGTCCGCATCGTGCTGCGCAATCAAGCCTATTACGACGCGCTGTATCCCTGGTAGCGGCAGTTAGCCCGCAGTCCGCAGTTAGTCCGCAGCCCGCAGCTAGTCCGCAGTCCGTAATACGGCTAGCTAGTGCCCTGACGGCGCTCCTTTCGCTTCTTGCGCCAGTCGAGCAGCCAAGTCCCGGGAACGATGAACAACGGAGTGAGGAACAACCCCAGCAGCGCGTTGAGCCACGTGAGCGCGATGTAAAACGCGATCAAGCCCAGCGATACCCAGAGTGTTCCCAGCGGACCGTGCGTTTCCAAGCGAAACTCCCCCCATGGTAGGTAAATTAAAAGTATCATGGCGACTGCTCGGGTTGAAGCATCGGTTGTCGAGCGCGCGGTCGAGACGGCTCTGGCGGGATACGCTCACGTCGTGCTGGCGGTGTCGGGCGGGATCGATTCGATGGTGATGCTCGCCGCCGCCTCTCACCTCCGGAGCCGCGCCCGCGCCAGGATGATCGTGGCGACGTTCGATCACGGCACCGGTAAGGCCGCCGGCCGCGCCGCCAGTCTGGTGGCGCGAGAGTCGGCGCGGCTCGGCTTCCCGTGCGTAGCCGGGCGTGCATCGACGGTCGGCACCAGGGAAGAGGAGTGGCGCCGTGCCCGCTGGACGTTTCTCGAGCGCGTGGCCGCCCGGCATTCAGCCGGAGTGGTGACCGCTCACACCCGCGACGATCAGGTCGAGACCGTTTTCATGCGCATTCTGCGGGATGCCGGCCCCAGAGGCCTGGCCGGGCTCTACGCCGAGTCAGAAGTCGTCCGTCCGTTCCTCGACTTGAGGCGCGCGGCGATCACCGAGTATGCCACGGCGCATCGCGTGAAGCACACGGAAGATCCTTCGAATCTTACCCGCAAGCATCTGAGGAATCGCGTCCGGCTCGACCTTCTCCCGTCCATCACTCGCAGGAATCCCGGCTTTCCCGATGAGCTCCTTGCTCTGGCCCGGGCTTCCGCCGATTGGCGCCGGTCACTCGAAGACCTCGCCACGAGCGTCGACGCCACACCGGCGGTTGATGGCGTGCTGCGCATCGACAGATCGAGTCTCAGGGGCTTCGACGACGCCTCCCTCAGGGTACTGTGGCCCGCGCTGGCGGCACGGGCGAGCGTCGTCATGGATCGCAGAGGAACACACCGCGCCGCCGAGTTTACTATCAAGGGAGTGACAGGCGGCGCAATTCAGCTCTCAGGCGGAGTAGAGATCGTGATGCGCCGGGATCATATGTTGCTCCGGCGGTGGCGCTCCCGTGCTGGGGCGAGGCTCTCGTGAGCAGCACGGCGAGGCCGGTGGAATTGAAAGCGGACCCGAGGCTTTCCGGACGGATCGTGAAGCGAATCGCCTTCGACGAGGCGGCGATCGCTCGTCGAGTCGCCGAGCTGGGCAAGGAGATCAGCGCTGCCTATCCCGACGGTGACCTGCTGGTGCTGGGCCTGCTCAAGGGCAGCTTCATTTTCCTGAGCGACCTGGTGAGGCAGATAACGCGTCCGCTGCAGGTCGATTTTCTGGTTGCGTCGAGCTATGGAGACGGAATGGTCTCGAGCGGGACTGTGAAGCTGGTTTACGATCCGGAAACGAGGCTGGAGGGGAAGGATATCCTCCTCGTCGAGGACATCATCGATTCCGGCAAGACGCTGAATCGTCTGATGGGAATACTGGCCGAGCGGAAGCCGCGCTCGCTCGAGATTTGCGCGTTGTTGCACAAGAGGATCGCCGAGGGATTGCAGCACAAAACGAAGTTCGTGGGTTTCGATGCTCCACATGAGTTTCTGGTTGGATACGGATTGGATCATGCGGAGAACTTCCGTCATTTGCCTTATATAGCGAGCTTGCAGTAATGCCGATACAGATGCCGAACAAGAACACGCCGAACAAGCCGAAGAACTGGGGCAAGTTCTCCAGGAATCTTTCGTTCTGGGTTTTCATCATTCTGATCCCGGTCGCCATCCTCCAGTTCTCTGGGAAGGGCGCCGACGCCGCGCCCGACATCTCCTACACGCAGTACAAGCAGGAAGTGGAGAAGGGCAACGTCGAGAAGGTGATGATCCAGTCCGGGCGCCAGATCACCGGAGACCTCCGGCAGAAGATCGCCGTCGACAAGCGGCTGGTGTCGCGCTTCAACGTGCGCCTTCCGATGGCCGACTCTCCGGAAGAGATCGCCCTCCTCACCAAGCACAACGTGCAGATCAACGCCGAAGACGCGAGCATGCCGGTGAGCGCGGTTCTCGTCAGCATCTTCCCGTACCTGCTGATCATCGGCATCTGGTTCTTCCTCTTCCGTTCGATGCAGGCTGGTGGGGCGAAGGCGTTCAGCTTCGGCAAGTCGAAGGCGAAGCTGCTGACTGGCGACACCCCGAAGGTGACGTTCGACGATGTCGCTGGCGCGGACGAGGCGAAGGTCGAGCTCCAGGAGATCATCGAGTTCCTCAAGGACCCGCAGAAGTTCACCAAGCTCGGCGGCCGCCTGCCCAAGGGCGCGCTGCTGGTCGGACCTCCGGGAACTGGAAAGACGTTGCTCGCGCGCGCTGTCGCCGGTGAAGCCGCACGTCCCTTCTTCTCGATGTCGGGATCCGACTTCGTCGAGATGTTCGTCGGGGTCGGCGCGAGCCGCGTCCGCGACCTGTTCGAGCAGGGGAAGGCGCACGCGCCGTGCATCATCTTCATCGACGAGATCGACGCCGTCGGCCGTCACCGTGGCGCGGGGTTGGGCGGCGGTCACGACGAGCGGGAGCAGACGCTCAATCAGCTGCTGGTCGAGATGGACGGTTTCGAGTCGAACGAGGGCGTCATCCTCATCGCGGCAACCAACCGGCCTGACGTGCTCGATCCGGCGCTGATGCGGCCCGGCCGCTTCGACCGCCAAATCGTAGTCGATTTGCCGGATCTTCGCGGTCGCGAGGGGATTCTTCGCGTTCACATCAGGAACAAGCCGATGGCGGAGAACGTCGACGTCACGACGCTAGCCCGCGGAACACCGGGGATGGCTGGCGCCGATCTGGCGAACCTCGTGAACGAAGGCGCGCTCCTCGCCGCGCGCCGGAACCACGACAAGGTCTACATGGACGACCTCGAGGACGCGAAGGACAAGGTGATGATGGGCGCCGAGCGGAAGTCGATGGTGATGAAGGATGAGGAGCGGAAGCTCACCGCCTATCACGAAGCTGGTCATTCGATCTGCGCGATCAAGGTGAAGGGCAACGATCCGCTCCACAAAGTCACCATCGTCCCCCGCGGCCGCACCCTCGGTGTGGCGTGGACGCTTCCCGAAGACGACCGCGTGTCCGTGACCAGGGAGCAGCTCGAGGCGAACCTGGTGAAGGCCTATGGCGGTCGCGTCGCGGAAGAGCTCGTCTTCGGACGAGGCCGTGTGACTACTGGTGCCGCGAGCGACATCCAGCAGGCAACTGCCCTCGCCCGTCGTTACGTATCGCAGTGGGGTCTCTCGGACGAAATCGGTCCGGTCCTCGTTGGTGACAACGAGCAGGAGCTCTTCCTCGGCCGCGAGATCCAGACGCGTCGCGAAGTCTCCGAGCGCACGGCCCAGCTGGTTGACTCCGAGGTCACGCGAGTGATCAAGGAAGCGTACGCCAGAGCGAAGAAGGTGCTTGAGGAGCACCTGGGCCTGTTGCATACAGTGGCGGCCGCGTTGCTCGATCGTGAGACGCTGACGGGTGACGAGGTCGCGGCGCTGGCGCGCGGCGAGACGCTCCCGCCGCGCCCGGCGAGTCCGCCTCCGTCGGCTCCAGCCGCGATCGCATCACCGGTGCTGCATCCCAAGCCGTCCAAGCCGCCACTCTTCGGAGGTCCGGAGGTAGCGCCCGCGTGACTTTCGCGTGGCCGTCGAAATCGCAGCGGCCAACCATCTTCGGCATCCTCAATGTTACCCCCGACAGCTTCAGCGACGGGGGTAACTTCGTTACCACCGACGCCGCGCTTGCCCAGGCGGGACGTCTGATCGCCGAGGGAGCGGACGCGATCGATGTGGGTGGCGAATCCACCCGCCCCGGCGCCGAGCCCGTCCCGGCACGCGAGGAGATGCGCCGTGTGCTCCCCGCGATCCGCGCCATTCGGTCGCGGTGGAGCGACATCGCGATCTCCATCGACACGGTCAAGGCGGAAGTAGCGCGCGCCGCGCTGTCGGAAGGGGCGTCCATTGTGAACGATGTCTCGGGCTTCACTCTCGATCCCGAGATGGCGCGAGTGTGCGCCGACGCCGAGTGTAATGTCGTGTTGATGCATTCCCGCGGAACGGTGGCGGAGATGGCGAGCTACGATTCCGCCGTCTACGGGGCCGATCCTGTCGCAGAGATTCTCGCGGAGCTCCAGGAGTCGGTAGAGACGGCGCAGCTCGCTGGAATTCATCCTGCCCGCATTGCGATCGATCCGGGCATTGGATTCTCCAAGCGCACCGGTCATTCGCTGGCGGTTCTGGCGGAGCTCCACCGGGTCGTCGAGCTCGGCTATCCGGTGTTCGTCGGCGCGTCACGCAAGCGTGTCATCGCGGAGCTGATTCGCTACGTCGCGTCCCGGACCAGCCTCGGGTTTCCGAACGAGCCCGAGACACAGCGGATCGACAACGACGACCGCGACATGGCGACCGTGGGGGTCAACGTCGTCGCGTTTTTCGCCGGCGTGAGAATCTTTCGCGTGCACCGCGTCCGCCCCAACCGATTGGCGCTCGACGCCGCCTGGGCGCTGACGCCGGAAGAATCGGAGATGTTGCAGCATTAGCAACGCGAGGCGCTTTCCGACACCCGGCTGGACGACAGCAGTACTGCTCCTCTTCGTCTACATGCTCACACTGGCGCCCAGCGTTACGCTCTGGGACTCGGGTGAGTTCCTGGCGGCCATCCATTCGCTCGGGATACCGCACCCGCCCGGCACTCCGCTCTACATAGTCCTCGGCAAAGTCTGGAGCCTCATGGCCGCGCCCATCTTCGGCTTCGCGCGCGCGATCAATCTTCTGTCCGCCGTGTCCACGGCCGCGGCGTGCGGCATCCTCGCCAGCCTTTTCGCGAGATGGACCGACGATGGATTCGCGGCAACCGCGGCAGGACTTACGGCCGGACTGATGTCGACGGTGTGGCTTAGCGCGACGGAGACGGAGGTATACGGGATCGCGCTGCTGGCCGGGGCGTTGATTCTCTGGGCGGGCGATCGCGCCGGCATGCGCTCCGATGCGCGGTGGATAATGCTGGTCGGATATTTCGCGGGACTGTCCTGGACTCTGCATCTGATGCCCCTCCTCTTCCTTCCGAGCGCGATCCTGCTGGCGTTCACGACGCACGACGGCTACTTCGCTCTTCCTGTCGGAACGCGGCGCGTCGACGGCCGGCGCGACGGAGTCTCCATGGGGCGGGTGCTCGGCTCGGCCCTCCTGGTGGCGCTCGTGGGCATGACCTTCGTGCTGGTGATGTTCGTCAGGGCGCGGCACGATCCCTCGGTGAATCAGGGTAATCCGTCGACCTGGGGGGCGCTGGCCGAGGTGATTCTCAGGAGCCAGTACGACGTCGCTCCGCTTTGGCCGAGGCAGGCGCCGTTCTATCTGCAGCTGGCGAACGTATTCGAGTACGCCGACTGGCAGTTCGCGCTCGGGCTCGATCCCGGAGCGCCTCCCAGCTGGCGGAGGACACCGGTGACGGCGGTGTACGCGCTCCTCGGATTGATCGGCTTCGTTGCCCACAGGTCGGTGGACCGGCGCAGCTGGCGCGCCCTCACCGTGCTGCTGCTGGTGTCGTGGGTGGGCGTCGTCGTCTACCTCAATCTCAAAGCGGGGCCGTCATTCGGCGCCGGATGGCTTCCCGAGGGCGCGCTGCATGAAGCGCGTGAGCGCGACTACTTCTTCGCCTTCGCGTTCGTCTGCTGGGGATTGTGGGCGGGATACGGAGCCATCCGGCTCTCCAGGAATCTGCCGACGCCGTTCAGGATGCTGGCTCTGGTGGCGCCGTTCGCGCCGGCGCTGATGAACTGGCATGCGACCGACCGGCGGACCACTGTGGAGGACCGCGCGCGCGTCGACGCCCTCGAGATGATTGAGCGGGTGCCGCCCAACGGAGTGATGCTCGCCATGGGAGACAACGACACCTATCCACTCTGGTACCTGCAGCTGGTGGAAAAGAAGCGCGGCGATGTGACGGTGATAACGGTGCCGCTGCTGGCGGCGGAGTGGTACCGCGAAGAAGTCGCTCGGCGCTACAAGCTTCTCGACGAGCCGACGGTGCGCACCTGGGCGGGGAGCGACAGCACGGTAAGCGTGCTCACCAAGCGCTCCTACGACCAGGGGCGCCCGGTGATTCGCTCTCCGTTTTTCGCGAGGGATTCGGCGCGGGCGAGGTAGCGCGCGCCGGTGCCTGCTTCTTACTGAATCTGTAGCGCGTAAGCGCCGGTGGCGCCGACGGTCGTGCTGGTGGCGCTCACGAAGTACGGTCCCGCCGCAGGCGCCGTGAAGGTGACCTGCGCATTCTGGCCTGCCCCACTGTTGTCGTTGAACGCGAGCCTGGTCAGCGGATTCCCGCCGAAGATCTCGACATAGGAATCGAGTGCGCTCGAGGTCATCGTGATGGTGATCGACTCGCCGGCAGTGAGCTCGATGATGTAGGGGTCGTACCGGGTGCCGTTGCCCGGTGTGCCGGTGGCCCGAAAGGATGGGCCTTCGCAGTCGCCCGCCTCGAGATTCTGTGGCGTAATGATCCCCGGAACCGCGAAGACAACCTCGCAAGTGACTCCCGCGGTTGTGGACGCCGATGCCATGGCGTAGCTCCCCCTGGTGTTTGGGTCGAAAGAGCTCGCACCGATGAGATAGTCGCCGGCCGGCAGGATCGCCTTGACTCTGGAATCGGTACTCGCGCCAACGTCGTCGTTGGCGCCGATCAACGTTCCGTCGGTGTTGAGAAGGAGCATGAAAGTGTCGATTGTCAGCGACGACTCGCTCAACAAATACGTTCCCGCCTGTGGCAGGGTCACGCGATAAAAGTCGGTGTAGCTATCCGGCTTCAGCGGGCTCCTGCAATCCGTCGATGCCAGAGTGCCGTTGACGTTGGTGCCGAGGGTGTGCGGAGTGATGTCGGTGCAGAGCTCCACCACGGGAGGCCCCGAGGAATCGCTGCTGCCGCAGGAAAGCTGAATCCCTATCAGGGACAAAACGGATAAACGAAAGAGCTGCATGGCTGGACGCCGCATGATTTTCCTGCTGAGGTGAATGGCCGCACTGCAAGGAAACCGAGCGGGGAATCCAAAGTCAAGTAAAAAAGCCCCACCATTCTCTGGTGGGGCTTTTGTGAATCCGTGCCTCAGCGCACCTACTGCACCGTGAGCGTGTAGGCGCCCGTGGCTCCGGCGGTCCCCGAGGTCGGGACGATTGCGAGAATTATGTCCGCTCCCGCCGTGTAAAGGACCTGCGAATTCGTGTTGCCCGGAGTGATGTCGTCGTTGAAAGCGATCCGCGTCCCGGCGCTGTTATAGAGCTCCAGAAACGTGTCGAACGCGGTTGACGTCATGGTGACAGTCATCGACTGACCGGCCCGGAGAAAGATGAGGAGATCGTCAGACAGGTACCCGCCGTTGAGACAGTCCGTCGTCTGCAACGTCTGATTCGTCGTGACTCCGCGCACTATCCACACCCGGTCGCAGTTCGTAATCGCGGTCGCCACCGATGCTGACGTGAGGGTATAGGCACCCGTCGAGTTGGCATCGAACGACGTTGCGGCGAGCGCGAAGTTGCCCGCGGGCAATAGAGCCCTGATCGAGGAATTGGTCGTGGTGGTGGTCGCGTCGTCATTGGCCGCGAGAGGCGTCCCGTCCGGCGCTGTCAGAATCAGGAAAGCATCGAATGCCGTTGACGACTGAGTGAACGTGAAGGCACCGGCGGTGGCGACGGTCGTCGTGTAGCGATCCACGAACGTGCCAGCAGTGAATCCGTTGGCGAACCGGCAGTCCACCGTGGTGAGCTGGCCGGTCGATGTAGTGCCGATCGTGTGCGGCGTCGTGGAGAGACACGGATTGGTAGCTGTCGCCGTAAAGGTTATCGGTGTAGCAGTGCCGGCAGACGCGCTGAGCGTATTCGTTCCGGCTGTAGGGCCCAGCGTCCAGCTGCCCACCGTGGCGACGCCCAAGGCGTTCGTTTCGGGGGTTGCGCCCGTCACGCTACCACCGCCGCTCACCACCGCGAATGTCACCGTAACGCCCGGCAGTGGCGCCCCGGCCTGGTCGAGCACGATCACCGATGGTCGCTCGGTCGCCAGCACCTCAGCGCCAATAGACCCGCTGATGGATGTGGGCGAGTTCGCCGTAATCGTCGTCGCAACGCGGGAACTCACAGGGTCGTCATCGCCGCACGAGAGCTGTAGAGCGACAAGCGTGAGCACGGCTGCTCGCTGCGCGAGAGCTACGGAGGTCATCATGGCGACGTTCCTCGGCTAAGTCGGGGGTTTCGGTGAAAAAAAGAGGGACCCGGAAGGGTCCCTCTTTAGGTATTGCATACCTCGCGCCTAGTACCTGTAATGTTCCGATTTGTACGGGCCTTCGACCGGAACGGCCAGGTAATCGGCCTGCTCTTTAGAGAGCTTGGTCAGCCTGACGCCGAGCTTGTCGAGGTGCAGCCGGGCAACTTTCTCGTCCAGCTTCTTCGGCAGCGTGTAGACGCGGCACTCGTAGGCGTCGCAATTGGTGTGCAGCTCGATCTGCGCCATCACCTGGTTGGTGAAGCTCGCCGACATCACGAAGCTCGGGTGGCCGGTCGCGCAGCCGAGATTGAGCAGTCTTCCTTCGGCGAGAATCATGATGCTGTGACCGTCGGGGAAGATGTACTCGTCGTACTGCGGCTTGATCTGGACGCGCTTGATGCCCTTCGTCTTCTTCAGGCCGGCCATGTCGATCTCGTTGTCGAAGTGGCCGATGTTGCCGACGATGGCCTTGTCCTTCATCCGCCCCATGTGATCGGCAGTAATGATGTCCTTGTTGCCGGTGGCGGTGATGAAGATGTCGGCGGTCTCGACGACATCCTCGAGCGTGGCGACCTGGTAGCCTTCCATCGCCGCCTGCAGCGCGCAGATCGGATCGATCTCCGTGATGATCACGCGCGCGCCCTGGCCCTTGAGCGCCTGCGCGCAGCCCTTGCCGACGTCTCCGTATCCGCAGATGACGGCGACCTTGCCCGCGAGCATCACGTCCGACGCGCGTAGAATTCCGTCGGTGAGCGAATGACGGCAGCCGTACAGGTTGTCGAACTTGCTCTTCGTCACCGAGTCGTTGACGTTGATGGCGGGGAAGAGAAGCGTGCCCGCCTCCATCATCTGATAGAGCCGGTGCACTCCCGTGGTGGTCTCCTCGGAAACGCCGCGCAGATCCTTGGACATTCGCGTCCACCGCTGTGGGTCCTTCTTCAGCTCGCGACGCAGTAGACCCAAGATGACGCCGTACTCCTCGGAGTCGTTCTTCGGGTTGAACTCGGGAACTCGTCCCGTCTTCTCGAACTCGACACCTTTGTGGACGAGCAGCGTCGCGTCACCGCCGTCATCCAGCAGCAGGTTAGGACCCGAGCCATCGGGCCAGACCAGCGCCTGGTCGGTGCACCACCAGTACTCCTCGAGCGACTCTCCCTTCCACGCGAACACCGGCACACCTTGGGGGTTGTTGATCGTGCCGTTCCTGCCGACGACGACTGCGGCCGCAGCGTGGTCCTGGGTCGAGAAAATGTTGCACGATACCCAGCGGACGTCGGCACCGAGCTCGCTCAGGGTCTCGATCAGCACCGCGGTCTGCACCGTCATGTGCAGGGAGCCCATGACCTTGGCGCCGGCGAGCGGCTGCCTGGTCCGGTACTCGGAGCGGAGCGCCATCAGGCCCGGCATCTCGTGCTCGGCCAGCCTGATCTCGTTCCGGCCGTACTCGGCCAGCGAGAGGTCCTTCACCTTGTAAGGCTCGCGCCCCGCGTCGCTCGCGGCGGCGAATGCATTCATCGGCTCAGTTACGGTTGCCACGGTTGCTCCTGGTTGGATTCTGCGTTTGAGATTCGTACTAGGCGGTCTTCATCAGCGGAACACCTTCCGCCTTTTTGCGTGAGCTGGTCTTGCGTGCTGCTGCGGCGCTCCGTGTCGCGGAGGCCGCAAACAAGAGAGGTCCTTTGGCGCCGGTGTCGGGCGGCAACGACGTGTAGCGGAAGCTCTCCAGGCCGGCCGCGTGCATCCAGCCTCCGAGGGTCTCGCTGGCGAATCCCTGCCAGAGGTGTCCCATGGACTGCTTCAGGTCGTCGCGATCGTGGGGCATCATGTCGAGCACCAGGAGGCGGCCTCCCGGTCTCAGCACCCGCGCGGCTTCGGCGACGACTGCCGCCGGGTCCACGACGTAGTGCAGCACCAGAAAGAGCAGCGCGACATCGACTTCCTCGTCGGCGAGCGGCAACGCTTCGAGCCGCCCATTTCTGATGTCGACGTTGTCGGCGCCGTGCAGTCTTTTCCGCGCCGCCGCCAGCATCGCGCTGGACTCGTCCACCGCGATCAACTTCTCCACGAAAGGAGAGAGTGACTGCGCGATGCCCCCCGTTCCGCAGCCGAGGTCAGCGACCTTCCAGCTGGCGTCGAGTAGTCCGAGAAGCGCGACATCGGCCCTGCGCCCGAACAGCTCGAGCCGCATGCGGTCCCAATGACCGGCGGATGTGGAAAAGAACTGCTGCGATTTGGTGTGGCGTGCTGCCAGCACCGCCTGAGCGCGGCGGGCATCCTGTTCGGCGGCGGTGGTGCGGCTGATCTCGTCGCGCACCAGATGCCAGAGGCGCCGGCCGGCGCCGTCCAAACCGTCCGACGCGATGCGGTAGTGACGGCTGGTGCCTTCCGCCCGGGCGTCCACCCACGATTCGGCGCTCAGGACCTTGAGATGGCGGCTGATCGTGGACTGCGGCAGCTGAAGAATCGACTGGAGCTCATTTACGGTGAGCTCGTTGCGCTCGAGGGCGAGCAGGATCCTCGACCTCGTCGGATCGGCGAGGGCCGTCATCTGGCCAAAAAGCGCGGTCGGGGTCAAACGATCAATCCGTTCATCCGGATTGAAAGCTATATCACTGGCGCCGGCCAGTCAAGTCGCTTCTGGCCGGACGGCCTATCTTTGGGAATGATGAGTCGGGACGATCGCTTTGCCCCCGAGCGCGAGCGTGTGGAGCGCGCGCTAGAAGGGATCTGCCCGAGCCGCCTCTCGGCCTTCGCCCCACCAGTTTCCCAGGCCATCGAGTACGGGCTGAGGAGCCCGGGCAAGAGACTGCGCCCCCTCCTCCTGCTGTTTGCCTACCGGGCCTGCCGCGGTGACGGCGATGCCAGCGAGCTGGCGTGTGCGCCGGAGATCATCCACTCCTACTCGCTGGTCCACGACGACCTGCCGTGCATGGACGACGACGACATGCGGCGGGGCAGGCCGACCGTGCACAAGGTCCACGGATCGCGCACCGCGATCCTGGCTGGTGCGGCGATGATTCCACTCGCCGTTGCCGTGGCGCGCGACGCGCTTTCGACGCTTCGAGTCGCGCCAGACCGGGCGCGGAAAACCATCGCCGCGCTGCTGGCCGGAGCCGGAGCGGGAGGGATGATCGGCGGCCAGGTCCAGGACCTTGCCGGCGAGGGTGCCTCGCTGCCCTTGGCGGAGCGGGAAGTCGTTCACGCCGCGAAGACCGGTGCCTTGATCACCGCTTCGGTGCGCATGGGCGCGCTTGCCGCGGGAGCCGATGAAGCGCAGATGAATGCCCTGGACCGCTACGGCCGCTCGATCGGCCTTGCCTTTCAGATCATGGATGACGTCCTCGATCTCACTTCGACCACCACAGCCCTCGGCAAAACCGCCGGGCGCGACGCTGAGCTCGGGAAAAGCACCTATCCGGCGCTACTCGGCGTGGAGGGAGCGCGAAAGCGCGCAGAAGGACTGATCGACAGTGGCCTGGACGCCCTCGGTAAGGCCGGCCTTCTCACGCCGGAGCTGGCCCAAGTCGCTAATTTCATGGTAACCCGGACGTCCTGAAATCACTTCGATAATGTCCATCCTCGACCGCATAAATTCGCCGGCCGATCTCAAGCCGCTATCCCGCGACGAGCTTCGCACCGTTTCAGCCGAGATGCGCGAGCGCCTGATCGAGGTCTGCTCCCGCACGGGTGGTCACATCGGTGCCGGCCTCGGCGTCGTCGAGCTCACCGTCGCGCTGCACACGGTGTTCGACACTCCGCGCGACAAGATCGTCTGGGATGTCGGCCACCAGGGATATCCGCACAAGCTTCTTACCGGCCGCTCCGACCGGTTCGAGACGCTCCGCCAGCAGGATGGACTCTCCGGGTTTTTGAGGCGCATCGAGAGCGAGTACGACACCTTCGGCGCTGGTCACGCCGGCACCGCGATCTCCGCCGGCTACGGGATGGCCGTCGCGCGAGACCTCGCCGGCGAGGACTTCAAGGTCGTTTCGGTTCTGGGAGATGGCGCGCTCACCTGCGGCTTGGCCTACGAGGGATTGAACAACGCCGGTGCGGGCGAATCGGACTTCATCGTCGTGCTCAACGACAACGAGATGTCCATTGCTCCCAACGTCGGCGCGATGTCCAAGTATCTGACCTCGATTCAAAGCAACCCGCTCTACAATCGGGTTCGCTCGGCGATCGGGACGGTGATGGATGCCGCGCCGGGTCCGCTGTCGGGCGTCGGAACGCTGGTGAGAAAATGGGAGGAGAGCATGAAATCCTTCCTCACCCCCGGCGTGCTGTTCGAGGAGCTCGGCTTCCGCTACTTCGGCCCCATCGATGGGCATGACATCGATGCGCTTGTCGACACCTTCACCGCTGTGAAGGCGTTGAGCGGGCCGCGGCTGATTCACTGCATCACCCAGAAGGGCAAGGGTTTCCCGGCTGGAGAGCACGTCGAGAAATGGCACGCGCTTCCGCCGGGCCACGACCCCGCCACCGGGAAGCAGCGAAAGATTTCTTCCGCCAACTCCGCCTACACGGCCGCCTTTGGAAAGGGGCTCGTCGAGATCGCGCGCGAGAACGAGAGGGTCGTCGCGATAACGGGCGCGATGCCGAGCGGAACCGGGACGGGGCTGTTCGCGCAGGCGTTTCCGTCGCGCTTCTTCGACGTCGGCATCGCGGAGGGCCATGCCGTAACGTTCGCGGCGGGACTCGCCACCGGTGGGATACGGCCTGTGTGCGCGATCTATTCGACTTTCCTGCAGCGCGCGTACGACAACGTGATTCACGACGTCGCCATCCAGCACCTGCCGGTGATCTTTGCGATGGATCGCGCCGGCGTGGTGGGAGAAGATGGCCCCACCCACATGGGGCTCTACGACATTGCTTACATGCTCGCCGTGCCCGGAATGGTGGTGACCGCTCCCAAGAACGGCGCCGAGATGCTGGCCCTGATCAAGAGCGCACTCCAGCAGGAATCTCCCTTCTGTGTCCGCTATCCGCGTGACGCCACGCCAGACATCGTGCCTCCCGCGGGCGAGGTCGAAGCGGTGCCGCACGCATCGTGGGAGATCCTCAGGAAAAGCGCCACGGCGGGCCGCGATCCCGAGAGTGCAGTGGCGATCCTCGCGGTTGGAACAATGGTGCTGCCGTCGCTTGCCGCCGCGGACATCCTGCAGGAGGCTGGCTTGAGCGCGACGGTAGTCAACTGCCGCTACCTCAAGCCGCACGACGAGCGCGCTCTCCTTGCGATCGTGCGCGACCACAGGAACATCCTCGTGGTCGAGGAAGGAACCGTGGTCAACGGCTTCGGCGCGCACCTGGCGGCAGTGATCGCCGAAATGGATTCATCGGTGAGAGTGATTGCGCACGGAGTCCGCGACGAGCTCATCGAGCAGGCTCCTCGCGCGATTCAGCTCGCGCGTCTCGGGCTCGACGCGGCCGGCATCGCGGCGCGCGTCGCCAATGCATTCGGAATGGAGAGCTCGCGGGGCACTCACCTGCGCGCCGTTTAATGCGGCTGGGAGTGATTGGGCACCAGGGATACGATGACCTGCCCGACATCCTGAGCAGGCTGTCCCGAACCGCACCCGGTCTCGGCCTCGAGCTGTTCTTCGAGCAGGGATTGCACGAGGTCGCAGGCACGGGCGCCCGACTCGATTCGGCGGAACAGATCGAAGCCCTGATCACGCTCGGAGGCGATGGGACGCTGCTCCGCGGCGCGCGCTGGCTCGATGGAAAAGACAAACCGATACTCGGAGTCAACCTCGGGCGTCTGGGATTCCTCACCAGTTGTCAGACCGAGGACCTCGAGGCCGCGCTCGAGCACCTCGCCGGCGGAGAATACGTGGCGCAGCCGAGGATGGCGCTCACCGCGCGCGCGATCGACGCGTCCGGCGCGACGCGCAGGCAGTGGAGAGCGCTCAACGATTTTGTCCTGCACAAGGGCGGGTTCGCCCGCGTGGTGCGACTCAACATCTCCGTCGACGGCGAAAGCATCGGCACCTACGCCGCGGATGGAGTCGTCATCTCGACGCCGACGGGGTCGACTGCCTACAGCCTTTCCGCCGGAGGGCCGGTGGTGGTTCCGACGGTGGAGTCCATCATCATCACCCCCGTTTCGGCGCACACCCTGGCCATCCGATCGCTCGTCATCCCGGCCGACGCCGAGGTGACTGTGGAAGCGAATGAGAGCCCGACCGAGCTTCTCGTGACGGTCGACGGACAGGTCGGCACCAGCTTCGTGAAGGGCGAGCAGCTCAAGGTGCGGCGCGCCGACAACCCGGTGCGCATCGTGAGGTTCCCCGGCGCGACGTTCTTCGAGCGCATGAGACTTAAGCTGGGGTGGGGCGGATTGCCCGCCGAGGACGAGACCTAGCGGTGCTGACCGAGCTGAGGATCCGGAATTTCGCGATCATCGAATCGGTGACGCTTCCACTCGGCAAAGGCTTCAACGTCCTGTCCGGCGAAACGGGCGCGGGAAAATCCATTGTCGTCGGTGCGCTCGGCCTGCTGCTGGGCGAGCGGGCGAGCGCGGATCTCATCCGCTCGGGAGCCGACAAGGCGACGGTCGAAGGAGTATTCGACATCGCGAGCGTGCGGGGCGTAGCCGAGCTCGCCGATGCGCGCGGAATCGACGTCGAGGACGACACTCTCGTCCTCAAGCGGGAGATTTCGGCCAACGGACGGGGCCGGGCGTGGGTCAACGGGGCGACGGTGACGGCGACCGTCCTCGCCGAGCTGGGCCGGCGGCTCGTCAATCTCCACGGGCAGCACGACGCGCAGACACTCCTCGACAACGAGTCGCAGCGGCAGATACTCGATGCGTTCGGAGGCGCGCTTAACCAGGCTGAGATCGTCGCGCGCACACACGCCGACCTGAGCGCGGTGAAAGGCGAGATCGCGGGACTTTCGGCGCGGCGCGCGGAAGCGGAGCGGCGCGCCGATTATCTGCGTCACGTCGCGACGGAGATCGAGGGCGCCGAGCTTAAGCCGGGGGAAGATGCCCGGCTCCAGGACGAGGCTCGCGTGCTGGAGAACGCGGACGAGCTCAGGACTCTGGCGACGAGCCTGAGCGAGCTGTTGTCGGGAGAAGAGGCGAGCGTGATGACGCAGCTGTCGGCCGCTGGACGGCCGCTCACTGCCATCGAGCGAATCGACCCCGCCGCCGCGCGCATGCAGGAGCTGTTCGACGCCGGCTTCTACGCGTTGCAGGAGCTGGCGCGAAGCGCCGACCACTATGCCGGCTCTGTAGACCTCGACCCCGCTCGACTGGAAGAGGTTCGCCAGCGGCGCGATCGCCTTTTTGGGTTGCTCAAGAAGTACGGGCCCGCGCTCGAGAATGTGATTGACGCCGGGCGCTCGGCGCGCTCCGAGCTCGACCTGATCGACACCGCGCAATTCGATCTGGCCAGGCTCACCGCGCGCGAGAACGAGGTACGCTCACGGCTCGGCGCCGAATCGGAGAGGCTGACCAGGATGCGCTCCGCCGCCGCAAAGAAGCTCGCCAAGGCAGTGGACGAGCTTCTGCCCGAGCTGGGAATGCCGGACGGCCGGTTCACCGCGGCGCTGGTGGCGCGGGCCGAGCCCTCCGCTCAAGGCGCCGAGGACGTGGAGTTCAGAGTTTCACTGAACGTCGGCCACGACGAGCGTCCGCTGGCCAGAGTTGCATCGGGCGGCGAGCTGTCGAGGGTGATGCTGGCGCTCAAGACGATTCTCGCCAAGGTGGACGAGGTGCCGACGCTGATCTTCGACGAAGTGGACGCGGGGATCGGCGGAAGGGTGGGCTTGCAGGTCGGTGACACTCTCCGCCGCGTGGCGCGGGAGCACCAGGTCTTCGCCATCTCTCATCTGCCGCAGATCGCGGCGCGCGCGCACCATCACATCGTTGTGGCCAAGGGCGCAAAGGGCGGCGTCACCACCGCTGACATCACCGTGCTCGAGGGCACCACCCGCGTGGCCGAGATTGCGCGGATGCTGGGGGGCGACCCCGAGAGCAAGGTCAGCCGCGCCCACGCTCGCGAGCTCCTCGAGAGTGCGACCACTCGGCCTGGCGCTCTAGTTTCCGAACAGCCTCGCGTATAGCCGCAGCTGGATCTGGTCGGTGAAGGCTTTCGGCACGTTGCCCGATCCCTTCACGGTCTGCCAGTGCAGGTAGCTGACCTCGAACGGCGTGCCCGCCTTGTTTCGCTCCACGGAATACCGGTTCGAGAACGAAATCCCTCCACCCACCCGGTGCTCTCGCTGCTCGGTCTCGAGGTTGAGCGTGGAGGCGTCGAGTGCGACATCGGCAAAACCGGTGACCGCGGCCGGGATGACGAAGGCTCCGGAGTACTTGTCCTCTGACTTGCTGCGGAAGACATAGTGGCCGGCGACAGAGAAGAAATCGTTGACTACCAGGCGCGGCGTGGTCTCGAACTCGAAGATATTTCCGAGGTCGCGGTCGACTCGCTGCCGGCGATAGGCCGGGGCCAGGGGCAGATTCGGGAGGTCGATGATCCGCACATCCTTCTGGTCCGCGAGCTGATTGTTGAAGCGGACGACGAAGGATTGCCAGAAGCGGCTGCCCACGCCCACGTCTGCGAAGACTCGGGCTTCGAGGTCGGTCTGTCCCTGGCCGGCGCCAATGTCGATGAAGTTGTCGGGCGATTCATCCTGGCCGGTGGGCAGACGAACTACGCCACCGATGGACGCGCGCAAATTCAGTCCGCGGGGCGACAATTTCTCGGTGGAGTTTCCGAAGGTGTCGAGGATCAGGATCTTGCCGCCGACATCGATGTCGCCGAAATGCGAGCGGCGGACCGTGCGGATGGCATCGGCGCCGAGGCCGAATTCCTGGTCGGTGATGATCGTTTGCGCATCGCGGAGCGTGAGCGAGGTCTGCGATGGGAACGGTCCTGTGGTGGTGGCGGCAATGCTGTTGACCCCAAGCGAGGCGTATTGCGCGCGGAACGCTGCCACCCGCGCCTCTATCGCCATCTGCGCGGCGGTGTTCCGGATCGGAACGAACCTCGAGCTGGAATAGATTCGATTGACGTCACCGGCGAAGGCGGTAGAGCTGGCGATCAGCGCTCTGGCCTCGGCTTCCTGCGCCAGTATCCCCGGACAGTTCGGGGACGACCCGGGATTCGCCCGGCAGGAGTCGATCGACATCTGGAGCGTGGACGCCGCCGCGCCGAACTGAGTGAACATCGCCGCGTTCTGCGCGGCGGCAGGCGCGAAACTCAAAGCGGGATTGAATCCGATGTTGCCCTCGGTCCCCGTCGGATTGACCGCGAGGAAGGCGGAGCTCTCGGTGCGGACGAATGGGATCTGGATGGAGACGAGGAAGCGGCTTGCAAGTCCTGCTTCGATCACCAGCGGAGTGGTCGTTATCTGCGAGTGGAGGTCGAGCCGTGTTGACCCAAGCGAAAGCACGTGCCCAGCATCCCCGGTCAGCGAGCGCAAATCTCCCTGCAGGCTCGCGAGCGCGGGAAACTCGCGGACGCCAAGAGTGTCCAGCGAGAAGTCGATGCCGATCGGCTCGCGAGAGCCCTCCGCCCGGCCGGGCGTGTTCGACCCGTACCGCTCGTTGAAGAACGTCCACTGGCCGAGCGTGCTGATCCTCACAGCTCCGCGACTGAGCACAGTGGCATCGTCTCCCACGCCGACTACGCGCTGGGCGGCGGCCGGTGCGGACAGCAGCAAACAGGCGGTAATCGCCAGTACTATCGTGGAAACGCGGACGAGGCTCTGATGCATAGATTCTCAAAGTCTGTGAACTGACACGATAGGCGCTCGTCAGTGAGAGACACGCTCGCCTTCGGGGGACGATACCATTGCGGTTCCGGTTTGGTCAACTTGAATGTCCGTCGCTTGTTACCGTCGTTTTTCGCGGTAGCTTTGACGTTGCTTGCGGGAATAGCTCAGTTGGTAGAGCACAACCTTGCCAAGGTTGGGGTCGCGGGTTCGAGTCCCGTTTCCCGCTTCGTTTCCTCTCCGGCGTCAGCGCGGCCCACGTCGCCTCGCCTCGCCGTTGCCGCTCGGGTGGCGAAACCGGTAGACGCGAGGGACTTAAAATCCCTTGGGAAAAAATCCCATGCGGGTTCGATCCCCGCCCCGAGCATGCAGTGACCATGCGGGCTTCATGAGCGCGGCCCCCGTGATGACCTTCGCCCCTCAGGCGATCGACAGCGTTTGCCTGATCGTGAACCCGGCGTCCCGGCGCGGGAAGCGGACTCTGGGCCGCGCGCTCCGCGCTTTCGAAGATGCCGGCGTCGACTGCGACGTCATGCTCACCGAGGCGCCGGGTCACGCCGCTCTGCTCGCGAAGACGCACGCGCACCGTTATCAGGCGGTGTTCACGCTCGGCGGTGACGGGACGGTGATGGAGGTTCTCGGCGCGCTCGCGCACCGCGGGCCGCCGGTCGGGATTCTTGCTGGCGGAACGGCCAACGTGGTCGCGCGCACTCTGGGAATTCCCCTCAACCCCGCTCGCGCCGTTCCGCTCCTGCTCAAGGGCGACGAAGTGACGCTCGATCTGGGCCGGCTCGGCGATGGCCGGCGATTCGCGATCGGCGTCGGAGTTGGACTCGATGCCACGATGATCGCCGAAGCTCCTGCCAAGCTCAAGAAACGCCTCGGTTTCATGGCGTACGTCGTCGGCGGCTACAAGGCCGTGCTTCGGAACCGCCAGTTTGGCCTCCGTCTCACCGTCGACGGCGAAGTGTTCGAGCTCACGGCGTCCGCGGTTCTCATCGCCAATTTCGGAGCGGTGCTCAACGACCTGGTCACATTCGGCGATGGCATCGCGCACGACGACGGCCTGTTGGATGCATGTGTCTTCTCGCCCCGCACTTTTCGGGATGCAGTCCGCATCCTCTGGCGCATGATCCGCAAGGATTTCCGTCCTGATCCCTGTCTATTCTACAAGTCGGGGCGAGAGTTCAGAGTGGATACGGTGCCATCGATGCCATCACAGGCCGACGGTGAGCTGCTGTCGGGAACTCCGCTCACCGTTTCAGTTGATCCATTGGCCGGACGCTTGCTTATTCCAAGGGCTCGTCAGGAACAACACACAAGGTAAGAGGTACACAGCAGGGTGAATCGAATTGTTACCGCGTCATCGTCGCGCGCACGGCCGGGGCCCGGCACGGTCCTCGGCACTTTTTTCTATATGTGGCTGCTGGTCGGACTGGTGCTCGGCACTCTCGTGCTCATCGGTCCGGTTCGCTTGCTCACCGAAGGCATGGGCGAAGCGGGGTGGGAGCAGAATTCCCAGGACCACGTCCTGATCGTCGTGATTCTCCTCTATCTCGCGGTATCGCTCGTGCTGACGCGATACGTGGTCGGCATCATGTTCCGGGCGCGCAACCGCAACACGCGGTGGGCGATCGCAGCGGTATTCACCGTCCTTGCCGCGGCAACTGCGTGGCAGTGGTCGAATCCGGCCAGATTGCTCGCGGGGATAGCGGGCGGCGGCGAAGGCGGTCGCAGCAACGTCGGCGGTGCCGAGTTCATATTCGGCGCCTACCCGGACGAGGAGAAGCTGCGCGCGCTGCAGCTGGAGGGAATCACTTCGGTGATCTCACTGCAGCATCCGGGTGTGATCGTCGAGCGCGAAGGCATCAGCGCCGAGCGTGAAGCGACGAAGCGACTCGGAATGACGCTGATTCAGGCGCCAATGCTCCCCTGGGTCAGCGACAACGCGGCCTCGCTCCATAAACTCCGACTGATCGCGCGGAGAGGGGAAGGCAGGTTCTACGTCCACTGCGGTCTGGGACGCGACCGCGTCAACGTCGCCAAGAGAGTGATCGAAGCAGAGGGAACCAGGGTCGCGGTGGCCGGTGACCTCAAGGCGGCGGCATCGTTCGCGGATGTGACGGAGCCGTTCGCCAGAGGCTCGATCGCGCGCGTCGACAGCGGAAAGTGGATCATCCCGTATCCCGACGAGCACGAGATGTTCATCTACCTGCTGGGCGGCCAGGGCGCGCGGGTGGTGTCGCTCCTCGACACTACCGACAAGGCTCAGGCCGAGTGGCAGGCGGAGATGCAACGGCAGCTACGACAGCATCTGGTTCCGTTCACCGCGATGCCGCTCAAGCGCGGCGACGCGAGGCGCGCGCGCGAGATCGCTAGAGCTATCGACGCGATGCGGGAGAACGTCACCATCGTGGCCGCGGAGACCCCGCCACCGAGCGGGAGGCGTCAGCGCAAGTCAGCCGTCGCGGTCGATTTTCTGAAGGAGTACGGCAGAGTCGATCGGAAATCTCCCGCCGCCAGGCCTTCGTGGAAGCTGAAGGTGGCGCCGCCGGCTTCGAACAGCGCGGCCCGCAGCCCATAGCATCGGGGCTCACCGCCCCCCGCAGGTAGTCTTCCGTAAAGCGTGGTTTTCGGGCCCGATCCCTTCACAAGCGATGATCTCGATTCGTCGCGGACTGGCCCGCCTTGTGCCTCTATGATCCCGTGAACGCGGCGCGAACACGCGCCCTCAAAGCACCCAAAATCAAGGAGATACAATGGACCGCGGAATAGATTTCCTGAAGAGCCAGGTGAACAACGCCGTCATGCAGCACCACACGTTCCTGAAGGCGCTCGAGGACCACGAAGGTCAGGCGGAGGATCCGAGGTTTCGTGATCTGTGCACCCGCCACCTTCCGCATATGCGCGAGCACCAGCGCATGCTCGAGGAGTACCAGGCTCAGCTCGGGGCCGAAGCCGGCGTCGGCAAGAAGTTCATAGGCGCTGCTCTCGCCGCTGCGCGTGACCTTGCCGACGCCGCACGCGAGAGCGATTTCCTGCGTCTGGTCGGCGACATCGTGATGGCCCGGCAGTCCGAGGACACCTTCAAGACCTTTCGCGAGGCCGGCAAGATGCTCGGCAATTCCCGGCTCCAGGCGATTGGCGACATCGGCGAGCGCCACCACGACGGCTACGTGAAGGAAGCGAACCGGCTGGTTCAGGCGATGTTCGTCGAGCACGTGCAGGGAGGCGCTGTCATGGAGCAGACCGTCGCGACAAGACCGAATATCTCGGCTTGAGCGCGCGCGGCCGGCGAGCCGGCGCTAATTTCCGCGCATGACGGACGTCGTCTCGCTCGCCGCCGAGCTTCTCGCGATTCAGTCCACTACGGGCTCCGAGTCGGCCATCGTCGACTTCGTGTCGCGCTGGCTGGTGGCCCGTGGCTGGAGCGTCACACTCCAGGAAGTGAGCCGCGGCCGACCCAATATCTGGGCTTCGAGGTCGGGTGGGGGAGTGACGTTCTCCACC
Source organism: Gemmatimonadaceae bacterium (assembly GCA_046714195.1). Classification (GTDB taxonomy): domain Bacteria; phylum Gemmatimonadota; class Gemmatimonadetes; order Gemmatimonadales; family Gemmatimonadaceae; genus UBA4720. The sequence continues at coordinate 42,445 of JBKKAY010000111.1, forward strand.
CACCTCGACACCGTCCCACCCTACGTGCCGCCTCGGCTCGAGGGCACCAGGCTGTTCGGCCGCGGATCGTCGGATGCGAAGGGAATCGCCGCGGCGATGATGGTGGCGGCGGACCGTCTGGCGACCTCCGGCGAGAAACGGGTCGATGTCCTGTTCGTCGTCGGGGAAGAAAAGGGCTCTGATGGCGCGCGCGCGGCGAACCACCTTGCCACGCGGAGCCGCTACCTGATCAACGGAGAGCCGACGGAGAGCAAGCTCGCGAGCGGAGCCAAGGGCTCCCTTAGAGTGACGCTCCGCACGCGTGGGCGCGAAGCGCACTCCGCGTACCCGCATCTCGGAAAGTCCGCGATCGAGCCGATGCTCGAGCTGTTGCCGACGCTTCGCTCGATCAAGCTGCAGTCCGATCCCGTGCTCGGCGACACCACAGTGAACATCGGAACCATTCGCGGGGGAACGGAGGCGAACGTCATCCCCGCGCACGCCGAGGCGGAGCTGATGTTCCGGCTCGTCGGAGACGTCGAGCCTCTTCGCAAGAAGATTCTCGAATGGGCGAAAGGAAAGGCGGATGTCGAGTTCGGCTCACACATCCCGGCGCAGAAATTCGCCACTGTGCCCGGCTTCGACACCGGACCGGTGGCGTACACGTCGGACATCCCCCTATTGAGCAACTGGGGCGAGCCGCTTCTGTTCGGGCCGGGCTCGATCCACGTCGCCCATACGCCTGACGAATACATAGATGTCGAGGAGCTGAGAAAAAGCGTCGACACCTATGAGCGCCTGGCCCGCACCCTCCTCGCCCGATGACCGATCTCCCACGGGGGCGCAAAAAGAAATGGCCGGTCGCTGTACTCGGCGCGACGGGCGCCGTCGGCCAGATGTTCGTGCGGATGCTCCAGAATCATCCCTGGTTCGAGCTCACCGAGCTCGCTGCCTCGGAGCGCTCTGCGGGCAAGAAGTACGGAGAGGTAACACGGTGGCTGGAGGGCGATCCGCCCGTCAAGGGTGTTTCGTCGCGCCGGGTGATCGCGTGCGATCCTGGAGTGGTGAGCGCGCCGATCGTGTTCTCCGCGCTCGACGCAGCGGTGGCCGGCGAGGTCGAGCTGGCTTTCGCGCGCGCGGGAAAATTCGTTCTCAGCAACGCCAAGAATTTCAGAATGGAGCCCGACGTCCCGCTCGTCATTCCCGAAGTGAACGGGGATCACCTGGCGCTGCTCGAATGCCAGCGCCGGAACCGCGGCTGGCCGGGCGCGATCGTCACCAACGCCAATTGCTCGGCCACGGTCGCGGCGGTGGCGCTCGCGCCGCTACACCAGCGGTACCAGATCCGTCAGCTCTTTCTCTCGACCATGCAGGCCGTTTCCGGCGCCGGATACCCGGGCGTGCCGTCACTCGACATTCTCGGCAACGTCATCCCGTATATCGCTGACGAGGAGCCGAAGCTGGAGCGCGAGATGCTCAAGCTGCTCGGGACTTATGCTGATGACGAAGTCTCACCGGCGACGTTCAAGGTGAGCGCGCACACGAACCGTGTTCCGGTGGAGCACGGCCACACCATCTGCATGACCATTGGCTTCGAGTCCACGCCGACTCCGGAGGAGGCCATCGAGACGATGCGAACCTGGGAAGGACTTGGCAGCACCGCCGGGCTGCCCACTCGCCCGGCGCGGCCTCTGGTCGTCACCGACGCGCCGGACCGCCCGCAGCCCAAGCGCGATGTCGGCGCGGGTAACGGCATGACCGTGACGGTTGGCCGAGTGCGGCGGGATACGGTGCTCGATCTGCGCATGGTAGCACTCGGTCACAACACCGTTCGCGGCGCGGCGGGCGGATCGGTTCTGAACGCCGAGCTGCTCGCTTCCACCGGCGCCTTCGACACCGCGTGATCGTCGTCAAGTTCGGCGGCACCTCGGTTGGCGATGCGGAGGCCATCGGCCGGGCGGCGGACATCGTCCAGGGACGCCTCGATCGCCAGCCGGCAGTGGTGGTATCGGCTCTGGGTGGAGCGACGAACGCATTGCTCGCGATAGGGGAGCAGTCCGCCAAGGGCCATCTCATCGGAGCGCTTCGCGGCGTCGAGGCGCTCAGGGACAGGCACTTCAAGCAGTGCGAGACCCTGCTCGGGACATCCGCCGAGGCGTCGGAAGTCGCGGCCGAGATGAGCGCCAGCTTCGACGAGCTCGCCAGCCTGGCCGAGGCGCTGTCGGTGCTGGGCCACGCTACCCCGCGCGCCTTCGACGCCATCGCCGCGTTCGGCGAGCAGCTCTCATCGCAGCTGGTGACGGCGTTCTTCACGCTGCGCGGACTGCCGGCGGAGCACATCGATGCGCGTGACGTATTCGTCACCGACGACAACTTCATGGCCGCTGAGCCGCAGATCGACGCCATCGCAGAAGCCGCGCGTGAAGTGGTGCTTCCCCGAATACAGGAGGGGAGAGTTCCGGTGATGGGGGGATTCATCGGCCGGACAGCAAAAGGAATCACCACCACGCTCGGACGTGGCGGCTCCGACTACAGCGCGTCGCTCCTCGGCGCGGCGCTCCATGCCGATTCGATCGAGATATGGACTGATGTGGACGGCATGCTTACCGCCGATCCACGGGTGGTCAAAGGATCCAGGCTCATCGAGCAGATCCGCTTCGACGAAGCGTCTGAGCTCGCATCCTTCGGCGCCAAGGTGCTCCACCCCAGCACGATCGCTCCCGCGGTACGACTCGGCATTCCGGTTTTCATCTACAACTCCCGGAATCCCGGCGGAAAGGGCACCCGCATCACCTTCGACGCCCCCAGGCGCGCGGTGAGCGCGATCGCGGGCAAAAGCGGAGTGACGGTGGTCAAGGTCGGCGCCGCCAAGATGCTCTTCGCGCGGGGATTTCTGCGCCGCGTCTTCGACATCTTCGAGCGCAACGGCGTCTCGGTCGACGTCGTGGCGACATCGGAGGTCTCCGTCTCGGTGACGGTGGACGATCCGTCCGGGCTCGAGTCGTTGATCGTCGAGCTGTCGGCGCTGGGAGATGTCTCGGTGGAGCGCGACCGGGCTATCGTGGCGGTGGTCGGAGCGGCGATCAGCGATGACTCGGCGGCGATGGGACGCGCGGTGGGAGCGCTGGCGGGACTCAAGATTCACATGATGTCGCTGAGCGCGACCGGCATCAATCTCACAATCATCATCGATGGCGATCAGCTGAACCCTTCGCTCGAGCGGCTGCACGCCGAGTTCTTTGGCGGCGTGGGGGGGGCCGGAAAATGACGGCGCGGCGCATGGCCGTCTTGGGCGACGGAAGAATGGGGAAGGCAATAGCCCAGCTGGCGCGCGAGCAGGGGTGGGAAGTGACGGCGGTGCTCGGTGCCCGGGAAAGCGACCAGGGTCGCGGCATCTCGAGGACCACCCTCGGCAACGCCCAAGTCGCGGTGGAGTTCACGGAGCCGGGCGCGGCGGTGGCCAACATCTCGGCGTGCCTGCGGGCGAACGTCCCGGTGGTTGCCGGAACCACCGGCTGGTACGACGCGCTGCCTCAGCTCACGCGGCTGGCCGAAGAAACCGGAACGGGGCTGCTATGGTCGCCCAACTTCTCGCTTGGCGTGAACGTGTTTCTCGAGCTCGCACGTTACGCCGGCACATTGATGCGGTCAGTCGGCGGGTTCGACTCGCACATCGTCGAGATACATCACTCGAAGAAGAAGGACGCCCCCTCCGGCACGGCGGGGGCCATCGCGCGGGAGACGGAAAGTGGACTTGGCCGCGCAGTTCCGGTGACCAGCGTCCGCACCGGCGAGGTTCCGGGTACCCACGAGCTGATCTTCGACGGCGCGTACGAGCAGCTGACTCTCGTTCACATGGCGCGGGATCGACGCGTGTTCGCGGAGGGCGCGGTGCGCGCCGCCGGCTGGCTGATGGGCAGGAAGGGAGGAGGAGTTTTCACCATGAAGGACGTGCTCGCCGGTGAAACAATCCGGCCGGGAATCGCGTAGTCGAGGATGTAGCTGGGTCGGCCTTTCAGAACGGAGTACCCATGTCGAATCGTCTAGCGCTCGTCGCGATTTTCGGGGCCGGGATGTTGGCGATCTCGTGCCGCGGCGGGCAGGACTCAGATCCCATTCCCGAGGCGGTTCCAGGCTCCTACGTCTACTCCGCCAACGGCTCGCTCGCGAACAAACTCTCGTGGCAGATCGCGGCCAACCTGGACCTCAAGCCGGACGGCACCTTCGCCCTCTCTCTCGACAAGACGACGAACGGGAAAAGGGATTCGACGGAGCGGACCCACGGGACGTACACCGTGTCCGGCGACAAGATCTGGATCACGGAATCAAAGGACGCGGGCGGCTACCGCTCGAGGGGAAGCCACGGCCTCACGATCAGGCCCGATTCACTGGTCGGAGCGGTCGGCTGGAAGGATCACCTGGTCCTCAGGGGCATGGGCATTCCCGATCCGGTCTTCGTCAAGCGCCGTCAGATCTGACACTCGCGCGATTTCTCTTCGCGGATTAGCGCGTCGAGTGATGGAGCCGCGTACATTTACCACGTTCGATGATTTCCCATTCGGGAAATTTCTCACGTGGAGGATGGATGATCGCGCAGCGGCTCACGGGGTGTGGAACCGCCCTCGTTACCCCCTTCACCACGTCGGGTGAGATAGACGAGCGCTCGCTTCGATCGTTTGTGGACTGGCAGATCTCCAGCGGTGTCCATTTCATCGTGCCGTGCGGCTCGACCGGTGAGGCCGCGACGATGACGACGACAGAGCACCGGCGGGTTGTCGAGATCAGCGTCGAGCAGGCGGCAGGACGAGTGCCGGTTGTGGCGGGTGCCGCATCCAACGACACCCAGAAAGCGATCGCGCTCTCGCGTGAGATGGAATCCGCCGGCGCGACTCACCTGCTCCACGCGTCGCCGATGTACAACAAACCGCCACAGCGTGGAATCGTCGCGCACTTCCGCGCCGTCGCGGACTCCGTCGGCATTCCAATCGTGGTTTACAATGTTCCCGGCCGCACCGGCAGCAACGTCGAAGCGGCGACCACACTGGAGCTCGCGGAGCACGAGAACATCGTCGCGGTAAAGGAAGCGTCCGCAAACCTCACCCAGATTGGGGAGATAATCCGCCATCGTCCAGCCCGGTTCTCGGTGCTCTCGGGCGACGACCCTCTCACGCTGCAGATCATGGCGGATGGCGGCGATGGTGTGATCTCCGTCACGTCGAACGCGGCCCCGCAGCTCGTGTCCAAACTCACTGAGCTATGCGCTGCCGGCGATTTCGCCGCCGCGCGGATGATCCACCACCAGCTGGCGGAATGGACCGCGGCCGCGTTCATCGAGTCGAATCCGATTCCTGCCAAGGCTGGTCTGGCGATGATGGGGCGGATGCAGAATGTGGTTCGTCTTCCACTGGTGCCGCTCGCCGAGCGATTCGAGCCGGCGGTCCGATCGGCCCTCGTCACCGCGGGAGCGCTCACCGCGTGACCAAACTGGCGCGGCACGAGCTTGAGGAAAGGATCGATGAGCTCTCGTCGATTCCGGCAGGCGCGCCGGTTCCGGGGGATGCGAGGACCATGGTCAGGCGCCTCCTCGAGGCGCTGGAAGCGGGCGAAGTGAGAGCGGCCGAGAAAGACAGTCGTGGAGACTGGCGAGCAGTGCCGTGGGTCAAACGCGGAATCCTGCTCGGCTTTCGCGTCGGGGGAATGGTGGACATGTCGATCGGATCCGCATCGACGCACACCACGCTCTCGTTCTACGACAAGGACACCTATCCGCCGCGATCCTTGAGCATCGCCGACGGAATCCGGATAGTCCCCGGCGGCTCGAGCATCCGGCGCGGAGCATACGTCGCCAACGGCGTGGTGTGCATGCCTCCCATGTACATCAACGTCGGAGCCCACGTCGGTGCGGGCACCATGATCGACTCGCACGCGCTCGTCGGCTCGTGCGCGCAGGTGGGCGAGCGCGTGCACATCAGCGCGGCGGCGCAGATCGGCGGCGTGCTCGAGCCGGTGAACGCCTCACCGGTGGTCATCGAGGATGATGTCGTCGTCGGCGGAAACTGCGGGATCTACGAGGGGACGGTGGTCAGGCAGGGCGCGGTGATCGGCGCGGGCGTGGTGCTCACGCGTGGAACGCCGGTCTTCGACCTTGCGCGCGAGACGGTGCATCGCGCCGACGAGAGCAAGCCGCTCGTGATCCCCGAGAACGCAGTGGTGGTTCCAGGCGCGCGCCTGGTGCAGCGCGAGTGGGGCAAGGCTCAGGGGATTTCGCTTCAGACGCCTGTCATCGTCAAATACCGCGATGAGAAGACTGACGCGGCCACCACGCTGGAAAGCTGGCTGCGTTGAGAGTGCAAGGCACGGTGCGAGTGCCCGGCGACAAGTCAATCTCCCACCGCGCCCTCCTTCTGGCATCGCTGGCGGACGGTGAATCGCTGGTTCACGGCATCGCGGATAGCGAAGACGTCGGGTCGAGCGCGCGCGTGATGCGGGCTCTCGGCGCGCCGATTCCACCTCTTACGCGGACGGTACGGATCCCGGGGGTCGGATTACGCGGCTTGCGTCCGTTCCGCGCCAGTCTGGACTGCGGCAACAGTGGAACCACCGCACGCCTGGTGGCCGGGATCGTCTCGGCACTTCCGTTCTCGTCGCGCTTTGAGGGAGACTCCAGCCTGAGTCGCCGCCCGATGAAGCGGATCGCCGACCCACTCACCTACATGGGCGCGCAGTTCGAGTTCGAGCGCGGCGAGGGCTTGCCGATGGTCGTGCAGGGCAGGGATCTGCGGAGCATCGATTGGGACACGGGGGGCTCGAGCGCGCAGGTCAAGAGCGCAATTCTGCTGGCGGGGATCGTTGCCGGCGTCGAGGTCAGGGTCACCGAGACCGCGCCGTCCCGCGATCACACCGAGCGGATGTTGCGCGCGATGGGAGTGGATGTGGAGAACGACGGCAACCAGGTCTGTCTGCTTCCCGCCAGTCGCCTCAGGGCGCTGGAGCTCGAGGTGCCCGCCGATCCTTCTTCTGCCGCGATGTTCGTCGCGCTGGCAGTGATGGCGGACGAGGGCGAGCTAGTCATCGAGGATATCTGTCTCAATCCCACGCGCACAGGATTTCTTCGAGCCGTGAGTCGGATGGGAGGCGACCTGTTCACGGAGGATCTGAAGGAGAGCGGGGGCGAACAGATCGGATCGGTGCGGGTGAGGCCCGGCTCGCTCGAATCGATCTCCCTCGGCGCGAGCGAAGTCCCGTCTCTCATCGACGAGCTCCCGATTCTGGCGTGTCTGGCCGCCGGGTCCGGCGTCGACCTCGAGGTCACCGGCGCGGCGGAGCTGCGCGTGAAAGAGAGCGATCGCATCACTACGGTCGTCGAGAATCTCATCAGCGTAGGCGCATCGGCCGAGGAGTTGCCCGACGGCTTTCGCGTGCACGGACACCGTGGGGGGACCCCGCTGGCGGGCACCGTTGATCCGCGTGGTGACCATCGAATAGCGATGGCATTCGGAATCCTCGGGGCAGTGCACGGGAACCGAATTGAGGTGCAAGGTCAGGATTGTGTCGGCGTTTCGTATCCCAGGTTCTGGGACGATTTGAAGCGAGCGGTCGCTTGACCAGGCGCACCCGTGTCATCGCCATCGATGGGCCTGCCGCCTCGGGGAAGTCCTCGACCGCGCAGATGGTAGCCGACAAGCTCGGGTACCTCCACGTGGATTCAGGCTCCCTATACCGTGCCGCGACCGCGGCGGCGCTGCGTGAGGAACAGGACCCCGAGAAGTGGACCGACGATCTGGTGTTGAAGGCCGCGGCGCCCATCGAGCTGCGCGCGGCGCGTACGTCGTTCTATCCCGTGCTGGACGGCCGCGCACTCGAAGACGAGATCCGCGGCGACGAGGTGACGCGGAATGTTTCCCGGGTGGCGCAGATGCAGCCGGTGCGGGAATGGGTCAACCGTCTGGTGCGGGACGCGGCCGAGCAGCGAAATGTGGTGGTGGACGGTCGTGACATGGGGACGGTGGTGTTCCCCGATGCCGATCTCAAGATTTTTCTCGTCGCGGACAGCCGTGAGCGCGCGCTCCGACGGCTCCGGCAGCGGGGCCATGAACCGGTCTCTGAACAAACCGTCGACGACGAGACTATACGCATTGAGGAGCGTGACGCGCGCGACGCCGGGCAAACCGTTCCCGCCAGCGACGCCGTGACGATCGATACGACTGCCCTCACGCAGAAGGAGCAGGTGGAACAGATTGTGACCCTGTCGCGGTAGCGCGCGCCGTGACGGTTCTCTAACGCGGATCGCTGTTTCCTAGTCCACCGGACGATCGGTGGGCGCTTGAAGGGAAGACGCAATGCGGAGGTTTACCGACAGACTTGGGCTCGACTGGACTGCATTCGAGGCTGTGCGGCCGGGCGGACTCCCCGATCGCAGGGTGAAGGCCGCCAGCGTGACCGTCGCGTTCAAGTGTGACGACGGCAGCGAGGTTGCGATGGACCTGCCTGTCGGCGCTCTCGACGGGCTATCGGACGAAGAGCTGATCCTGCTGCTTACCAAGGGGCTCAAGTAACACTGCGGACTGCGGACTAACTGCGGACTGCGAACCAACTGCGGACTGCGAACTAACTACGTGACTTCAGCCGGAGTTCCAAGCCCGCTATGAGGTTCGCAGTCCGCAATCAGTTCGCAGTTCGCAATCCGCAATCCGTCCGCAGTCCGAATCTCCAGAGGTGACATTTCTGATGGTCACCCATGTTGACCTCGCCCATAGAGTGATCTATACTTAAAGGCTTGCCCCGAACGCACTCAACCCTTTAACCAGCAACATGATAGACTCTCCTGACCAAACCCTGAACCCCACCTCTACCGGCACGACGCTGACGGCGCGCGAGAAGCGCGACCTGCAGAAAGCGCAGCTGCGTCCGCTTGCCAACCTGCGCCCCGAGCTCTACGACGAGGACGATTACTCGCAGGACGAGCTCGAAGCAATGATGGAGATGTACAACGGGACGATGGCCTCGATCGAAGAAGGCGAGATCGTCAAGTCCCGTGTGCTGGATATTCGCGACAACATGGTCGTCCTGGACATCGGCTTCAAATCCGAAGGGACGATCCCGCTCGAAGAGTTCAAGGATCTCCCCGACCTGAAGCCGGGTGACGAAGTCGAAGTGCTGCTCGAGCACCTCGAGGACATGGAAGGATCGGTCGTCCTCTCGAAGAAGAAGGCCGACTTCATGCGCGTGTGGGAGCGCATCCGCGTCGCTTACGAGAACGACGAGCCGGTGCGCGGCACGCTCAACAAGAAGATCAAGGGCGGCGTGGTCGTCGATCTCATGGGAGTGGACGCATTCCTCCCCGGCTCGCAGATCGCGCTCCGTCGCGTTCCGAACGTCGACGAGCTCCTGGGCCAGACCTTCGACTTCAAGATCATCAAGCTCAATAAGCGCCGGCGGAACATCGTCGTCTCGCGTCGCGTCATCCTCGAGCAGGAGCGGGCGGGCAAGCGCGAGAAGCTGATGAAGGAGCTCCAGAAGGATCAGGTGAGAAAGGGAGTCGTCAAGAACATCACGGACTTCGGCGCATTCATCGACCTGGGTGGCGTGGACGGTCTGCTCCACATCACCGACATGTCGTACGGCCGCATCCAGCACCCGTCCGAGATGGTGCACATCGGTCAGGAGCTCGAGGTCAAGGTTCTCGACATCGATTGGGATCGCGAGCGCATCTCGCTCGGCTTGAAGCAGCTCCAGAGCTATCCGTGGAAGGACGTGGCGGAGAAGTATCCGGTCGGCACCAGAGTGTCCGGCAAGGTCGTCTCGATCACCAACTACGGCGCGTTCATCGAGCTCGAGCCGGGCATCGAAGGACTCGTTCACATCAGCGAGATGAGCTGGACTCGCAACGTGCGTCATCCGTCGAAGCTGGTCTCGATCGGCGAGGCCATCGAAGCGGTGGTGCTCAAGGTCGATCCGAACGAGGAGAAGATCTCCCTCGGCATGAAGCAGACGGAGCAGGACCCTTGGATGATGCTTCCGGAGAAGTATCCGGTCGGCACGCGTCTCAACGGCAAGGTGCGGAACCTCACCAGCTTCGGGGCCTTCGTCGAGATCGAGCCGGGAATCGATGGTCTGATCCACATCTCCGACATGTCCTGGACCAAGCGCGTGCAGCACCCTTCGGAAGTCGTGAAAAAGGGTGATGCGGTAGATGTCGTGATCCTGAATGTGGATGCCGAGAACAAGCGCATCTCACTCGGCCTCAAGCAGGCGACCGAGGATCCGTGGCTTCGCATCGGTGAGACCTATCCGGTCGGCACCGAGCTCAGTGGCAAGGTCGTGCGCCTGATGGACAAGGGCGTCGTCGTCGACATCGGCAACGACATCGAGGGCTTCGTTCCGGTAAGCCAGCTCAACTTCGGCAATCCGGTGAACAGCCCCGCGGACATCGTCTACGAGACCATGAATCTCGAACTCAGAGTTCTCGAGGTGGATCCGATCCACCGTCGCATCGTGCTGGCGGTGACGGCGATTCCAGATGGGCAGCCGCCGCGTCCGGAGACGCCTTCCAAGGTGATCCCGATGGAGTCGGACGAGTACAATCTGACGGACCCGCTGCCGCCGATTCCCGACGCCTACGTCGAAGAGCCAGCGTAGCGGTCGGACGCAGTTGAAACGGCCCGGTCATTTGACCGGGCCGTTTTACTTTGAAGCTTGCGAGCGGTCGATCGCGGTCTCATCATGAAGTCTGTTACAACGCTTTCGACACCCGCCGTCCACCCGCCCCCGAGGTTTGGATGAAGCTGTTCGGCCGCCTGTTCCGTGCTCTCGCCATCTCAGCGCTTACTCCGCTGCAAGTCCAGGCACAGGTCGCCACGCCGACTCGCGTGCTGCCACCGATCGCCTCGACGCAGTTCACGCTCCCCAACGGGCTCCGGGTCATTCTGCACGAAGATCACTCGGTTCCGATCGTCGCTGTCAACCTGTGGTATCACGTCGGATCGAAAAACGAGACGCCGGGACGAACCGGGTTCGCTCACCTGTTCGAGCACATGATGTTCCAGGGCTCGAAGAACTACAACGATGACTACTTCCGTCCGCTGCAGAGCGTAGGCGGAACTCTGAATGGGTCGACCAACGTCGACCGGACGAATTACTACGAAGTCGTTCCGTCCAACTATCTCGAGCGGGCGCTGTTCCTCGAGGCCGATCGGATGGGCGGCCTCCTCGACGCTCTCACTGAAGCGAAGCTCGCCAACCAGCGCGACGTCGTGAAGAACGAGAAGCGACAGAACTACGACAATCGTCCCTACGGTCTCGCCGGGGCGCGGATCTCCGAGCTCATGTATCCGGCCGATCACCCATACCACTGGCTTACCATCGGCGCGCTGGAAGATCTGACCGCGGCGTCGATGAACGACGTGAAGAGCTTCTTCCGCCGCTTCTACACGCCCAACAACGCATCGCTCTCGATAGCGGGCGATATCAATCCGCACCTGGTCAAATCTCTGGTCACCAAGCATTTCGGGCCGATCCCGCGCGGGCCCGCCACCAACCGGGTCGTCGCGCCGCAGCCCTCGCTCCTGAAAGAGGTCCGCGCCACGATGCAGGATCAGGTGTCGTTGCCGCGGTTGTACATGGTATGGCACACCGTGCCGGCGTACACGGCGGACGATGCTCCGCTCGACGTGCTGGCGCAGATTCTGGCGGAAGGGAAATCCTCGCGGCTCGACCGCGCTCTCATTTACGAGCGGCAGCTGGCCCAGGACGTCTCGGTGAATCATATGTCGCGCGAGCTCGCCGGCACCATCCAGATCGTCGTGATTCCGAGGCGTGGTGCGTCGCTCGACTCGATCGAGTCCGTGATCAACCGCGAGCTGGCCAAGCTCGCCGCCGAAGCGCCTTCGCGCGCAGCGGTGGACAGAGCGTACAACGCCCGCGAAGCGAGATTCGTGTTCGGCCTCCAGACCGTTCGGGAAAAGAGCGACCGGTTGAACGGCTACGCCACGTTCCGCGGCGTCCCGGCCTACTTCGAGCAGGATCTTGCGCGTTATCGCGCGGTGAGTCCTGCTGATGTTCAGCGGGTTGCGCGCACGTATCTCCACGACAGGCGGCTGGTGCTCTCCGTGCTGCCGGGCGCGCGCGACGCCGGCCGGCCCCCCAGAATGGCGGGAGCAGTCGACGAGGAAGGCGTCGCCGGTGTCGCCGCCCCGGAAGGTCCGCGCAATCCCACCGCGGCGGCTCGCGCCGACGCAGCATTGCCAAGGAGTAGTGCGGCCCCCGCGTTCGCCCTGCCCCAGATTCAGCGGCGGAAGCTCACCAACGGTCTGGACGTTCTCGTCGTCGAGCACCGCGAGCTTCCCGTGGTCACCATGAATCTCGTCGTCAAATCCGGCTCCGCCTCAGACCCAGCGGGTCGAGCGGGGCTTGCCGATGCCGTCGCCAATCTCCTCGACGAGGGGACTCCGACCAGATCGGCCGTCGACATCTCGGAGCAGTTGGCAGCGATCGGCGCGCAGCTATCGACGTCAGCGGGCTGGGATGCGACCACGCTCACGATGACGACGCTGACTCGCCACACCGATTCGGCGCTCGCGATCTTCAGCGACGTCCTGCTCAACCCCGCGCTTTCCGAGGTCGAGGTATCGCGCTTCCGCGATTCCCGCCTCGCCGCGCTGGGGCAGCGGCGTGACGATGCCAATGCGATCTCGCGGGTTGTCTATCCCGCGATTCTTTACGGCGCGAGCCACCCGTACGGCCGGCCATCGCAGGGAGACGAGGCATCCCTCCGCGCATTGACGGCGGCGGATGCGCGGTCGTTCTACGCGACCAACTATCTGCCGAACAACTCCGCTCTCATCGTGGTAGGAGATGTGAGGCCCGACGACGTGGTAGCGAGGCTCGAGCAATCGCTGGCCGGTTGGAAGCCCGGCGTGGCGTCGACCGTCATGCTCGCGTCACCGGCGGCGCGGGCGGGGAGCGTGATCTACGTCGTCGATCGTCCCGGCGCCGCGCAGTCGGTGATCAACATCGGCCATGTCGGAGTCGCTAGATCGAGCCCGGATTATTTTCCGCTCCTCGTTCTGAACAGCATTCTGGGCGGACAGTTCATGTCACGCGTGAACCTGAATCTCCGCGAGAACAAGGGTTACACCTACGGCGCGCGCACATCCTTCGACTATCGTCAGGGGCCTGGTCCATTCATGGCATCCGCTGGTGTCCAGACCGCCGTCACCAAGGAATCGATAGCGGAGTTTCTCAAGGAGCTGCGCGGCATCCGCGGCGAGATTCCAGTCACGGCGGAAGAGCTGGCGACGGCGAAGCGTGGGCTCACGCTCGGGTTTCCCCGCAGCTTCGAAACGCCGGCACAGATCGCGGCGCGCCTGGCCGATGTAACGCTCTATGGTCTTCCCGCCGAGTACTTCGACAACTATGTCGCCAACGTCGAGCGTGTGACCCTTTCGGACATTGCGCGCGTCGCCAACGCCGCGATCGATCCGTCCCGAATGGCCATCCTCGTCATAGGCGATCGCAAGCTGATCGAGCCGGGCCTGCGGTCTCTCGGCGGACTGGGAAGCACCGTCACATTCCTGGATCACGAAGGGCGTCCCCTGACCGAGGCGAGGGCTCCATAGCGGGGGCCTTTTAAAGGTTTCTCGCTTTGGCTTGAGCGACGCTTCGGCGTTGCGCTGGGGCTGTCGCACGAGTCCGGATACCAGAGACCCTTCCTCCAGCACCCATTGATGAAAAATCCGGATTCTGCGCGTGAAGCGCTGCTCGTTCTCGACTCCGAGCTGAACGTCAGCGCTGCCAACAGAACCTTCTACGAGCTGTTCCGACTCGCGCCGGAAGAATGCATCGGAACGAAGGTGTACGCGCTGGGCGGGAGGGCCTGGGATCCCAAGCTCCGCACCATGCTTGAATCGGTCCTTGAAGGCGGGCCCCGGTCGGATCACTCCGAGCTGATCAACGACGACGCCGCACCGGGCCATGGCGTGCTGTGGCTGACCGCGAGAACACTTCCTTCGACCGACGACAGTCCGACCATCCTCCTCTCGATAGAGGACCTCAACGCGGCGCGACCACCTGAAGAGGCGCTGACCGTAGCCACTGACGAGCTGAAAGCGTTCGCCAAGCTCGCCGGCAGCTCGGCACACGAGCTCAACAACCTGCTGACTGTCATTCGTATGAATGCGGAGCTGCTCGAGCCGGAGCTCGTCAAGCTCGGTTGGTCGGGCCAGGAAATTCAGGACATAGTCGGCGCCGCCGTACGCGCGGAAACGCTGACCAAGCAGCTACTGGTATCGAGCCGCCGCTCGTTGCCGCAGCCCACAGGCCTCGACCGCTCGACTCCCGCTACTGCAGGGGCCGACCAGTCTCCCGTTGGGCAAGTCGCCTCGGCCAAGCCCAAGCCCAAGCCGCCCCGCAACGATGACGTCACCGGCAACGAAACGATTCTTCTCGTCGAGGACGAAAAGGCGTTGAGAAAACTCCAGAAGCGGATCCTGTCCGATGCCGGCTACCGTATTCTCGAGGCCTCGGACGGCGCCATGGCGCTGCGCGTCGCGGCCGCCGAGGTGGGTGAGATCGATCTCGTGCTCACCGATGTGGAGATGCCGACCCTCGGTGGTCGGGGAATGGTGGCGGAGCTCAATGAATTGAGTCCGGGGATCCGTGTTCTGTTCATGTCCGGGTACACCGACACCGAGATTCTGCGACGCGGCATCGGAACTTCGGAGACGCAGTTTCTCCAGAAGCCTTTCACCGCGGATGAATTGAAAACCGCCGTCGAGACCGCCCTCGGCGGGCCCGCCCCAGCCTCCGCGTGACATAGCGGCGAGTTTCTTGCTTTCCACGCCTCCCGGCTGACGATTTCTAGGGAGGTAGGCGATGAAGTGGACACCGGGCGGTCGCAGCAGCAATCTGGAAGACCGTCGCTCGAGCGGAGGGATGGGCAGGGGACTCGGAATCGGCGGGACGGTGGTGGTTCTCGCGCTGAGTCTTCTCTTCGGACGCAACCTCTTCACCGATCTCGGCGTCGAGCCCGGCATGGGCGTAGCCGACGCTCCGCTGAGCGCGACGGACTCGGCCGCCCAGGAGGAGTCCATCGAGTTCATGTCCTTTCTCCTCGACGACGTGCAGGGCGTCTGGGCGAAAATCCTGCCGCCCTACGGGACGACCTATCGCCCTGCTCGCCTGGTCGTATTCCGCAATTCCACACAGTCGGGATGCGGCCCGGCGCAGTCGGCGATGGGTCCCTTCTACTGTCCGCTCGACGAGCGCGTCTACCTGGATCTCGGATTCTACGACGAGCTCCACAAGCGTTTCGGGGCGCCGGGAGATTTCTCGCAGGCCTACGTGGTCGCTCACGAGCTGGGTCACCACGTTCAGCACGTGCTCGGCACCGATGCCCGGATCCGGCAGGCGCAGCAGGCGAACCCAGCGCGGGCGAACGAGCTGTCAGTGAGCCTGGAGCTACAGGCGGACTGCTACGCCGGGGTATGGGCGCATTCGACCGACCAGCGGAACATGATGCAGCCAGGGGACATGGAGGAAGCGTTGAGAGCCGCTTCCGCCGTGGGGGACGACCGCATTCAGCAGCGGACGACCGGCAGCGTCAATGTCGACTCGTTCACGCATGGATCCGCCGCTCAGAGATCCGAGTCGTTCAAGCGCGGGCTTCAATCCGGCGAGCCCGGTGCGTGCGGCACCCTCTGACGAATCGCGCTCTCCGCTACAAGTAGCGGCTCTGCAGCATCTCCCAATGGTGCAGCTCGTGACCCGCGATGATGTAGGCGAGGGCGCGCACTGAGATCTCGGCGTCGTTGGCGACGCCCCGTCTCAGCCACGCCTCCTCGCTCAGGTGCCGAAACAGGAACACCGTAGAGCGGCGAACCGCATCCAGCTCGGCGACCAGCTCGGGGAGGGGAACCGAGTCGTGCGAAGCGGTGGCCACGTAGTCGTCCTGCTCGAACCCGGGAAGGCGCGCCCTATCACCTCTCGCAAAGATGAGCGCGCGCGCCGAGAATATCCGCTCGCTATCGATGACGTGGCCTACCATCTCCTTCACGCTCCACTTGCCGGGCGCGTAGCGATAGCTGGATACCGCCGACCCGATTCCCGCCAGAAACGCCTTCGAGTCGCGCGCCTGCGCCTCGAGAGTGGAGATCACGTCGCCGTCCCGAACCAAAGCGATGTACTTGCCGTAGTAGGGCAAGAACTCGGACTGGTCGGGCTTTGTCTCTCGGACTGGCGGCATCCCATCCCCCCGGTGTGCGTAGTATCTGGAGGGAATATGTGTTCCGCCGATCCGCGCCCGCCACACTTGATCGGCGTGAACGGGCAAATTCGTGCTGTTCGGAATCGGGACACGATGCCACATTAGGTCAGCGCAAGAGGGGTCCCGGGCTTTCCCTGTGGCACCGCAGCTTTGTGAGGTCGAATGACCGGTACGTCGTCGGTTTCCTCTTCGAACAAATTTGCGTCCGCTCCAGCTGCCGCCGGATGGACCGCGGAATACGCCGTCCCGCTGGGTGGCGTAGGACACCTCCTGCTTGCCACCTATGAGCAGGCGGCCATCGGCATCGCTCACTTGACGCTCGCCGAAGAGTGGATCTCGGTGAACCAGCGCTACTGCGAGATCACCGGCTACTCGCGCGAAGAGATCATGAAGCTCCGGCTGGAGGATCTCACCCATCCCGACGATCTCGATGCCAGCCAGGATTTCATCCGCCGGACGCGAGAAGGTGAGTTTGCCAATTACACGATGGAGAAGCGATACATCCGGAAGGACGCTACGGTCGTCTGGATCAATCTCACCGTCTCGATCGTCCGATCCGACAACGGCGAGCCTCTGTACCTCGTCGGCTTCATCCAGGACATAACCGAGCGCCGGAGCGCGCAGGCCGCGGCGAGCAGGTCTCTTTCGCTTCTTCAGGCCACCCTCGAATCCACCGCCGACGGGCTGCTGGTTGTCGACCTCGAGGGCAGGATCATCAGCTACAACCAGCGCGTCGCGGAAATGTGGGGAATACCGCCCGAGCTGTTCGCCTCGGGCGACGACGCCCGCGCAATCGCCGTCGCCGTCGAGAAGCTCTCGCACCCGGAGGAGTTCCTCGCAAAGGTCCAGGAGCTGTACCAGCAGCCGGAGCTCGCCAGCTACGACGTTCTCGAGCTCAAGGATGGCCGCGTCTTCGAGCGCTACTCGCAGCCCCAGCGCATCGATGGCGGCAGTGTCGGGCGGGTCTGGAGCTTCCGCGACGTCACCGCTCGACGGCGGGCGGAGGAACAGTCACACGCGCTGGTGGTCGAGCAGGCGGCCAGGGCCGAGGCCGAGAACTCGGAGAGGCGCGCGGCCCTGTTGGCTGAAGCGAGCCGCGTTCTCAGCGGATCGTTCGACTACCAGACGACGCTCGCGGCGCTGGTGCGTCTCACGGTGCCGGCGATGGCGGACTATTGCGCGCTCGACATCGTCGATGGGGACAACTTCACCCGCATCGGCGAAGCGCACGTCGACAAATCGAAAACGAGCCTCGTGAACGAGATGTCGAGCTTCCCGAGCGCTGTGCTGACCAAGTACCACCCGATGATGCGCGTCCTGGCGACCGGACACCCGGTGCTGGAGGTACAGGTCACTCCGGAGCTCATTCAGGCCTCTTTCGTTCATGAGGCACAGCGCCAGACCGTGCGGGCTCTGGCCCCGCTCTCCTACATCTGCGTCCCCCTCCTCGGGTCGGGGAAAGGGAAGCCCCTCGGGGTTCTTACCCTTGCGACGGCAAGCTCGGGTCGGCGGTACGACGTGGCCGATCTCGCCCTGGCGGCGGATCTGTCGCGCCGCGCGGCGCTGGTCGTCGAGCACGCTCGCCTCTTTCACGAGGCCGAGCAGGCCACGCGCGCCCGCGACGAGATACTGGCGGTGGTCGCGCACGATCTTCGGAATCCGCTCAACACCGTGATGATGGCCGCTGGTCTGATGCTCGAGACGTCTTCACCGGAGCGCCCGGCGGAGCGGCGTCAGGTCGAGATCGTGAGACGCGCCGCCGACCGGATGAACCGGATGATTCAGGATCTTCTCGATGTGAAGCGGATGGAGTCGGGTCGGCTCGGGCTCGAGCCGAAGCCGGAGACCGTCGCGGGGCTCGTCGGCGATACGATCGAGATGCTGAGGCCGCTGGCGGAAGGAAGCTCGATCAGGCTCGAGAGCCATGTCGCGCCAAATCTTCCACGGGTGCTGGCCGATGCGACGAGGATCAACCAGGTGCTATCCAATCTCGTCGGCAACGCCGTGAAATTCACGCCGCGTGAAGGAGTCATCACCATCACCGCGGACGGGCTCGATGCGGAGGTGCGCTTCTCGGTCATCGACACTGGCGCGGGAATCCCCGCCGAACAGCTGCCCCACATCTTCGGCCGATTCTGGCAGGCGAGAACTTCCGATCGGCGCGGCATCGGCCTAGGCCTGGCGATCGCGAAGGGAATCGTCGAAGCCCACCGGGGCCGGATCTGGGTCGAGAGCAGTGTCGGCCTGGGCAGCACCTTCTATTTCACGCTCCCAACTACGCCCTAGGGGTCTTACCAATCCCTGACGGGAGGGGCGGGTGCCCAGCCCCCGCGGGATCGGCGGGCGCGCCTGGGCGGCCCCAATGGAAATCGCGCCCTGAATTGCGTTGCCGCCGGGCTTCTCTGGCGTCCATATCGCGACCCCACAATTCTCCTGCTTTGCGGGAGGTGCGATGTCCGGGCGCTCGCGCTCGCGGAGGCAAGTTTGGGACAATCCGTCACCACAGAGTACGTCGGATCCGCCCTCGCGGCTGGTCTGCGCTACGTCACCGATGCAATGCCGGGAATACGGCGGCACCGGCACGGCCGCGGGTTCAAGTATGTAGACCCCGAAGGCCGCGTGATCCGCGCGTCCGCGATGATCAATCGCTTCCGCACGCTCGTCATTCCGCCGGCGTGGACCGACGTCTGGATCTGCGCCGATGAAGACGGCCATCTTCAGGTGACGGCGCGCGATGCGCGCGGAAGGAAGCAGTACAGATATCATCCGGGATTTCGCCTGCATCGCGACGGCACGAAGTTCGAGCGCATGTTCGCGCTCGCCGACGTCATTCAGAAAATCCGTGAGCGCGTTGAGCGGGATGTGACACTGCCCGGACATCCGCGTGAGAAGGTGATGGCTACCGTCGTGTGGCTGCTGGAAAAAACTCTGATCCGGATCGGGTCCGACGAGTACGCCAAGGCCAACAAGTCGTTCGGTCTGACGACACTGCGCCGCCGTCACGTCGCGATCGACGGAGCCAAGCTTCGCTTCGAGTTCCGCGGGAAGAGCGGGATAGCGCACGCGGTCGATGTGACCGACCGGCGCATCGCCCGCATCGTGCAGCAGTGCCACGAGCTGAGGGGCGAAGTGCTGTTCAAGTACCTCGACGATGCGGGAGAGCGGCAGCAGGTTGAGGCGGAAGACGTGAACGCGTACCTCCAGGAGATCACCGGCGCCGACATCACTGCCAAGGATTTTCGAACCTGGGCGGGAACCATGCTCGTCGCTGAAGCCCTGCGTGCGACCGGCGCGGCGAAGACCAAGCGCGAGGCCGAAAAGAACGTCGTCGCCGCCGTCGACAAGACCGCCAAGATGCTGGGGAATACCCGGAGCGTCTGCCGGAAATACTACATCCATCCGGCGCTCATCGAAGCCTATCTGGTAGGGTCGGTCCTCCCGCCGCAGCCGGCTCGCACGTGGAGCCCGCGCACCGCCGTGCCTCGCCCCTCAGATGGTCCGAGGCTCCGTCAGCACGAGGCCGAGGTGCTGGCGTTCATCAAGGCACGCCTGAAGCCGAAAGCACGATCCAGGCAATCATCCCCGGCCGACGAACCGGAGCTGGAAGAGGCTCTTACCTAGTCCAGGTAGGGGTAGTCAGGATCGGCTAGGCGGGCGGCGCGTGCCGTTGCCTCGGGACCCGCGATCTCCCTGGCGAGATGGAGCAGCATCGGACTCAGGTGCCCCCCAAATCTGAGCAGACTCGCTGCCCGCGCGCGGCGGCCCAGCAGAAATGCGAGGAAGGGCTGGTCCGCCTTGAGCGCGTTACACGCCGGACACGCCAGCACCAGATTGTCGCGGCGATCGTACGCCGTTTTTCCACGCCGCGGCGTCACGTGATCCATGGTGATGGAGCGCTGGCTGCACCGCCTCTCGCAATACGCGCAGACCGGCCCGTGCCGATCGAGCAGCCACTGCCTGGTCTCCATGTACGCGTTCCGGCTCGTCGGAAGCGATGTCTTCTGCTGCGCCGGACGGCGTACGCGCTTGCGCGGCTTATTCGGTCTTCGCGATGGGGTCAAACTGCGATTACATCCTCGGAACGAACATGATATGCGCCTTGGGGGTCCCCGGGTTCATGACCCACGGAATCCCTTCAGCCGGGACGGCCGAGATTCCGAGCGACTGCGCGGTGGCCCCCGGAACGTAAATGACGAACAGCGCCCGCGCACCGGTCGCGGTCCCATTCACCGGATCGAAGCTTCCCGTTTTTCCGGTAAGGGAATACAGGATTGCCGGCTCCCTGGGCATTCGGATCTTTCCGCGCCGCACCTCGTGAAACCGGACCGAGTCCACCAACTCCGGCCTGACTCCATCGGCGCGCAGCGCCCGCCCGCGCGCCATGAACGGCTCCATCGATTTGTGGTAACAGGCGACGTGAAAGCGCGCGGCCTTGGGGTCGCTCGCGAGGCAGGTGAGCGCGCCGGTGCCCTCACGCAGCACCACCAGCTTTCCTGCTGCGTCGTATCCGAGAACTCGCGCGGTGGCGCGGAGATCCGCCGGCGCGGGCAGCACCGCCGCGGAGATCTGCTCGGCTGAGGGCGGCACCGTCACCGTTGCCATGGCGGCCGTCTGGCCAGGCAGCACCTGCGCGTTGATCGCCAGCGCGGCGGCGGCCAGAACCAGCCGGATTTCAAGTCTGGTAACCACTTCTTTCTCCATCGGACTGTCGTGTTAAGGTGGAGATCACCGACTTCGGCGGCTAGAGGGAGCGGCCCGGGAGCGTTAGCTTTTCGCTTCAATGACGATGCGAGAAAAGCTCGAGCTCCTCGGGCGGCGGCGCGCCGAATCCGAGCAGGGCGGCGGTGAGGCCAGACTCCAGGCGCAACACGAAAAAGGGAAATTGTCGGCGCGCGAGCGGCTCGAGCTCCTCCTCGACGAAGGCTCTTTCGTCGAGCTCGACCGGTTCGTCGTGCACCGTTCGACCGATTTCGGGCTGGAGACGCAAAAGTTCTACGGTGACGGTGTCGTCACCGGCCACGGCAAGATAGACGGGCGTCTCGTCTACGTATTCTCCCAGGATTTCACCGTTTTCGGCGGCTCGTTGTCGGAGACGTTCGCCGAGAAGATCGTAAAGATCATGGACCTCGCGGTGCGAAACGGCGCGCCGGTGATCGGGCTCAACGATTCCGGAGGCGCGCGGATCCAGGAGGGCGTGGTCTCGCTCGGCGGCTACGCCGAGATATTCCTGCGCAACACCCTCGCCTCGGGAGTGGTGCCGCAGATCTCGGCGATCCTGGGCCCCTGCGCCGGGGGCGCGGTGTACTCGCCGGCGATCACCGATTTCATCTACATGGTGCGCGGAACATCCTACATGTTCGTCACCGGCCCGAACGTCGTGAAGACGGTGACTCACGAGGATGTCACCATGGAGGAGCTGGGCGGCGCCGACACGCACTCCGCCAAATCAGGCGTGGCGCACTTCGCCTCTGATTCCGAGCCCGAATGCCTGCAGCACATCCGCGACCTTTTCCGATTCATCCCGTCGAACAATCTCGCCGATCCTCCGCGCGGTCCCGCCACCGACCCGCGCGACCGGCGGGATGAATCGCTGCTGGACGTAGTGCCCGACAACGCGAACAAGCCGTACGACATGCACGAGGTCATCAAGCGGATCGTCGATGACCAGGAGTTCTACGAGGTGCAGCGCGAGTACGCCGCCAACATCATCTGCGGGTTCGCGCACCTTGGCGGGTTCAGCGTCGGAGTCGTCGCCAATCAGCCGGCGGTGCTCGCCGGAGTGCTCGACATCAACGCCTCGCTGAAAGCGGCGCGGTTCATTCGCTTCTGCGATGCGTTCAACATCCCGATCGTGACCTTTGAGGACGTGCCCGGATTTCTTCCCGGCGTGGCTCAGGAGCACGGCGGGATAATCAAGCACGGAGCGAAGCTGCTCTACGCCTACTGCGAGGCGACGGTGCCGAAGCTGACGGTCATCACGCGCAAGGCGTACGGCGGCGCGTACGACGTCATGAGCTCGAAACACATTCGCGGAGACTTCAACGTCGCGTGGCCGACCGCGGAGATTGCGGTGATGGGCCCGAAGGGCGCGGTCGAGATCCTGTTCCGGAAGGAAATCTCGGAGAGCGCCGACGGGGCGGCGGCGACGGAGGCGAAGATCGAGGAGTACCGGGAGAAGTTCGCGCACCCCTACATCGCCGCCGCCCACGGCTACCTCGACGACATCATCGACCCGCGCGACACGCGGCCGGCGTTGATCGATGCGCTGGAGAGCCTCCAGAACAAGCGCGACAAGAATCCGCCGAAGAAGCACGGCAATATCCCGCTCTGACGGCGACAAGCCGCGGCGAACGACACGACGCATAGATGTTCGGCAAAGTACTCATAGCGAACCGCGGCGAGATCGCCGTCCGAGTCATTCGCGCCTGTCACGAGCTCGGCGTCCGCACCGTCGCGGTCTACAGCGAAGCGGATGCGCGCTCGCCACACGTGCGTGAAGCTGACGAGGCCGTCCTGATCGGGCCGCCGCCCTCGAGTCAGAGCTACCTGGTGGGCGAGAGGATCATCGCCGCCGCGCGTGAGACCGGCGCCGAAGCAATCCACCCGGGCTACGGATTTCTGTCGGAGCGCGAGTGGTTCGCGCGCAGCGTCCGCGACGCAGGTCTGGTGTGGATCGGCCCGCCGCCGGAGGCGATCGCGGCAATGGGGTCGAAGACCGCCGCCCGCACGCTGGCGGTCGCCCACGGAGTGCCGGTGGTGCCCGGCACCACCGAGCCGCTCGCCGACGCGAAGGAAGCGGGAAAGCTGGCGGAGAAATTCGGCTACCCGATTTTGCTCAAGGCGGCGGCGGGCGGAGGCGGGAAGGGAATGCGCGTGGTCTCCGGGCCAGGGGAGCTGACCGGCGCCCTGGACGCGGCGCGGCGGGAAGCGAAGAGCTCATTCGGTGACGACGCGGTCTATCTCGAGAAATTCATC
>JBKKAY010000112.1:0-5620 GCA_046714195.1 Gemmatimonadaceae bacterium
AGCTGGGATGGACGGGAATCTTCGAGGTTGAGAGCTGACGATGCCTTCGTCTGGAGCTCAGCGCCCGGCGCCGGAGTCGGCTCTGCGCCCCGACCCTGGATCGGATGTGGCCGTTTCTCCTCCTGGCAGAAAAACGCCCGGGCTTCGCACCCTAGTGACGCTGTTGCTCCCGCTCGTCCTGTTGGCGGCGGTGATCGTGCTCTTCGTGCGCACCAACGGCGCCGGCCTGAACGTCGCCCCCGCCGCTCCAATTGAAACGGTACAGTTCGGCCGAACGATTCTCCGATCCGGCGAGATCGAGCTGCATGTGCGCAACACCAGCCCTGACCCGATCACGATCGCGCAAGTCAACATCAACGATGCGATCTGGCCGTACGCTGTTACGCCATCACCGAGGATTCCGCGGCTCGGGAGCGCGGTTATCACACTCGCGTACCCCTGGGTCCATGGAGAAGCGTACGAGATCTCGCTGCTCTCCAGCAGCTCAATCGCGTTCGCCACCTCGATCCCCGTTGCCGCAGTCACGACGCGCGTGTCCTCCGGGACGCTATTGAGCTTTACCCTCATCGGCCTGTACGTCGGCGTGATTCCCGTCCTGCTCGGCATGCTCTGGCTGCCGGCGCTCAAGCGGATGAGCGCGAGTGTGATGCTCTTCCTGATGGCGGCTACTGTAGGTCTCCTCCTTTTTCTCGGCATCGATGCGACGGCGGAAGCGCTGGAGCTGACGGGTGAGCTGAGTGACACGTTCCAGGGCGTCGGCATCATCGGAATAGGAATCGTCGGCACGTGGTTGCTGCTCGACGCGATCGGCCGCCAGCAGAATACGACCGGGCGAAGCCAGGCGGGGCAGCGTCTGTCGCTCGCCACCGTGATCGCCATCGGCATCGGGCTTCACAATCTGGGCGAGGGTCTGGCGATCGGCGCGGCCTACGCGGTCGGGGCGGCGGCTCTCGGGACCTTTCTGGTCGTCGGCTTCATCATTCAGAACATCACTGAAGGGCTCGGAATCGTGGTGCCGATCGCGAAGGATTCGCCACGGCTGCGCGCGCTGGCGTGGCTCGGGCTGATCGGCGGTGCTCCGGCGATCGTCGGCGCCTGGGTGGGCGGTCTGGTGCACTCGCCACCGCTCTCGATTCTTTTCCTCTCGATCGGAGCGGGGGCGGTGTTCCAGGTCGCCTACGAAATCGGGCGCAAGCTGGTGTGGGGCGCGGAAAATGCCGCGCTCCAGAAGCGGCCGCTTTTCGCCTTCGGAGGTGTGCTCGCCGGTATGCTGGTGTTGTACATCACGGGGCTTGCCATCAAGTAGCTTACTCGATTCGCAGGCCACTTTGGCCGTCCTTAGCGAGTCTCCTAGTGGTCGGAATCCCTCCCATCGTCGGAATCCTTGTGATCGTCGTCATCTCCCGGAGCCGGGATTAGCCGATAGACTTTCCCTGTAGTCCCCGAGGGCCCGAGGACATCCTTCCCTCCGACGTATATCTCCCCGCGATCATCGATGCCGAAGCCAAGGACGTAATCGTTGAGACGCCCGTTGGGACTCGACGCGACGCGCAGCTCGCGGATCGGCCAGAGGCCATGACGCCGTGGCCTCGCGGCCAGAAGAGTCCCGTCGGGAGGACTGAAGCCTTTGCTGAAATCGCCGAATACGTACAGCCCTCTCAGCGACTTGATGCGCTTGCCGCGGTAAACGTTCCCCCCGATCACCGTGACGCCGATTCCACCGGGCTGGGCAGAATTCGCGTACTCGATGACTGGATCGCGGAGAGGCGTTCCATCAGGCTCCGCGTTCGGACAACTCTCCGGCTCGACCGTATTGTTCTCCGCGTCAAAGCAGTGCGTGCCTTCCCGCACGTTCCAGCCGTAGTTCCCGCCGCGCTCGACGATGCTCACCTCCTCCCATCGCCTCTGCCCCGCATCACCGACGAATAACCGGTGCCCGTCCTTGGTGTCGAACGACATACGGTACGGATTCCGCAGGCCATAAGCCCAGATCTCGTCGAGACCGGGCTTACCAACAAATGGATTGCCGCGCGGGATTCCGTACGGTGTTCCGTGGTCGATGTCGATTCGAAGAATATTCCCCAGCAGGTTGGCCTCCTTGTCCTGCCCGTTGCCTCCGCCGTTCCCGGCATACCAGTCCTCGACGTGGCCGAGACCCACATCGTTGGCGCCACCGCCATCACCGAGCGAGATGTAAAGGTTCCGGTCCTTTCCGAAGGCGAGCGTGCCGCCATTGTGGTTGAATTGCGGCTTGTCGACCTCGAGGATTACGCGCTCGAACACGGGGTCGGCAATATCGCGGTTGGCGGAAACGCGGAACTCGGAGATCCGCGCCGTGTGGTTATAGCCGGCCGGCGCGCCCGGCCGCGGCGGGGCGCTGTAGTAGACGAAGAACCGTCCGTTCTTCTCGTACTTCGGGTGGAAGGCGAGGCCAAGAAGCCCGCGTTCGTCGAAGTTCGGGCGGAGCGGTACCATCTTCGCCCGCACGTCGAGGAAGGGCGTCGGCAAGAGGACCCCGTCTCTCGTGACGATGCGGATGACGCCCACCTGATCGATGATGAAAAGCCGGCGCGTGCGGTCATCTGCCGAGACGACCTGAATCGGCGAGGTGAGTCCTTCCGCCACGATCTGAACGTCAATGGTGAGAGCGGGCTCCATTGCGCTCTGATGCGCCAACGTACCGGTGGCGGGTGGGGGAACCGATACCACTCTGTCCACGTCCTGACAGCCCGTGGCACCAACCAGGAACGCGCCGATACCGGCTCGGATAGCAACACGCATGACAACCTCCGGGTAGACGAGAATCGCATGATGCGGAGGGGCAATGCGTGCTACAACGGCGTCGCGGCGTGCGGCAAGCTGGTAAGGGTAAATGGCAGCCAGGGCACGGTGAATCCGACACCCTGAGGCAAAAACCCTGCGATTAGAGAGACTTCAGAAATTCGACGAGGTCTTTCTTCTGGCCGTCGCCGAGACGGAGATTCTTTGGAGTGAAGAGGTCCGGCTGCTGCAGGATGTTCACCCGGCAGTACGAGCGGCCGAAACTTTGCGCACGAGCGCTGGTGCGTCAGGCGGGTCACCTTCAGATGGGGAGAAGGCCATGCGCAGTAAAGCGAGCTTTCGCGGGCATCCCTCGCATCCCGCGCTCATTCCATTCCCACTGGCGTTCATGACCGGCGCGTTCGTGTTCGACCTGGCCGGTGTGTTCATGAACGCTCGTTCGTTGTGGACTACCGGCGCTCACCTTGCGCTGGCGGGCGTAGCGACCGGTGTAGTCGCCGCGATGCCGGGGTTGGTGGACTTCATCTACACCGTTCCGCCAAACAGCAGCGGTAGGAAGCGCGCCTTCCGCCACATGCTATCCATGGTGTCGGCGATGGTGATCTTTGCTCTCGCGCGATGGTTGCGTGGCGATGCCGTAAATCAGCCTGACGCGATAGTCCTGGCACTCGAGGCCCTTGGTGTGATCACCCTCATGGTAGGCGGGTGGCTCGGCGGCACCCTGGTGAGCCGCAATCAGGTGAGTGTGGATCACCGATACGCGAACGCCGGGAAGTGGCAGGAGGAGAGCGTGGCCGCACCGGTGGGTGACGATCCGATCACTGTCGGGACCGGAGATCTACAGGTAGACCAGCTGCGCCTCCTTCGCGTCGGCGACAAGCGCATTGTCCTCGGTCGGACTGCGGACGGCTACGTGGCGTTCGACGATCGATGCACCCATCGGGGCGCGTCGCTGGCGGACGGAGTAATGATCTGCGGGACTGTGCAATGCCCCTGGCACGGGTCGCAGTTCGACGTGGCGACTGGTGAGGTGAAGGCCGGCCCGGCGAAGGAAAGCATCCCCGCCTATCGCGTCGAAGCGAGCGGCGGGACGTTGCGGGTTTTCGGCATCGCTAAGGGCTAGGGCGCGGAGAGTCAGGGGAGGAGCTGACTGCCGACGGCGAGGCGGTGACCCGCCAGATAACGTTGCCGACATCGTCAGCGACGAGCAGCGCGCCTTGTTTGTCGATCTCGACGCCAACAGGCCGCCCCATCGCATCCCCATTGCCTTTGACGAAGCCGGTCAGGACATCGATCGGGGCTCCGGACGGAATTCCTCCGGTGAACGGAACAAAAATTACCTTGTAGCCGCTGCGCGGCTTCCGATTCCAGGAGCCGTGCTGCCCGACGAACATTCCGTTTCTGAATGGAGGCGCCAGCTGCGTTCCCCGTGAGCTGGCCAGGCCGAGCGATGCGGTGTGATTGCCGAGTGCATAGTCCGGCTTGATTGCGCGGGCGACGAGGTCCGGCCGTTCCGGCTTCACTCGAGAATCCACGTGCGGGCCGAAATAACTGTAAGGCCATCCATAGAATCCACCGTCGCGCACACTGGTCATATAGTCGGGCACCAGATCGCTGCCAAGCTCGTCACGTTCGTTTACCGCTACCCACAGTGCCCCGCTCCCCGGCTCCCACGCCATGCCCACAGGATTGCGGAGCCCGGAGGCAAAGACGCGGTGCTTACCCGTGGCTATATCCACCTCCCAGATCGCCGCCCGTCCCTCTTCCTGCTCAATCCCGTTCTCCGCGGCGTTGCTGTTCGATCCGACGCCGACGTACAATTTGGTCCCTTCGGTGTTCGCGATCAGGCTCTTCGTCCAGTGACGGTTGATCGGGCCGGCGGGAAGGTCGACGACTTTGATCGCGCGCGTTTCGATCCGGGTCTGGCCGGCCGAATACGGGAAGCGCACCACGGCATCACTGTTCGCGACGTAAAGAATGTTGCCCACCAACGCCATGCCAAAGGGCGAATTCAATCCCGCGACGAAGATCGAACGAATGTCGGCGACCCCGTCTCTATCGGTGTCCCGCAGCAGCGTGATGCGGTTGGCGGTGGGTGTCGCACCGCCTGCCTTCTTTTGAAAATGCTTGAAGAACCACCCTCTGATCCCCTTGTTGTCTGCGGGACGCTTCGGCGCATTCGTCTCCGCCACCAGCACGTCGCCATTGGGAAGCACGTAAAGCCACCGCGGGTGATCCAGGTCCCGCGCAAACGCGGCGACTGCCGTGCCCTCCGCTGCCATCGGTCTGGTGTTGGCCGGCCACCCTTTGGCCGTTACGACGTTGATCGTCGGTATCAGTGAAGTCTTGGGGGGCGGTAGTACCGGGCTGGGACCGATACCAGCAGCGACGGGAAGTCGTGCCGGCTCGGCACACCCTGCGATGGTCAGTGCGCCAAAGACGAGCGTCACCCAGCGCTCGAGCGCACTACCCGAGCGCTGCCGGATAACTGCCCCTGCGATCACAACGACTGCAGGTACTGGACGAGGTCTTGCTGCTGCGCAGCCGACAGGTTCAGGCGTCGTACGCGGTTGTAGTGCGCTACGACATCCCCCAGTGTCGCGGCGCTTCCGTCGTGGAAATACGGTGGATGCTGCCATAGCCCTCGTAGCGGCGTCGTTCGATACCGCTTGTTCGCTGTGCGCAGCGCGTAGGTCGCGCTCATCCCCGTTTCCGACGGGTCGTGGAGCACTCCGGAATTATTATCGGTACCGGAGCCACCGACGTGGCAGGTCGAACAGCTCCGGTCGAAGACCATTCGGCCGCGCTCGGCCGCCGCCGCGTCGAAACTCCCCGCCGG
>JBKKAY010000113.1:0-5078 GCA_046714195.1 Gemmatimonadaceae bacterium
ATGGGAATCCGGCCGGAAGATGTGTCGGTCGTCCCGGGGCCGCAGCCGGGACTGCCGACTGCGTCGGCGAAGCTGGACCTGGTAGAGTCCCTGGGCAACGAGACGTTCATCTACGCCAGCGCGGGGAAACACGATGTCACGGCGCGTGTGTCACCGCTCGAGCTGCCGCCGCTTGGGTCAAAGATCACTTTGGCGTTCGACCTTGAAAAAGCCCATTTCTTTGAGGCGATCAGCGGGGATCGCATCGGGTAGAAGGTTGATCTCCGGCCGGACGGCTTACTGAAGACTACCTGCCCGGGGCTGACTGCGGAGCGGCTGATGGCCGCGGGCTTTGCACGCCCTAGTCTGCCTCGAAGCGCAGCTCCTCGGTACCGAGACGGAAGATGTCTCCGCTCTGCAGCTGGTGTGAGCCTTTCACCCGTTCCCCGTTGACGAACACACCGTTTCGACTGCGGTCGGTGAGCCGGTAGCCGAGCTGAAAGGGGGCAATCTCCGCGTGGCGGCGCGAGACGCTTTTCGAAGCAAGCACCAGCCCACAGGTCGGATCACGGCCAATGTCCAGCCCTTCTTCCGGTATGAGGATCGCTTCGCCGCCGCCGCCGCTCAGACGCACCAGCCGTCCATTGATCGTTTCGCCTCTTGCCGTCACATCGGGAGAGGAACGCAGCAGTTCGCTGCTGACACTGCCAATATGAGCGGTCCCGCCCGCGGCGCGCAGCTCACCATACGATATGTCGAGGCCGGCAATCGATACGCGCGCGCCGTGCCGAAGAGTGCGCGGCTCTTTCCCGAGTGGCTGGCCGTCGATCGCGATGTCCGAGTCGCCATCCAGTCGCCTGATGGTGCCCACCCCTTCCGGCGAGCAAGACAGAACGGCGAACGGAGGTAGTTTCGCGAGGGGTGATACCGACAGCACCTCGTCGTCCGATCCACCGAGAACGGTGTCGCCGATCTGCAGCGCGTATCTCTCGTTGTCGATGATCAGAAAGGACATGCGAATAGAGGACGAATCACCTCCACCGGCGTTACGCGCCGCCCTGCCGGCAGTCTTGATTGATGCAGACGCCCGTGCTGAACGGGCCTTTTCGGCGCGGCTCTGCTTACCCGGAATTCCCCATTACAACGCCGAGATCTAACGTGGCCACACGCCCTATCACACCAACGATTCCGACTCCATCCGTTGTGGCTGCTGCAGCCGGAACGAACTCCGGCAGGACCGCTACCGGTCGTTTCGACACTCTGTGGACCGGACGATCGCCCGCCGCCTCAGCCGATTCGGTGTGGGTGCCCGCCGTTTCGGCGACACTGATACTCGTTGTCGGCGTGATCAGCATCGCGACCCGTCAACCGTGGCTTACCGCGGGACTCGGACCGACAGCCTTTCTGATCGCCAGCCATCCCGGGTCGTCGCAGACACGATTCCACGCGATCGTCACCGGACATGTCGTGGCTTTCATATGCGCCTGGTTCGCGCTTCTCCTCCTCGGAGCGGCCGACTCGGCGACTTTGCTCAGCAGCCGGTCGTTTCCGGTGGAACGTGTCTGGGCCGGCGCGATTGCTATCGCGGTCACCGCATTGGTGCAGCCGTCACTCCGCGCCTATCACCCGCCCGCGGCGGCGACAGCGTTGCTCGTCACGGCCGGAGTATACAAGCTGACATGGAAGACATCGCTCAGCATGCTCGCCGGTGTGGTGGTCGTCGCACTGTTGGGGGAATGGTTCCAGCGCATTCGCCTCCGGGAACGACAGGCTCGCAGCAGCAAGGCGTGATCGCGCTTCTCAGCGCTACTATCCCGAGCGCTACAGTATGAGTGCCCCCAGCTACCTGGTGCAGAGCGACTTCGACATCGTGCGTGCCGCACTTGACGCGGACTACGAAGTACTGGAGGAGATAGGACGCGGCGCCATGGCCGTCGTCTACCGCGCGCGCGAGCGGCAGCTCAACCGGGATGTGGCGGTCAAGGTGCTTCCCTTCGACCTGACGGGTGGGTCGGAAAGCGTCGAGCGCTTCCAGCGCGAGGCGCGCACCGCCGCGCAGCTCGAGCATCCGCACATAGTTCCCATCTATCGTGTCGGCCGCTCGGGCAAGGTGATCTTCTTTGCGATGAAGCTCCTTTCCGGCGAGTCGCTCTCAGCGCGTCTCGTTCGTCGGGGGAGACTGCCGGTCGCCGAAGTGTGCCGTGTTCTCTCGGAGACCGCACGCGCCCTGGGGTACGCGGCGGCCAGCGGCATTGTGCACCGCGACGTGAAGCCCGACAACATCATGCTCGATGGCGAGGGACGCTGCGTCGTCACGGATTTCGGTATCGCGCGCGCGAAGGGAGATGCGGACCTCACCGCGGATGGCATCTCTATCGGCACACCGCGCTACATGAGTCCGGAGCAGGCACGAGGGAAGCACGTCGATGGCCGGAGCGACATTTATAGTCTTGGTGTGGTCGGCTATCACTGTCTCACCGGCACCGTACCGTTTTCAGGCGATGACGCCGTCGGCATCCTGCTGGATCACGTGCAGTCACCGGTCCCGCGCCCGACTCTGAATTCGACAAAAGAGCACGCCGTCTACTCGGTGATCGAGCGCATGCTCGCCAAGGATCCCGGTGACCGGTTCCAGAGCACTGATGATCTTCTCGCGGCTCTCGAGAATGCCGGCGAAGGAATCGCTCTCGCCTCCGTCTCGGCCGGGGCACGATCAGATGCTGATGCGACAATCACCGTGGACACCGCCGCCGACAACAGCGGCCCGCGCTCTTCAGCCGCTCTCGACAAGGCGCTCGCGGTGGGCATTCAGATGCTGCGCGAGCAGAGGCCCAAATTGAAAGCGGGCATCGAGGCCGGAAGTCGCTTCGCGCAGACCCACGCTCCGCGCTTCCGCACCGCCACCGACCAGGCCGCGCGAGCGGTACGCGACGGCGCAGTTCAGGTATCCGGACGGGCGCGCACGGCGAGCCCGCGCTTCTGGTACCTGGCCGCTGGCGCAGCGATGCTGTCCGTCGGCTCCTGGTACGGGGCCCATTTCGCGCTCAAGCACCGCTCGCGCTGTCCGGCCGTAGCCGAGACTCGCGATCTCGACCTCGACGCGGCGGTGCGAAGGACAGGCGGGCAGATGACTCTGCTCGTCGATCGGATCGGATCGGACAATCGCGGGAATCTCGATGTCTATTACGATGTCTGCGGTCTCGAGAAGGGCACCGATTTCCGGACGCGCCTGAGCGTCTCCAGGAACGAATCGGGACTGCGGCGTCTCCTCGGCGGAATCTCGCCGGTTACCGAGACCTTCGACGAATCCGCGAGCGGTCCCGCGACACGGCGTCACCGCACGCTCGACTTCGGCGCGATGCCGGCCGGTAGCTATACCCTCGTTGTGTCAGTGACCGACGGCAGTGGAAAGCGACATACGAAGGACGTCGAGTTCCAGCGGGGCGGTGGCGGCGAGTGAAAAATCATTCCCAGCGGAGACTTTTCGCATGATCATGCCATTTCTTACGGCGCGGAGCGATCGCGCCACCCTGCAGGTCGGCTCGAACGTAATCGGTGGGCGTGGCAAGGACGCCGTCTCCCTGTCCCCATTGGCGAATCTGCCGGCGACCGCCGTCCTCGTCGTTCGTCCTGACGCCCTGTCGGTCATCCGGCGCCTCGCGCCTAACGCGCTCATTCGAGTCGATGGAGTTACCATCGGCGCCGACCCAGTCGAGCTTCGCCATGGAACGCGCATCGATATCGGAAATTGCCAGCTCACCTACGGACATCCGGCGCCATTGCGGGCCGGGCCGGGAGCGGATCCTGCCGCCCTGGGGACCGAGCTGATGCCGAGTGTGCCGGCCCCGAAATCGCAGTTCCGGCTGGTTGAATCAGAAACTGGTGAGGTGACCGAGATTCCCGAGGGCGGGGTCGTGCTCGGACGGGAGCGCGGCTGCGAAGTGGTCGTCGAAGGAACGGGAGTCTCACGCCGCCACGCGATCATCAAGTCGTCTGAGGGATGCTATGTTCTGGTCGATCAGAGCTCCAATGGCACACGTGTGAACGGGACCAAGCTGACTGCGGCGCATTCATTGCGT
The DNA here is from genome assembly GCA_046714195.1 of Gemmatimonadaceae bacterium. Lineage (GTDB taxonomy): Bacteria > Gemmatimonadota > Gemmatimonadetes > Gemmatimonadales > Gemmatimonadaceae > UBA4720. The sequence goes on from JBKKAY010000113.1 coordinate 4,059, forward strand.
CCGGGCGACGTCATTGGCATTGGAACAAAGGAGTTCCGCTGGGAGACGAACGCGCAGGCGAAAAAACCGCAGGCTCGGCCGGCGCCGGCACCCGGTGCGGCCACGGAAATCCTGATGAGCATCGGTTCACAGCGTGCCGCGCCGGTTACGGAGCCTTCTTTCGAACGCGCGGCAGCACCGGTAACTGGGCACGCATCCGCCCCGGCCGAGACCCTCGCAACTCTGTCTACCGGCTCACTGTGGGGAAAGGAGTTTCGGATCGAGCGGCCGGTGGCGTCGATTGGTCGTGGCGAGCATAATGATGTGCGGATTGCCGACGAGAGCGTCTCGACGTCGCACGCAACATTGCTGCGGAAGGGTGACAAATGGTTCGTCCTCGACCTCGGCTCCTCCAACGGGACAGTCGTCGATGGGTATCGAGTTGCGGGAGAGAGAGAGGTGCCGCCCGGTGGAGTGCTCAAGCTCGGGAACGTGAAGCTGACCTTCCGTCCTCGCATTGCGAAGAGTAGCGCGGGAACGAAGACGCAGCACGTCAGCCGCGGCGAGCTGTTCCGGCGGCTGGCAAGATTGTGGGAGAAAGCGAGCCCGCGGAGCGGCAACTAGCCGCGATCCGGGACGAGAACCAGAATGTCGTTGTTGCGATTCACCAATCACACCTGGAGAGACACATGCGCGTCCTTATTTCAGCCCTCATTGTGCTGGCAATCATTCCCGCGAGCGGTCATGCGCAAGCGGCGCCGACGAAAACGGCTCCTGTGTCGGCGGCACAGCTCGTCCCGGAGACCCGGGTGCAAACGACGAGCGGACCCACGATCGAGTCGGCCGCAGTCGGAATTCGACCGGCCGCATCGACCGCTGCCGCGGCCTCGAGCCAAACGCGCAGACGATCGGGTGGCATGAACAGCTCTGTCGTGCTGATGGTCGTCGGGGGCGCGGCGATGGTGGCGGGTGCGATCATCGGCGGTGACGCCGGGACCATCTTCATGGTCGGGGGCGGCCTCGTCGGCCTGTGGGGACTTT
>JBKKAY010000114.1:0-4603 GCA_046714195.1 Gemmatimonadaceae bacterium
CTCGGCATCGGCGGACTCGCTATCGCATTCGCGGTCCAGACGACGCTCGCCGATCTCTTTGCCGCCATCGCGATCGTCGTCGACAAGCCATTCGTCGTAGGAGATGCGATCTCGGTCGACAACTATCGCGGAAAGGTCGAGCACATCGGTCTGAAGATGACGCGGGTCCGAAGCGATACGGGAGAGCAGATCATCTTCTCCAACGGTGAGCTGCTGAAGAGCAAGATCAGGAATTATTCTAGATAACTACAATACGAGTCTTGCCTCGACAGTGATCTCGACGTTGCCCTTGAGCGCTTTTGAAACGGGACATCCTTCCTTCGTCTCGTTGGCGATCTGCTCGAATTTGACCTTGTCGATGTTGGGCACCGTCGCCTGAACGTTGAGCTTCATCTTCGTGATGCCAAATCCGCCGGGGACGGCTTCCACGGTGCACGCCGCCGACGTCTCGATGCGCGTCGCCGGAGTTCCCGCTTTCTCGAGACTACCGCTCAGCGCCATGCTGAAGCAAGCAGCTTCCGCCGCCGCCAATAACTCTTCAGGATTCGACCCGGTACCGCTCTCGAAACGCGAGCTGAAGTTGTACTGCCCTCCGATCGCGCCGCTCTCTCCCTTGAAGCTTCCCTTACCACCTTTCAGACCGCCTTCCCAGACCGCGGTCGCTTTCCTCGTTGGCATGCATTCCTCCGTCACGTTGTCTACGAAATCCCCGGGCGAAAGTTAATTAAATTGAGCGCATGCAGGATTTGCATTCGACCTCCGCTCTTCCGCCTTCCATCGATCGCGCGTTGAAGCACTTTCGGGCGATGGGACGCGAGGAGAAGATGCAGGCGCTGGTACAGTACTCGAAGAAGCTCGAGCCACTCCCCGAGCGCTTCAAGGATCTGGACCGCGGCAGCTTTACCGTGCCCGAGTGCCAGACGCGCGTCGACATCATCCCTGAGCTGCGCGACGGGAAGATGTATTTTTACGCCGACCTGAATCTCCGCCAATCACCCACGATCGCGGCCGTCCTCGCCATCGTCTTCGGAGCAGTCAATGGCCAGCCACCTGCCACCACTCTGGCAATTCCACCCGATTTCGTGCGCACCCTCATGGAGAGCATTGGGCTCGGGGCGCGAGAGCCAGGTCTCAACGCCATGATCACCAGGCTCAAGCGCTACGCCCGGGACGCCGCAGGGGAGGCAAAGAATGCAGACGTACGCTAACCATCGGCGCTGGTGGGCGCCGTGGCATTTTTTCGCCATGCCGATCCTCGGCATCAACCTCGTTGTCGTCGCCGTCCAGTTTGTGCGTAACCCGAGCGTGCTCACCGGTTGGAATCTCGTGGTCTGGATCGCTCTGATAGTCGCGCTCGTCGGCGCGCGATACATGCCGCTCCGCGTGCAGGACAGGGTCATCTGCATGGAAGAGCGGACCCGGCTCGAGCGACTTCTTCCCCCGGACCTGCGGGCGCGGATTCCCGAGCTGAGAAGGCGCCACCTCATCGCGCTCCGCTTCGCGCCCGACGCGGAGATTCCCGAGCTCACGCGACGCGTCTTCGCCGGCGAGCTCAAGACTCCTTCCGAGATCAAGCGCGCCATCAGTGAGTGGCGGGCCGATCACCTCAGGGTGTAGCTAGATTCCGGACAAGCGCGACCCCTCCTCAAAATCTCCGGTTCCAACAATGGCAGAAGTAACAATCGAGATTCGCAAGAACGGCCCCTACCGCGTGCATGGGGATGTGAGGCTGATCGACCACGATGGCAACCAGGTGCAGATGCCGGAGCGGAAGCCGGAGAAGCCATGGATCTCGCTGTGCAGGTGCGGCGCTTCGGTGACAAAGCCGTTCTGCGACGGCACCCACAGCCGCATCGGCTTCAAGGGCGCGGAAGAAGCGGCCCAGCAATTCGACGCTACTCGCCCATCGCCTTGAGCAGCACCCGCTTCGGCCGCTGGCCGTCCCACTCGCCGTAAAACACGCGCTGCCAGGGGCCGAAGTCGAGCTTCCCTTTCGTCACCGGCACAATCACCTCGTGCCCTAGCGCCAGAGACCGAAGGTGCGCGGCGGCGTTGTCCTCTCCCGTCCCGCTGTTGTGCCGATACTCGTCGGGTGACCAGGGCGCGATCCGCGTCTCGAGCCAATCGAGGATGTCCTTCCACAATCCCGGCTCGTGATCGTTGACGAATACCGAGGCCGAAATGTGCATCGCCGATACCAGCACCATGCCTTCGTTTATCCCGGCTACCGCGCGGCACTTCTCGACGTCGTCGGTGATGTCGATGATCTCCTGACGCTTCTTCGTATTGAAGGTGAGATACGAAGTGTGGGTCTTCACGCCGGCTGGCCGTCGTGCAGGAGTCCGGCGTGCCACGATTCGCCCGCCTTGAGCTCGAAGCGCGCGCGCCATTCCCCTAGGGAAGTCACGGTCGGATCGAAGACCTGCGTAGCCGCGGAAACCTTTCCTGCCGCGCCGAGCGCCGTGAACTGATCCCGGGGCGTGCACGCGATTGTCCCGTCCGAATCGCGGAAGAACACGCAGCCGCTGGTGAGCAGACTTGCTCCGGTTCTGGGCTCGAGCGCCTTGAGAGCGCGGTAAAGTCCGTCGATCGAGCATCCCGAGGCGCCGGCGGTCGATTGATCCACGGCGATGGTGAGGAAGAGATCGTGCTTCCAGCTCCGCGCCGAGGTGAGCGGGGCGCCGTGCGCGTTCCACTTTGCCAGGAATCGGTCCACTTCCTCGAGCAGGATCGCGCTCTGTTCCGCCCCAAGCGGGTGATCACTGCCGAAAACCCAGACCCGGGCGGTGTTGGGCATGTCTTCGATTTTCACTATCGGCATCGCGCGCTCCTTTAGAGACAGTACTGGTTCGCCACGAACCAGCACCGGGTGTACGGTGAGCTCTTGAAGAACTCGAGCAGAATCGTTGCCACTTTGGTTTCCCCGGACTGCGACGGATACGTCCCGTCTTCCTCGAAATCATTGCGCAGCCAGCTCAGTCCATCCGAGCGCGGAGTCGCCCCGTCGGCCCACAGGTAAGGGCCCCACAAAAGAAGCGGCGCAGTCCTCCGCAGGTAACTGAGACTCCCGGCTGCCGGATTGCCCGCCGTCCCGCGGGCCTCGTTGATCTGCGACTCGATCGCCCATTTCACTGAGAATCCTTCCTCGTACGCATATGGCTCAGAACTGAGATCGATGGTCGCATAGCCGCCGTACGTCCGGCTCGACAAAAAGACGAGCTGGAGATTTGGATACCGAACCTTGAGCGTGCGAAGCGTCTGGCCGAGCATCGAAAGAAAAACGCGCGCGTCAGCTGTATCTGCGGGCAGACTCGCCACCGGGCGTGCAGTGGCGAGCTTTACCCACGCCGCCTGCACCTGATTCTCGCTCAGCCCCAGCGGGTTGAGGCGCGCAGTCCGTATACGCTCGTAGTTGGGAGATGTCGGTGACATCCACGTCTCCACATCCTGTCCATCCGCCCCACCATTCACGATCACCAGCGAAGTGCGATTCACCACCGGATCGGCGGCCGCGCGTCCCATCAGGCTCCACGCGCTACACGGGGGCGTGGAGCTCGCCGAGCACCATTCCTGGGTCGTGTTCGACATTCCGATCGAGATCAGCACGTACTTGCCGAACGGATGCTCGTCGCCGTTGACATCGAGCGGCCGGATGGCGTTGCGCCGCGCGCGCGCGGCCGAGTCGTGGGCCTGCGGTGGGTGATTGACGCCGCCGGGATAGAGTCCGCCGGCGTGTCTGAAATACGTCTTCGACGCCAGGTCGATGAGCGGGACTCTAAGCGTATCTGTCGGCGGTCCCGCGGGAACAGGACGCGGGGGAGGGGGAGGCGGTGCTGCGCACGATGCGACTGCTACCGCCAGACCCGCGCAAACCAGAGCATGTAGCCCGGCCTGCATGCGCTTAGCGCGCTTCTGCGCTCTTCCGTCTCCGTTCGATCAGGGCCTGGCTCTTTGCTTCCCTGGCGATCTCGGCGGTGGAGTTCTCCGCATCCATGTGAACCCTGAGAGCGCGCCAGGTGGCTTCGGTGGGCTCGTTGTATGTGATGAGGACCGCCAACATTTCCGCGTTGCGGGTGACACGCACGTTCTTGTCGAGGGCGACGACAGCGTGGGCCCGGTCGTCAGCGAAAATCATGGAACGCCGCATCTGATGAATCGTCGCCGGATAGACAGGCGTCATCGCGGTCATGCTCAAATTCTCGACAGCGCGGAAGCTTCCGTCGCGATCCTGAAAATATCTCTTGTCGGGCTCGATCTTAACTTTCACTGCCATCCGCGCTCCGGGCTCTGGATTATCCCTTCAATCTAACCTCCGGACCGCCTTTTTGAGAGGGAAAGGACGATTTTCAGCTCTCAATCGCCTGAGCGCGGCACCGGCGTGGGCGCGTCCAGCAGCCGCCACAAATACCAGGCGGCGATGGTGCGGTGGGGGGCCCATTTTGCCCCCATTTTCTTCACTTTTTCCGGCGGCGGCAGCTTCCGGAGCCGGTACGCTCGCTGGATGCCCTTCTGAATCCCGAGATCGAGATCGGGCAGCACGTCCGGCCTCCCCAGCCTGAACATCAGGAACATCTGCGCGGTCCAGGGGCCGATCCCTTTTACG
>JBKKAY010000115.1:0-2853 GCA_046714195.1 Gemmatimonadaceae bacterium
GGTCGGAGCGAGCCCAGATCGTCTCGTGGCCCCACGGTTTGGGCACCCTAACCACCTTCACCCGTCCTGTCTCGGCCTTGGCGCCGCTCTGTGTCGTCGACATGCCATAAATATCTCCGGTATCGTCACTTAAGCCAACTGACGCGGGCATGCTTTCTGCCCCCTCGCACCGCATGATCCTCTCGCCAAAGCATCTTCCACGCCTGGCTTCCACGCTTGGCCTGTTCACGAAATACGGGCTGCGCGATTTCGCCAATCGCCAGGGCCTGATGAATCTGGACGGCGCCAGCGTCGATGGCGCCGACGAGTCGGGGGACGGCGAATCGGCCGCCAAAGCCAGGGCGTTCAGGGACAAGCTGATCGAGCTGGGGCCCGCCTACATCAAGCTGGGCCAGGTGCTGTCCACCCGGCCGGACCTCCTTCCCCGCCAGTACATAGAGGAGCTAGAGCACCTCCAGGACGCGGTCCCCCCGATGGACTACGAGCTAGTCGAGGCGACAATAGAAGCCGAGCTTGGCGCCCGGATCAGCAAGCTCTTCGCCTCGTTCGAGAAGGAGCCCCTGGGGAGCGCCAGCCTGGGACAGGTCCACGCTGCCCAGCTCCGGGATGGACGGAGTGTGGTGGTGAAAGTGCAGCGGCCGAACCTGCGCGAGCAGTTGAGCGAGGACATCGAGTACTTCCGTGAGCTGGCGACCTTCCTGAGCGAACACACTTCCGCTGGCTCCCGCGTGGACATGATCGGCGTGGTGCAGCAGGTGGAGCGCGCCTTGGTCGACGAGCTCGATTACCGCACCGAAGCGCGGAACGCGGCGTCCTTCCGCAAAGCGCTGGCGACCTTTCCCCACATTCTCATTCCACGGGTGATCGACGCCTACACGACCCACAAGGTGCTCACCAGCGAGCGCATCAAGGGCGTGAAGATCGACGCCATCCCGCCCATCAGCAGGATCGAATACGATTTCTCCGGGCTCGCCGAAGAATTCGCGCACGCGTACCTGCAGCAGATAACAGACAGTGGCCACTTTCACGCCGACCCGCATCCGGGGAACGTGTTCATCGTGCTGCCCGGTCCGGATAATCCGAGGACGCCGTCGGAAGCGGCTGCCGACGATCGTCGGCAGCTGGCACGCAAGGGCGCAACTCCGCTGACGGAGTCGGAGAACGAAGCCAAGGCTGCCGCGGCACCTGCTCCACCGCGGGACGATCCGAAGCTGGCGCTCATCGATTTCGGAATGACCGCGCACTTGACCGGCAGCATGCGCGATCACGTGGTGCGCCTGCTCCTGGCGATGGCGGAGAACAACGGAACCGCGGCGGCGGAAACTCTGATCGAGATCGGCGAGGAGCCCGAGGAGTTCGATCGCGCCGCCTACATCCGGGATGTGTCGGCGCTGGTCGCGAAGCACGCCAATCAGACGGTGGAGGATACCCCCGCCGGGATCGTGCTCTACGAGATGATCACGATTGCGTTCAGGGAAGGACTCAAGCTTCCCGCGGAGCTGACGCTACTCGCCAAGGCGCTGTTCAATCTCGACGCCGTGACACGCGCGCTCGATCCCAACTTCAATCCCACCGAGTCGATTCGCGACTACACCAGCGAGATCGCGAACAAGCGCGCGAAGCGCGACATGTCACCGCGGCGGCTGTTCCAGATCGCGGCGGAGACCTCGGACCTGATGAGGGCGCTTCCCCACCGGCTCGATGTCTTTACCCAGAAGCTGGTTTCGGACGACTTCGCGGTTAGAGTGGACACTCCGCAGCTCGGGTCACTGTTGGGTGGCCTCGAGAAAGTCGCCAACCGGATCTTCACCGGCCTCGTGCTCGGCGGACTACTGGTCGCCAGCGGACTGCTGATGCAGTATCAGGCGGGACTGGGGATGTTCGGATTCCTGCTGGCGGGTGTGATCGGCATGTGGATGGTGGTCACCATCATGATCGGCGACAGGAAGGGCAGGAAGCGGAAGGGGAAGAGCTAGCGTTGATTCGGAGCGTGTTAACGACGGGACTGAAGACTACCCGCGGCGCGCTGATGGCTTGACCGCTGATGGCTGCGGGCATCACGACATTCACTCCCATTGCAGCACGATTTTGCCAAAGGTCTCGTTCGATTCCATCAGGTCGTGCGCGGCCCGAATCTGCGAGAAGGGAAACACGCGATCGAGCACCGGCTTGAGCCGGCCTTCCTCGAATAGCGGCACCACGCGCGCCGAGAATTCCCGGGCGAGCTCGATTCTCTCCTCCAGTCCTCGCGACCGAAGCGCGGTTCCGACGATCGTGAGCCGCTTTCTCAGCAGCATTCCCATGTCGAAGTCGGCCCTCGACCCGGCGGTGAGCCCGACCACAACGATGCGGCCGCGCGGCGCCAGCACGCGGAGATTCCCCTCGAGGTAGTTGCCGCCGACCAAGTCCATTATGACGTGCACTCGTTCGGCGCCAATCGCAGCTTCGACTTGCTCAGCCCAATCGCCACGGGACGCGTCGATGGCGACGTCGAGTCCGAGCTGCTTCGCCCGCTCCAGCTTCGCGCTCGAGCGCGCGGTTCCGATCACCGTGGCTCCGGCAACTTTGGCGATCTGCACGCCGGCAGTGCCGACTCCGCTTCCCACGGCGTGAATGAGGAGTGTCTGACCCGGGCGCAAACCCAGTCGATTGAACAGCGCGTCGTGTGCTGTCAGAAAAACCTCGGGAATCGCGGCGGCTTCCGCCCACGACATCCTGCGCGGAACCGGAATCGCCTCGTGCTCGTGCACGCACACTCTCTCGGCGTGCCCTCCGCCGCCGACGATACCCATGACGCGATCGCCGATCTTCCACGAGCTCACCGAAGGCCCGAGCTTCTCGATTTCCCCCGCG
>JBKKAY010000116.1:0-5060 GCA_046714195.1 Gemmatimonadaceae bacterium
TCCGGGCCGGCGCGGACGGAAAGCCAGAGCTTCTCTTCATCAAGCGGTCTGACTATCCGGCAGATCCGTGGAGCGGCCAGGTCGCGTTACCCGGCGGGAGGGAAGAGCCCGGCGATGCGTCGCTCGCTGACACGGCGGCACGCGAGACGCGCGAGGAGCTCGGAATCGATCTCGGGCGCGATGGGACTTTCATCGGAACTCTGGACGACCTGCGCCCGCGCATCAACCGCCTGCCCGATGTGATCGTGCGGCCGTACGTGGTGCTGCTCAAATCCTGCGAGCCTCTGATCCTGAGCCACGAAGTGGCGCTGGCGTTCTGGGTTCCGCTCGCAGTGCTGAAGCAGGCCGACCTCTGGCGGGACACGGCGATACTGGCTCGCGGCATCCCGATCAGCGCGCAGGCGTTTCATCACGAAGGGCACATCATCTGGGGGCTCACGGAAAGGATTCTGGGACAGTTGCTCGGCCTTATTAGGGGCTAAGGGCCCGTTGCGCTGTGCGTTTTCCGTTTTTGAGTTTTCTGTTGTTGCGTTTTTGCACCTAATGCAAAACGGTGAACGCAAGAAGGGTTAACACATGGCGCAACGGGGGTCCAGCAAGACCCATATACTTGCGAAAAAGTTAGGCCATACTAACTTCTATCGATTGTACCGCCATAATGAGGCTTCCCGCTTGGCCACCCAGCTCGACCCCAACCGTACCGTGCCGCAAGACCGGCCGGACGCCCCCCCTGGCTGGCGCCACGCCCGCGTAACCCCCTCCCTCAGGGAGGTCTACAGAACCGTACCCGTCTCCGGGACGGGGTGGTGGCGGAAGATTCTCGCCTTCGCCGGACCAGGGTATTTGGTCGCGGTCGGTTACATGGATCCGGGCAACTGGGCGACGGATCTCGCCGGTGGAGCGCTGTTCGGATACACGCTCCTGACCGTGATCCTGATGTCGAACCTGATGGCGATCCTGCTCCAGGGGCTCTCGTGCAAGCTCGGGATCGTGACCGGACGCGATCTCGCCCAGGCGTGCCGGGACCACTACTCGAGGCCGGTCAACTTCATGCTCTGGGTGGCGTGCGAGATAGCGATCGCCGCCTGCGACCTGGCCGAGGTCATCGGCACGGCCATCGCTCTTAATCTGCTGTTCGGAATTCCGATCACCTGGGGCGTCATCATCACCGCCATCGACGTGCTGATGATCCTGTACCTCCAGAACAAGGGATTCCGGCTGCTCGAGGCGCTGATCATCACCTTGATCGCGACCGTCGGAGTCTGCTTCCTGTTCCAGATCATGCTGGCGCAGCCGCCGTTCGCGGCGGTCATGCGCGGCTTTATTCCCTCGCCGGAGATAGTGACCAATCCGGCGATGCTCTACGTTGCCGTCGGTATCCTCGGCGCGACGGTCATGCCCCACAATCTCTACCTGCACTCGTCCATCGTGCAGACGAGGCAGTACGAGCTGACACCGCCGGGAAGGCACGAGGCCCTGCGGTATGCGTTCATAGATTCGACCATCGCGCTCTCCTTCGCGCTGTTCATCAATGCCGCAATCCTCATCGTCGCCGCGGCGACGTTTCACAACACGGGTCACTCCGACGTTGGCGAGATCCAGGACGCCTACAAGCTGCTGACGCCGCTGCTGGGGGCGGGAGCCAGCACCGTGTTCGCGCTGGCGCTGCTGGCTTCGGGTCAGAACTCGACCATTACCAGCACCCTCGCCGGCCAGATCGTGATGGAGGGGTTCCTCAACATCAGGCTGCGTCCGTGGCTCCGGCGCCTGATCACCCGCATGATCGCGATCGTTCCGGCGGTGATCGTCTCCATCATTTACGGCGAGAGCGGAACGGCCCAGCTGCTGGTGTTCAGCCAGGTGATTCTGAGCATGCAGCTTTCCTTCGCGGTCTTTCCGCTGGTAATGTTCACGTCGGACAAGCTGAAGATGGGCGAATTCGTCAACCCGATGTGGCTCAAGGTGCTAGCCTACTTCGTCGCGGTGGTGATCGCCGGGCTCAACATCTGGCTGCTGGTGCAGTTCTTCACAGGAGCGTGAGCTGATGTACCAGCGAATTCTCGTGCCGCTCGAGCACACGGAGTACGACGAAGTGATTCTGGCTCATGTGCGAAAGCTGGCGACCAGCTGTGGCGGATCGTCGATCGTGCTGATCCACGTCGCCGATGGTTGGGCTGCCCGAAATATCAAGGAACTGCATTTGCGTGAGTCGGAAGAGATGAAGAGCGACCGCGAGTACATCGAGAAGATTGCGAATGGGCTGGAGACCGAGGGCTTCAAGGTCGAAGCTCTTCTCGCCGGCGGAGATCCGGCCAAGGAGATCGCCGCCGCCGGAGAGCGGGAGAACTGCGACCTCATCGCCATGGCGACGCACGGCCACCGCGGGCTCGCCGACGTATTGCTCGGCAGCGTGGCACATGAGCTTCGCCACATCTCGATGCTTCCGGTTCTCATGGTGCGCGGGCACCCGCCGGCACATCTGCACCCGGCGAGCTGATCCAGGTGTCACGCGGCGTCGGCAAGGTTCCGGACAAGGAGGCCGGGCGAGACGAGCCTCTCACGGAGCACGTCGAGGATTATCTCAAGGCGATCTACGCCATCGGCAAAGGCTCGGGCCCGGCGGCGACCAACGAGATCGCGCAGCGACTTGAGCTGGCTCCCGCCTCGGTCAGCGGCATGGTGCGGCGGCTCGCCGATCAGGGACTGCTGGCATACGAGCGGTATCGCGGTGTGAAGCTCACCGACGCGGGCCGACGCGCCGCGCTGCGGACGCTTCGCCGCCACCGCGTCATCGAAGCATATCTGTCCCGCGCGCTGGGATACCCGTGGGACCGAGTGCACGAGGAAGCCGAGCGTCTGGAGCACGCGGCGTCCGACGAACTGGTGGATCGGATGGCCGCCACAATCGGAGAGCCAATAGTCGATCCGCACGGGGCTCCCATCCCAACCCGCGACGGAGCCGTCGACGAGACCGAGTACACCTCGCTGGCTGATCTTCCCGTCGGCGAGGCCGGAGTGGTCGTGCGCGTGGCCGACGAAGATCCGGAGATGCTCCGCTACCTGGGCGAGCTCTCCATTCGTCCGGGCAAGCACCTGAGCGTCAAGGCTCGCGCTCCTTTCGACGGTCCGATCACGCTCGCCGTCGGCAAACAGGAGATCTCCATCGGAAGCGCTCTCGCCGCGCAGGTGCTGATCGCGCCGGCAGGGGACAGGGGAAGAAAGCGCCGCTAGCTTTCGCGGGTGATCTCCCCCCTCGCGGCATCTCTCGCCGCCGTACTTCTGTTGCAGGACTCGACACAGGTGGCTGCCCCGCGGACGATCGCCATCGACGAGGCGTTCGCCCAGGCAGCGCACCTCAATGTCGGAGACCGTCTGTCCATCTCGGCCCGACCCGGAACCGAGAGCACTGAAGCCGAGACGGTCGAGGTCGGAGCGATCTTCAAACGGAGTGCGGATCCTTCCGAAGTCGCGCGCGCGGATTTCAAGGTGCGCCTGCACCTCGATCAGCTGCAGCGGATATCGGGCTACGGGGATCGCGTCGATCGCTTTGCGATTGCGACTACCGATTCCGCGGACGTAGCCGGCATCATCGACCGGATCAACCGGCAGGCTTTCGGGTTCAGGGCGTATCAGTCGCGCGACATCGCGGTCGAGACCTCACGCACGTTTCTGGTGGTGAGCAGGTTCCACCGCGCTATCGGCGTCATAACCATTGTCGCCAGCTCGATGTTTCTGCTCTGCATCATGGTCCTCAAGGTCGAAGAGCGCCGCCGCGACATCGCGGCCCTCCGGCTGATGGGCATCTCGCGCAGCTCGGTGGCGCAATCCATCGTGATCGAGGCAGCGCTGGTCGCCGTACTCGGGAGCGCCCTCGGCGTCCTGCTCGGCTGGCTGGCATCGCTGCTGGTGAACTTGCACTACCAGGCGCTTTACCAGACGCCGCTCCAGTTCTCGATCATCACCGGGCCCATCGTCGTGTTCGCGGTGTCGCTTTCACTCGTCCTGGGAATCATGGCGGGCCTGGCCGCGTCGCTACGCCTGGTGCGGGTGCCGCCCCTCGCTCTGTTCGGGCGCTGAGTGCAGCTCACACTGGCGCGCGCCTCACTGGTTCGGCACCGGTCGCGCACCATCCTGGCGGTGCTTGGAGTGGCAGTCGCGGCGGCGATGCTGCTCGACATGGTGATGCTCGCGTCGGGAATGCGCGAGTCGTTTCGGGAGCTTCTGACATCCCGCGGATTCGAGACGAGGCTGGCGCCCAAGGGAACGCTGCCGTTCGATACTGACGCCACAATCCCCGATGTGACAGGGGTGACCGCGATTCTCCGCACCAATCCGGACATCACAACGATCAGTCCGGTGATGGGCGCGTCCATCCACATTCTGCTCGGCGGCAGCAACGTCAGCAGCGCCGTGCTTGGCATCGATCCGTCAGTACAGGGAGACTATGAGCTCCTGTCCGGGGAGGACGTGACGCGTGCCGACGCGATCGTGGCAAACGATTACCTGCTCGAGCGGCTAGGTGCTGCAATCGGCGACACGCTCGTTGTCGCGACCGGGTACGACCCGCAAACGAGGAGCTACGCCGGCCAGCGGAAGCTGGTGGTGGCCGGGCGCGTGCGTTTCATCTACGGCGCGGCGCAGCAGGCCGGGTCTGCTGTTCGACGTGAGACGCTGGAGGGGATGGTCGCGCCCGAACGCCGGAATCGCGCTTCGCTCTTCATGCTTCGATTGCGAGAGGGAGCAGACCCGGAGCAGGTGCGGGGCTGGATCGCCAACCAGCTGCCGAACGTGACCGCGATCTCGATAGCCACCGCCATCGCCTCGGTCGATCAGCGTTTGAGCTATTTCCGCCAGCTCGCTTTCATCCTCGGCGCGGTGAGCCTGTTCGTGGGATTTCTGCTCGTCACCACGCTGATGACCGTCTCCGTGAACGAGAGGGCGGGCGAGATCGCCGTGATGCGCGCGATCGGCGTCTCCCGCGCGCACGTAGTGCTTCAGATCGTAGTGGAGGGAATCGCCATCAGCCTGGCCGGGGCGGTGCTGGGACTGGCGCTTGGACT
>JBKKAY010000117.1:0-17118 GCA_046714195.1 Gemmatimonadaceae bacterium
GCGCAGCTGGTTCCAAATGACGACTGGCGTACGCTGGAGACGGCCCATTTCAGGGTGCATTTCACTCCACAGCTCGAGGAACAGGCAAGACGCGCCGCCGCGAATGCCGAACGCGCATACACGCAACTGTCCCGGGAGCTCGTTGCACCGAGAGGCCCGATCGATCTCGTCATCGCCGACAACGTCGACTACGTAAACGGCTACGCGACCCCGTTCCCCTCCAACCGGATAGTAGTGTTCGCGCATCCGCCCAGCGATGCGTCCGGCCTGAGGCACTACGACGACTGGAACGCGCTCGTTCTCACCCACGAGCTGGCGCACGTGTTTCACCTCGACCGCGTGCGCGGCATCTGGCGCGTTGGTCAGGCGTTGTTAGGACGGAATCCGCTGTTGTTTCCCAATGCCTATACGCCATCGTGGGTGATAGAAGGGCTCGCGGTCTACTATGAAACGCGTCTCACTGGCATGGGCCGGCTGGAGGGTGCAGACCATTTCATGACCGCCCGCGCGGCCGTGCTGGCCGGCCGTGTTCCCACGCTTCAGGAGCTCTCACCTACCACGTCCCGGTTTCCCGGCGGCTCGGTTGTATACATCTACGGCTCGCTCTTGTTCGACCATCTGTCGCGGACGCGCGGTCCCCAAACCATTCGCGAGTTCATCGAGCGCACGAGCGGGAGCCTGCTGCCTTTCGTCCTGACGCCGTCTTCGCGCGGCGCGTTCGGAATGTCGTTCCAGACGGCGTGGGAGCAGTGGCGCGATTCCGTCACGCGCGACCTGAAGCCCGGAACGGAGGTGCTACCTTCCTGGCGGGAGCTCACAACCAGAGGCCGCGTCGCGGTGTTTCCGCGCTGGATCGGTGATACCACGCTCATATATGCCGGCAATACCGGCAAGGATGTCAGTAGGGCGTATCGGCTGAATCTTGGCGGACAGGAGAGGAGCGTCGGGCGGCGCAACGGAACGGGACCTAACGTGAGGCTCGGCGATGGAAGCCTCCTCTTCTCGCAGCACGACTACCTGGATCCATACCGAGTCCGCACCGACCTCTACGTCGAGCGCAACGGAACCCAGCGACGCCTGACACGTGGAGCCAGGCTCTCGTCCCCCGATGCCAGATCCGATGGCGAAATCGTGGCGGTGCAGGCGACACCCAATTCCACACAGCTGGCCAGGATTTCGAGCGACGGGAAGAGGATCGTTCCGATTACCTCCGCGGGCATCGATGTGCAGTGGGCAGATCCGCGCTGGTCGCCGGACGGGACGCGAATCGCGGCGGTGAGGCAGAGTCGTGGCCGGTCCGAGATCGTCGTGCTGGACGCCGACGGCAGCGCACTTCGGGCGTTCGGCGAGACGCGTGCTGTAAACGCCGGGCCGAGCTGGTCGAGCGATGCGACGCGCATCTACTTTTCGTCGGATCGCAACGGCTCGTCCCAGCTCTATGTTGCCGATCTGACATCGTCTCCCGTCGCAATCGCGCGAATCACGGCGGCCGCGACCGGCGTCTTTTCGCCCGAGCCCTCCCACTACGGCGATCGAATGGCGGCAGTGTTGTTCAAGGCGGACGGCTACCACATTGTCGCCGCTCCGAGCGATGCGCCGCCACCGGTGAGCGTGGACAGCACGCGCTCCGGGCCGCGTGGCATCTGTCCCGAGTGCGTGGTGAGCTCCGCCGGACTCTCGCCACTCGGCGCCAGCGACTCGGCGCCGTCCAGGAAGTATTCACCCTGGGCGTCGCTCAGGCCCCGATACTGGATGCCGATATTCGAGAGCACCACCGGTGATGGAACGGCGTTCGGCGCTGTAACCAGCGGAGCCGACATCGTCGGACGACACGATTACACCTTGCAGGCGCTCTACAACACACGCTTTCACGAGACATCGGCGTGGATGTGGTACCGGTATGCCGGACTGGGGCGTCCGCTGCTCGACTTCCACGCGTCGCAGAGCTCTTCTCACGACCAGGTGTTGAGCGGGAGCGGCAGCACCTTCGTCCCGGTGGGGACCTTCATCGAGAGGAGCAGACTCGCGCGGTTGAACGCGACTTTGTTGCGCCCGCGTTTCCGTACCTACTCGTCCGCGTCGCTCGGAGTCGAGGTCGAGCAGCTTCGGTACTCGACGGATCCCGACACGCTTCTTCCTTTGCTTCCCACTTTCTACGGCACTTCGCCGACGTACCCCGCGGTGGTCGCATCAGCCGGCTGGTCCAACGCGCGCCGTCCCGATCTGAGCATCTCTCCCGAGGACGGCGTCGCGCTCAGCTTGAGCGGCAGACAGCGTTGGCAGAGCGGGACTGCCGGAGCATCGACGCAAAGCGTGATCGGTGTCGGCGCCGCGTACAAATCGCTGGACCTTCCCGGATTCGCGCACCACGTGCTCGCCTTGCGCGGCGCGGTGGGCATCACCGACGAACAGAGTCCGAGCAGGTTCTCGGCGGGCGGAGTGAGCGGCACCATGCTGGACGTTTTTCCGGGCTATGAGCTCGGCGGGCAGCGCCGGACCTTCGGAGTTCGCGGTTATCCGCCAGGTGCCGAGGCTGGGATCAGGGCCTACGCGGCGTCGGTGGAGTACAGAGCGCCCATCGCCGCGCCATCGCGAGGATTCCGGTACCTGCCGATCTTCATCGACAAGACATCCTTAAGTCTGTTCGGTGAGCTCGGCCGCGCGTATTGCCCGCCCTCGGCAGCCACGGCGACGGGAATTTGCCGCACGGCGGACTTCAGCAACCCGGTGATGCGTTCTGTTGGGGGGGAGCTCAACATCGACACCGGATTCCAGCTGGACTTCCCGGTCCGGTTCCGGCTGGGCGTGGCGTTTCCGCTCTCCGAGAGTGAGCGCTTCTCCAGAAAGGGTGGTCAATTGTACGGGACCTTCGGATCCTCATTCTGAGCGTCAGTCGGCCATCGTGATTCCAGGCAAGTTGCGGGCAATCCCGCTACTACACTCTCGGGCGGCGTCTCCAGGCCGGGCCGACCGTTGCCGGGAGCGGGTTGCCGCGAGACCCGACCTAACCGCTGTGGTGTGGGGTACTTATGAGTAGAAAGTCCCCACGACGCGCCCAGAAAGAGGCGTTCCTACCCCCTCTGGAATTCAGAGCGCTCAGCAGGCACCTAAAAAAGTGGAAAATCTGGTGCTGAGTCGCGATTCGTGATGTGGATAGCGTAACTCGTTGTCAGACAAAGGGATAACATGAGACTGGCGCGGATTCACGAATACCGGTACTATCCGTGCCCGCGCCGAAACACCGGCGCCCCAAGCTTTGTTTTCGATTGCGAATCCAATTGTTCTTGACAACCTTTTTTTATTGCGGAGAGTTGTACTAATGCCCATTCCCACCACCCCGCCGCGAAGCCCCGCGCAGCTCAATGACAACGCGCGCACGGTCATCAAGAAACGGTATCTCGTCAAGGATGCCCAGGGCACTTCGGTCGAGCAGCCTGAGGACATGTTCTGGCGCGTCGCGGGGACGGTGGCGGAAGCAGATCGCCGTTATGGATCTAGCGATTCGGAGGTAACCGGCACGGCGGACGAATTCTACCGCCTGATGACCGAGCGTCGCTTCGAGCCGAACTCTCCGACCCTGATGAACGCGGGACGTCCGCTCGGGCAGCTATCCGCCTGCTTCGTGCTGCCTGTCGAAGATGCGCTCTCCAATGGGCGAGATGGCATCTACGACACGCTCCGCGCCATGGCGCTGATCCACCAATCGGGTGGCGGCACCGGATTCGGATTCTCCAAGCTGCGCGGCCGCGGCTCGATGGTGCGCTCGACGACGGGTGTCGCATCGGGTCCCGTGTCGTTCATGAAGCTGTACGACGCCTCGACCGACGCCGTGAAGCAGGGCGGCACGCGGCGTGGTGCCAACATGGGGATTCTGCGGGTGGATCATCCGGACATCATGGATTTCATCACCTGCAAGGAAGACCTGACCCAGATCACCAACTTCAACATCTCCGTAGCCGTCACCGACAAGTTCATGACTGCGGTGAAGGCGGGCACGAGCTACGATCTGGTTGAGCCTGGCACCGGGAGAATCACGGGTCAGCTCGACGCGCGCGCGGTATGGGACAAGATGATCGACGGCGCGTGGCGCACAGGCGAGCCGGGCTGCTTCTTCATCGACGAGGCCAACCGGCACAACCCGGTTCCCCATGTCGGACAATACGAGGCGACGAATCCGTGCGGTGAGCAGCCCCTCCTGCCGTACGATGTCTGCAACCTCGGCTCGATAAACGTCGGCTACTATGTGAAGGACGGCGCGCTCGATTGGGATGCGCTCAAGCGCGACATCCATCTCTCGACGCACTTCCTCGACAACATCATCGATGTCAACAAGTATCCGTTGCCGGAGATCGATGCGCTGTCGAAGAGAATTCGCCGCATCGGGTTCGGCATCATGGGCTTCGCCGACGCGCTGGTGAGACTCGGCATCCCGTACGACAGCGACGAGGGGATCGAATTCGGCCGCCGCCTCCAGAAGTTCGTGGACGTCGAGTCGAAGCGAGAGAGCGAGCGCCTCGCCAACGAGCGCGGACCTTTCCCCGAGTGGGCCAGGTCCATCTGGGGCCCGGATGAAACGTGCGCGCGCGATGCCAAGGGCAACCGCATCCGACAGATGCAGCTGCTCCGCAACTGCAACGTCAACACCATCGCGCCCACCGGCACGATCTCGATCATCGCCGGCTGCTCCTCGGGCATCGAGCCGCTTTTTGCCGTGGCCTTCATGCGCAATCAGGCCGGTGCCATGATGCCCGACGTCAACGAGGACTTCGTCGCGATAGCGAAGAGGGAAGGCTGGTATTCCGACGAGCTCATGGAGCGGATCGCCAAAGAAGGCCATATTCATTTCGCGGAAGTTCCCGTGCGGTGGCAGCGCGTGTTCGTCACCGCGCACGACATCACTCCAGAATGGCACGTCCGGATGCAGGCGGCGTTTCAGGAGAATTGCGATTCGGCGATCTCCAAGACCACCAACTTCCCGCACGTCGCCACGCCGGAAGACGTCCGCGCGATCTACGAGCTGGCGTATGAGCTCAAATGCAAGGGTGTGACTGTATATCGCGACGGCTCGCGCGACAATCAGGTGCTGTCAACGGGCGCGACGGAGCAGGCGAAAGCCGAGCGCGAAGGGAAGGGCGAAGCCCGCCGCGAGCTCGGGGATCTGCACGGCACCCTGGCAGAGCAGAACGCGGAGATCGCGCGGCTCAAGCAGGCCCTGTTCGATACAGAAGCCGAGAATCTGCAGCGCCGGGCGAAGCGAGCCCGCCCTGACACTCTGCGCGGCATCACTACCCGCATCGAGACGCCGCTCGGAACGATGTTCCTGAACATCACCGAAGACGACAGGGGACAGCCGTTCGAGGTGT
This sequence comes from Gemmatimonadaceae bacterium, assembly GCA_046714195.1. Lineage (GTDB taxonomy): Bacteria > Gemmatimonadota > Gemmatimonadetes > Gemmatimonadales > Gemmatimonadaceae > UBA4720. The sequence goes on from JBKKAY010000117.1 coordinate 5,364, forward strand.
TCATCAATCTGGGCAAGGCCGGGGGCGCGGCCATGGCGGATGCCGAGGCAATGGGCCGCCTGATCTCGTTGGCGCTCAGGTCGGGGATCCCGATCCGCGAGGTGCATCGTCAGCTGCGAGGGATCGCTTCGGACAAGGCGATCGGTCTCGGACCCAACAAGGTACTATCTGTCCCAGATGCAATAGGGATAGCGCTCGAGAAGTGGATGCGCGAGAAGCAGGGTGTTCAACAGGATCTGCTCAGTGCCTCAGGATCGGCGCCCCTCTCCGACGAGATCGTCCAGCCCAAGACGCCCGCATCGCCGGTGATGAGCTCGGAAGGTGGACAGGCTCAGTACGGCTTCGATGTGGTAAATCGCAGCGAGTCGTTTATCGGGACCTGCCCGGACTGTGGCTCGTCGCTCGAGTTCGCCGAGGGGTGCGCCAAGTGTCACGTCTGCGGCTTCTCGGAATGCGGGTGACCCAATCCCCGGAGAAACGAAACGCCGGGCTCACTGAGCCCGGCGTTCTTGTTTTCCTAGGAGAAGACCGTTGCGTTTTGAGTTTCCGTTTCGGGTTTTCCGTTTCGCGTTCAGTAACGCAATAACGGATCACGCAAAAACGGAAAACGCACAACGCAACGGCCCCTCCCCGACTCCCTTACTTGACGCCTCCAAACCACCTCAGCCTCTTGATCCCCTTTTTTACCAGATCCTCCGGCCCCAACTCCTTTCCTCTCTTCCAGATGAAGTCCATCTCGGCGTTCACCGCGGCGAGCGCGAAGCGCGATTCCCTGATCAAGAGAAAAGCGGCGTAAAGCAGAAGCGCGGCGCCGTAGAGACCCAGCGCCACCGGAATGATCGTGTACCGGGAGCTGGTGACGCCGACCAGACCGATAGCCACGCTGGTGCCCACGAAGAACGCGAGCGCCGCATAGAGGCGGGATAAGGCACGCTGAAGCAGCCGGGACCTCGTGGTGACGAAGTCGAGCTGGGTGAAAAGCATCCGCCTCTCCTCGAGCCGGGCGGGATCCTCGATTTGTCCGGCCCGTGGCCGGAGCTGGTCGGACACCTCTCGCGTCCTGGTGACGGCTTTGCTGAGGCGGTCAGAGGTGGCCAGGATCAGCGAGCCGCAGGCGGAGATGAGCACCGCAGGGGTGATCATCGCCGAGAGCACTGAAAGCGCGCCGGGAAAGGTCTCCATCCATCGAAACCTAGTCGTTTCAGCCGGCGTTTCCCAAGAATTTCCGTGACGCCGCCCTCACCCAATGACATATTTCAGGGAGGCTTCAGTCACACTCAGACCGGGAGGCGGATGGACGACAAGAAGATTGCGGCTCTGGCGAAAAAGAACGCGGCCAAGGCCGCGGGATCGACAGGCAGAAAGGGCTTCGGAAAGAAGTACGATCCAAACCTGAAGGACCTGCCCACGGACGCCGCCACTCTCAAGGAGCGGCAGGAGCACGAGCGCTTCTTCAAGGAGATGCGTAAGCGGGATTTCTAGTCGTCAGCGCCGTTCATCACCCAAACTGGAGCACTTTGATGTTCAGACCCCGTCACTTCGTGGTTGCGTCACTCGTATTCGCCGGCGCAGAGCTCGGAGCGCAGCAACAGCCGGCGCCCACCACCGCCGCGCAGCCGCCGCGGCCAGCTGTCGCTCGCGTAGCGCAAAGCACGCGTGCCAGTGTAGAAGCGATCATCGATCGCCGCTGGCTCAACGGCCAGTGGCTGGCAACCGGAGGAATTGCCGGTCCGGCGCGCATAATCATCAACTATGGCCAGCCGCATGCGCGCGGACGCGCAGTACTCGGCACTATCGTCCCGTGGGACAGCGTGTGGCGCACCGGCGCCAACCTCGCGACTCAGCTTACCGCCGAGCTCGACATCACCATTGGGAATGCCTTCATTCCGCGCGGCATTTACACGCTGTTCTCGCTTCCCACCAGAACGGGGTGGAAGCTCGTGGTGAGCAAGCAGGTCATGCAATGGGGGACCGAATACGACCCCAGTCAGGATCTCGCTCGGATAGATCTGCGCTCGCGCACACTGGCGGAGCCGATCGAATCCCTTACGTTCTGGATCGTGCCCGCGATCGAGCCGCAGGCGTCAACGGTTCTACCTCATGGCGCCCTCAAATTCGCCTGGGGCAACACGGAGCTCTCCACCGACTGGCGCGTCGGGCGCTAGCGGCATTGGGCATCGAGGGGCGCGTCACGACCGACGCGCCCCTTTGTTGCGCCCATGTCCCGGCGGTTCGGTCCCCCCGCGACGAGCGGAGGCGTGTCGGTCTCGTTAAAATTGAAGCAGGAGATCACATGGAAAAAAACAGACTGCGGGAGCTGCGCGAAGCCGGGCAGTCGATCTGGCTCGACAGCATCGATCGCACGATGCTGGAAGATGGTGAGCTCGAGCGCCGCATTCGTGACGACGCGCTCACGGGGATGACGTCGAATCCGACCATATTCCAGAAAGCGCTCGCTTCGGGAACCGCGTATGACGAGCAGCTCGCCGCCGCCGCCGATGAAGGTCTGTCGAGCTGGGAGCTCTTCGAGCTCGTGGAGACCACCGACGTGCGGACTGCGTGCGACACGTTCGCCGGCGTATTCAGCTCGACGAGGGGCGCCGATGGGTACGTGTCGATCGAGGTTTCGCCTGGAGTCTCGAACAGCGTGGAGGCCACCGTCGAGGAAGCCCACCGCCTGTGGAAGATCGTGGACCGTCCGAACGTGATGGTCAAGGTTCCGGGCACCGAACAGGGCGCCGTCGCGGTTCGCCGTCTCATCGCGGATGGGATCAACGTGAACATCACGCTGCTGTTCGCGATCGATGCGCACGAGCGGGTGATCGAGGCGTACATGGGCGGGCTCGAAGACAGGCTCAAGGCGAACCAGCCAATCGATGGACTCGCTTCCGTGGCGAGCTTCTTCGTGAGCAGGGTGGACTCCGAGATCGACAAGCGCTTGGACGCCCTGGCTCAGAAGGCTTCGCCCGCCGAGCAGGAGCGGCTTCGGCTTCTCAAGGGCAGGGCAGCGATCGCCAACGCCAAGCTGGCCTATCGGCTCTTCAGGCAGAAATTCTCAGGCACCCGCTGGCAGGCGCTCGAAGCGAAAGGCGCCAGCGTTCAGCGTCCCCTCTGGGCGTCGACCAGCACCAAGAATCCCGAGTACCGCGACGTGATGTACGTCGAGGAGCTGATCGGTCCGGACACGGTCGATACGATGCCTCCCGCCACCATTGAGGCATTCGCCGATCACGGCCTGGTCGAACGAACGGTCGATCGAAAAGTTGCCGCCGCCGAGGGCCTGCTCAGGGAAATCGAGGCGGCCGGCATCTCGATGCGGGAGGTGACCGACAAGCTTCTCGCCGACGGAATCGCGAGCTTTCAGAAATCCTTCGACGAGTTGATCGCCGGACTGGAAGCGAAGGTGGGCTCACTGGCGCCAGGCGGGAAGTGACCGGCATCTACACCCCACGCACTAAGATCGTCTGCACGCTTGGGCCAGCCACCGCTACCGACGACGCGATCAGAGGACTGATCGAAGCGGGCATGAACGTCGCCCGCGTGAACTTCTCGCACGGCACCCACGAGCAGCACGCCGCGACCATCGCAATGGTGCGGCGAATCGCCAAGCGAATGGGGAAGCCGGTGGGGATTCTGGGTGATCTCCAGGGTCCGCGCATCCGCGTTGGGGACCTGGCGAAGCCCATAACTCTCGCCGTCGGCGACGACATCGTGCTCGTCCACGAAGGACACGAGCGCAAGGGAGAGATCCCCGTCACCTACGACCAGCTCGCCAACGATGTCCGCGTCGGCGACAGGATTCTCATCGACGACGGTCTCATCGAGCTGTTGGCGGTGGAAGTTGGGGACTCGCGCGTCAGTGCCCGCGTGCTCAATGGCGGCGACCTCAAGAGCCACAAGGGGCTCAATCTCCCCGGCATTCAGGTGTCGGCTCCATCGATCACCGAGAAGGATTCGGCCGACATCCGGTTCGCCGTCGAGCAGGAAGTCGATTTCCTCGCCCTGAGCTTCGTGAGGCGCGCCGAGGATATCGATTCGCTCCGGACGATGGTGCCCAAGTGGCTGCTGGTGATCGCGAAGATCGAAAAGGATGTGGCGCTGCTCAACATCGATGCGATCATCCGCGCTTCGGACGGTGTGATGGTCGCGCGCGGAGACCTGGGCGTCGAGCTTCCATTCGAGGCGGTGCCGGGCGCGCAGAAGCGCATCATCAGGCTCGCCAACAAATACGGCCGACCGGTGATCACCGCCACCCAGATGCTGGAGTCGATGATCACGCACCCGAGGCCGACCCGCGCCGAAGCCAGCGATGTGGCCAACGCGATCATGGATGGCACCGACGCGGTGATGCTTTCGGCGGAAACCGCGGCGGGAGCGTACCCGCGTCTTGCCGTCGAGGCGATGACGCGAATCATCCGGGAGATCGAGCAACGGCCGCCCTCCAAGCCGTTCGCCGGCGCCGAGCAGGGGGAGGGAATCGTAACCACCGAAGTGGCGATCGCCGCGGCGACGGTCGCCGCGGTCGACATGCTCGGAGCGCCGCTCGTCGTCGTCTTCACCAAGAGCGGATTCTCCGCGCGGGTGGTCGCATCGAAGCGGCCGGCCGTTCCGATTCTCGCGCTCACCGACGAAGAGAGGACGTACAGACAGTTGGCGCTCGTCTGGGGCGTAGTCCCCGAGCTGGTGCCGCACTGCACGGACTACGACGAGATGATGCTTCGCGCCAAGGACGCCGTGGTGGCGCGCGAGCTGGCTTCATCCGGCGATCGCATCATCGTGACGGCGGGCTTCCCCTTCGACCAGCCAGGCACCACGAACCTGCTCAAGGTGGAGACCATCTGAGGCTGACGTTCCTCGGAACGGGGACCAGCTTCGGCGTCCCGCAGATCGGATGCCGGTGCGATGTCTGCAGGTCGACCGACCCCAAAGACAAGCGCACACGCGTCGGCGCGCTGGTGGAGACCGATCGCGGAACACGGATCCTCATTGACACTCCGCCCGAGCTGCGGCTGCAGCTCATCTCCGCCGGAGTGGATCACGTCGATGCGATTCTGTTCACTCACGACCACGCCGATCACGTCCACGGTATCGACGACATTCGCGCGCTGTCCGACAAAGGCGACCTGCCGATCAACATGTACGGACCGCCGGACACCATGGCGAGGCTGTCAAAGAGATTCGCGTACATCTTCGACGACTCAATCCGCCCCCTTCCCGGTACCAGCAAGCCCGAGGGCCGCGCACACGCGCTCGTTCCCGGGAAAAGCATTCGCATCGGCGATGTAGATGTGCTCGCCGTCGAGCTGCCGCACGGGCCAGTCACCGTGTACGGATATCGAATCGGACGGCTCGGATACATCACCGATGCCAAGGAGCTGCCCGAGCAGGCTCTCAACATGTTTCGCGGTGTAACGCTACTGGTGATCAACGCGCTGTTCCGGGCGCCGCACCCAACGCACTTGAGCATTTCGGAAGCTGTGAGCGCGGCCCAGCGCGTCGGAGCGAAGGCGACGTATCTCACCCACCTGACGCACCGGACCGCTCACGCCGATCTGGAGCGAGAGCTTCCCGCCGGCATTGCTCCGGCGTACGACGGACTCGTCGTCACCGTCGCCTGAAATGACCCTCCGGCTCGATTACTCGAACATGATGATCTCGCCCGGCGGAATCGAGCCCAAGGCATTCGAGTCAGCGGCGCCGGAGTTCGCCGCCGCGCACCGGAGGTTCGAGGAGCGGCGCCGATCCGGCAGCGTCGGCTTCGTGGACCGTCCCGGCGACGGTGACTTACTCGAACAGGTTTTGCGCTACGAAGAGGAAGCACGCGGTCAGTACGACGACGTGGTCATTCTCGGCATCGGCGGGTCGGCGCTCGGTCCGATAGCGCTGAGGACGGCGCTCCGCCCGAGTGGCTGGAACATGCTCGACGACAGAGCGCGCAGAAACTATCCACGCCTTCACGTGCTCGACAACGTGGATCCCGAGACTATCGCGGCTCTCCTCGGCAGGCTCAGGCTGCCGCGCACTCTGTTCATAGTCACCTCCAAGTCCGGCGGCACCGCCGAGACGATGGCTCAATTCCTCATCGTACATGCGCGTCTGGTCAGTGAAGGCCTCGAGCTAGCCCGGCAGCTTGTTTTCATCACCGATCCCAAGGCGGGCGCGCTGCGACCGCTCGCTCGGAGGCTTGGGATAACTGCCCTCGACATCCCGCCCAACGTCGGCGGGCGATTCAGCGTGCTGACTCCGGTTGGAACACTTCCCGCGGCCCTGATCGGAATCGATGTCAAATCGTTGCTGGAGGGCGCGGAATCCATGGCGGCACGCTGCGCGTCGAGTGATCTGCTCAGGAATCCCGCCGGGGTGTACGCCGTCCTGCAATGGCTCGCGGACACACGCCTGCGGAAAAACATCGCCGTCTTCATGCCCTACTCGGATCCCCTGCGGGACTTCGCGTCCTGGTTCGTGCAGCTGTGGGCGGAGAGCCTCGGCAAGCAAAAACCCGACGGCACCTCCGTCGGATCGACGCCGGTTCCCGCGCTCGGCGCCACCGACCAGCACGCCCAGGTCCAGCTGTTCATGGAAGGTCCGGCCGACAAGACGGTCACTTTCGTCACGGTCGGGCAACGGGCCACGGATGTGGCGATCCCCTCCGCATTTCCGGACGTGACCGAGCTCGGCTATCTGGGCGGCCATTCGCTCGGCGAGCTCATCGACATCGAGCAGCGGGCAACGGCCGGGGCGCTGGCCAAGCGTGGGCGTCCTAACATGACCATCCGCCTCGACAAGGTCGACGCCTTGCATGTGGGAGAGCTGATGATGTTCCTCGAGCTGGCCACTGCCTACGCTGGCGAGCTTTACGGAGTCGACGCCTTCAATCAACCCGGTGTCGAGCTCGGCAAGCAGTTCGCCTATGCCTTGTTGGGGCGGCCGGGCGCGGAGGCGGCCAGAAAGGAGTGGGAGTCGCTCCCGAAGAGCGATCCACGGTGGAGCGTCTGAGACCCTTGCGACGCATGGCCGCCACGACGAGTTTGCGACTGTGATGCTAGATAACCCATTCGGCAAATCGGTGTCCGTCCTCGACGGGCTGGTACAGGTCCACGACGAGGCAGCAATCGCGTCTCCCGCGATGGACAGGCTCGTACACACCGCCGTCTTCGGCAACGCCGAGGAGCGTGAGGACGCACGCTGGCTGGTGTGGGAGATCGGCCAGCTCGTAGGTGTCCGGCCCGCCTCGATCCATGCGCTCTACATCGCGCGGGGACTGGGCAAGACAGGTGGATTCACCGTCCCGGCGATGAATATCCGCGGAATGTCGTACGACACGGCGCGCGCCCTTTTTCGCGCGGCGATAAGACTCAAGGTCGGTGCTTTCATTCTCGAGATCGCGCGCTCGGAAATCACCTATACCGAGCAGCGTCCCGCGGAATACGTGACTGTGATGCTCGCGGCGGCGCTGCGCGAGGGCTTTCGCGGCCCGGTGTTCATCCAGGGAGACCACTTCCAGGTGAACTCCAAGAAGTTCGCCGTGGACCCGGTCACTGAGGTCGCCGGCGTGAAGCAGCTGGTGCGCGAGGCGATCGCCGCGGGGTTCTACAACATCGACGTCGACACGTCGACTCTGGTGGATCTGTCGAAGAAGAAGCTCGAGGACCAGCAGCGCCCCAATTTCGAGCAGGGCGTGGAGCTCGCGCTCTCGGTCCGTGAGCTCGAGCCCGAAGGTGTGACGATCTCCATCGGCGGCGAGATCGGAGAAGTGGGAACGGAGAATTCCACCGTCGAGGAGCTAAGGGCCTACATGGACGGCTTCAATGCCACGCTCAAGAAGCGGGCACCGGGAACCGTCGGCCTGTCGAAGATCAGCGTGCAGTCGGGGACCACTCACGGAGGAGTGGTGCTGGCGGATGGCAGCATTGCCGACGTGAAGATCGACTTCGACACGCTGGCCACTCTGTCCCGGGTTGCGAGAGAGGAGTACGGGCTGGCGGGTGCGGTCCAGCACGGAGCGTCGACCCTGCCTGACACGGCGTTCCACAACTTTCCGCGGACGGAGACGGCCGAGATTCACCTCGCCACGAATTTTCAGACGATGCTGTACGACAACATCTCGGTCGAGCTTCGGAACGAGATCTACGAATGGCTGCGCACGAACGCCAAGGACGAGCGGAAGGCATCGGACACCGATGAGCAATTCTTCTACAAGACGCGGAAGAAAGCTCTCGGCCCGTTCAAGAAGCACTTCTGGGAGCTGCCCGATGGGGCGAAGGCGAAGCTGTCGAAGGCCTACGAGGAAAAGTTCAGCTTTCTCTTCACTCAGCTTGCCGTGACGAATACGGCGGCGACGGTGTCGCGGTTCATCAAGCCCGTCGAGCAGCACAAGCCGCGTCCACACGCCGACCTGGCGACGGTCGAGGCCGCTCCCGACGACGCTGATCTGAGTGACTGACCCCAGGACCCGGGCCTCGCTGGACGCCTTTTCGATCGTGCGAGAAATTGTCCGGCGCTCAGGACACGAGATTCGGAATGCCCTCAGTGGAATTTCGGTAAACGTCGAGGTCGTCCGCAGCCAGATCGGACGCGGCGGGGCGACGAAGGAAGTAGGCTCATTCGCCGAGCGTGCGTCTCGCGATGTCGCGAGGGCGAACGCCCTCACCAACGCCACCCTGGCCATCGTCGATGCCGTGCTCAAATCGGCTGCGGCGGGAACCCTCAGGGCGGAGTCCGGGTATGGCGCCGCAAGTGAAATAGAGGTAATGATTTACGGCGATGGCGTCGCCGCTTTTGTTTCGGACGTCAGACACCTCGTCGAGGGGATCGGCGTAGGAGTCGAGGAGAGGGACCAGTCGGTTATATTACGAGTCTTCCCCGAGGACAGAAACCATTCCAAAAACTGAGAAAACGCACGCCAAAATCCTGATAGCGGATGACGACCGTTCTATCACCGAAGGGTTGAGTGCGATATTGCGTGATGAAGGCTATGAAGTAGCGATCGCCGTCGACGGCCAGAAGGCCCTCGATCAGCTGGCCGCCGAAGGCTACGGAGTAGTGCTGGCCGATCTCAAGATGCCCAAGATGGACGGGCTCGGTCTGCTCAAGGAGCTTCAGCGCCGCGGAATTCCCACCGAGTGCATCATCGTCACCGGTCAGGCGACCGTCGATTCCGCCGTCCAGGCCATGCGCGAGGGCGCCTACGACTACGTCGAGAAGCCTCTCACGGCCGACAAGCTGAATCGTCTCAAGGCGCTGATTCCGAAGGCGCTCGAGAAATTCAACGTCCAGCAGAAAAACCGCGAGCTGTCGTCGAAGCTGGAGGGGCTCACTCACTATGGCGAGCTCACTGGCCAGTCCGACGAGATGCGCTCGGTGTATCAGATCATCGAGGCCGTTGCTCCGTCGTCGGCCAGTGTCCTGATCCTCGGAGAGTCGGGGACAGGCAAGGAACTCGTCGCCCGGGCGATCCACGCCAAGAGCGAGAGGGCAAAGGGACCGTTCTTCGCGCTCAACTGCGCCGCGCTCCCCAAGGACATTCTCGAGAACGAGCTGTTCGGGCACGAGAAGGGAGCGTTCACGGGGTCGACCAATGAAAAGCCCGGCGCTTTCGAGATGGCCGACGGCGGGACGATTTTCCTCGACGAAGTCGCGGAAATGCCGAGCGATGTGCAAGTGAAGCTGCTACGCGCGATCGAGACCAGGAGCATTCGACGACTTGGCGGGAAGAAGGAGATCACCGTCGACATCCGCATCCTGGCCGCGACCAACCGCGATCTTCAGAAGGCTCTCGCCGAGAACGAGCTGCGAGAGGACCTGTATTACCGGCTAGCGGTGGTCGAGCTCTTCATCCCGCCGCTGCGCGAGCGGATCGGCGACATCAAGCTCCTCGCCAACGAGTTCCTGGCGCGGTTCGCCGAGCAGAATGGAAAGCCGCTCACCGGCTTCGAAGACGCCGCGTGGGAGTGGATTCTCTCGCACAACTGGCCGGGCAACGTCCGCGAGTTGAAGAACGCGGTCGAGCGGGCCGTGATCATGGGGCACGAGCACAAGATCAAGGCGAACGACATCATGCCTCGCCATCTTCGCCGTGGCAGCGAGACGTCGACGACGATTACGCTTCAGCCCGGCGCCACGCTGGCGGACACGAGGCGGCAGCTGGTGCTGCGTGCTTTCGCGTCCACCAACGGAGATTATTCGCGGACCGCTACGATCGTCGGCATGTCGCCCGAGGATGTGCGCGCGGAGATTACATCGCTGTTGAACGGAAACGGAAAATCCGAGAAGGCGCCGGTGAAGGTTCCTGCACGGCCAGCTGCTCCACCGGCAAAACAGAAGGCCAAGAAACGCTAGCAAGCGGGAGGCTGTAGTGGACGATTACGAATGGTACGACGATGAGCCATACGCAGGCGGGGAGCCGTACGTGGTAGTTGAGCGCCACGAGGCGGGGATCGGACCTTTACTCATCGGTCTGGCTCTGGGCGCCGGGGTGGCGCTCTTGCTGGCGCCGCAGTCCGGCGAAGAGACCCGTCGTCGCCTTGCCAGTCGCGCCCGCCGGGCGCAGGACGCCGCCCAGGATCTGGTCCAGGACATGAGCGGGACGGTCGCTGAGAAGTTCAACGATGTGCGGAGCCGTGTCGAGGAGCGCATCGAGGCGACGTTCGATGCCGTAGACGCCAAGGCCCAGAAGGTGTCGAAGGGGTTTCAGGCCGGACGTGCCGCGGCGAGAGAGACTCGCGGCGAATTGGAGCACCGCATCGCCGAGAGAAAAGCGGCGTATAAAGACGCCTAGTGGCTGAGCGCGGGCCGCTAGAACGGCTCGGCTGGCTGCTTCGCGATTATGCGAAGCGCGTCTGGGACAACAGTGGGGAAGACAACGTGCTGTTCATGGCGGGCGGGATTGCCTTCAACCTCCTGCTTGCCGCTGTTCCATTCTTCCTGCTCCTCGCCACCGGCCTCGTTTACCTCCTGAATCACGCTCCCGACACCACGTCGATGGAGGTGATGGACATCGTCAATAAATTCCTTCCGCCAACTCCGGGCGGGGAAGACGGGCCAGCTGCCACCATCCTGAACGAGGTCATCAAGCGCAGCGGCTCCCTCGGCCTCTGGAGCGCCATTGGCTTCGTCTGGTTCTCCACGCGGCTGTTCGGCTCCCTGCGGACGGTGCTCTGCCAGATCTTCGACATCGACTCGGATCGGGGCATCATCGCGGGCAAGATCTTCGACATCGAGATCACCCTGGTGTCGAGCCTCCTCCTGGTCGCCTACGTCTCGCTTAACGCCTACCTGGCGATCGCCACCTCCCGCGGGGTGACCGTGCTCAAGGAGTTCGGGCTCAGGGAGGACATCATGGGCAATCTCGAGTACAACATCGGCCAGATGCTGGCTTTCGTCTTCATCGCGGCCATGTTCTTCTGCCTCTACAAATTTCTCCCCAATCGCAAGATCCGCTGGAAGACGGCCTTCATTGCCTCCATATTCACCACGGTCATGCTTGAGCTGGCCAAACGGGCGTTTGGCTACTATGCGGGGTCGTTTAACCCGGGGTCTTTCTACAGCGGCACGGTCGCTGCATTGGTATTGGTGGTCGTCTGGGTCTATTACGCCGCTCTGATCTTTCTTCTGGGTGGCGAGGTGGCGCAGGTGTACGAGCTTCGACGTGTGCGGAAACTGCAGCGCGAGGCGTTTGAGGATTGATTTTTGGGGATGGCCGGCCTACGGCAAACACACTTTTTGAGGGGGGCGTCTCGTGCGCAAATTACTAGCA
>JBKKAY010000118.1:0-5956 GCA_046714195.1 Gemmatimonadaceae bacterium
CGCAGACGGTTCTCACGGTGTATCAGCAGCCGGAAATGGAAGTGCAACGTGAAGCCCTTGCTGGCCGCAAGAAGCTCCGGGTTGCGGCCTGATTCTGATGCGATCCGACACCTCGAATCGACACCTCGCAGTTGCAGCCCTGTGAGAAAGCAAATCCTCTCACGCTCGTAAGCAGTGAAGGGATACGCAGTTACTACGGACGGGGTGGGATTCGAACCCACGGTGCGCTATTAACGCACACACACTTTCCAGGCGTGCGCCTTAAACCACTCGGCCACCCGTCCAAACACAACGTAAGTTAGGCCGTCGCAGAAGCTTCTGGGAGTGTTCCCCTGTGCCAAATCACATCATGAATGCGTCTCGCCCGTGAACGTGATGCCACTGGTGCTCAAGTCGATTTTCGGGTCGGGTTCCGCGCGCCAGCCGGATCGCTCGCTGTGGTCGACGTATCAGGATCCGTTCACGTTCACCGAGATCTCGCCGCGCCTGACTCGGCCGCCGGGCGCGACAGCGGGCAGTCGCCAGACCTCAACGACGTCGCGCTAGATCAACAAAGCGGACAGGGAGAGATTCGAACTCTCGATACCGGGTTCACCGGTATGCCGGTTTTCGAGACCGGTGCCTTCAACCACTCGGCCACCTGTCCAACAGTCGCGCAAGTTATTGGGAAATCACGCCCTGTTCAATGGCATGATTATCGCCCCTCTGGGCACCTGTTAGGTCCCTGTTGCGCGCATAGAGGCCTTGTATGTTCGATATGAAGCTGATCCGACGAGCGCTAACGCTCCTACCGCTGGCCTTGGGTGTAGCCTGCGGCGGCGACTCGCCGACCGAGCCCGGAGTAGAGCCGGGTCCGAATCCGCCCCCGCCGCCCGCGGCGCGGACGGAAGCCGAGAAATATCTCGATGCGGCCCGCATTGCCTGGCGGTACATCGAGCGCAAGTCGGAGCCGGCCACGGGGCTCGCCTGGGCACACAACACCTTCCAGTACATCACCGTCTGGGACATGGGGAGCCTGCTCGCCGCAGTCCATGCCGCGCACGAGCTCGGCATCATCTCGGACGCGACATATCACGCCCGCGTCGCACGGCTGCTCGAGACGTTCAACACCATGGGGATGGTTGAGAACAGCGGATTCAACCGGACGTACGATGCCGTGACGGGAAGGATGGTCGACAAGAGAGACGCCTTCACCACCGTGGGAACCGGCTGGTCGCCTGTCGACATCGGGCGGCTGCTCATAGCGCTGCGGATCCTGGCGAAAGAGGAGCCACAGTACGCGGCGAAGGCGCAGAGCATCGTCAACCGGCTCAACATGTCCCGCCTGGTGAGAGACGGCGTCCTCCGGGGATCGGACCGCTCCAGCAATGGAGCTCTATTCACCTATCGCGAAGGCGAGCTCGGATATGAGCAGTACGGCGCGGCAGGGTTCGCGCTCTGGGGAGTCAGGGCAAACGAGGCTCTCGACCCGAATTGGAATTCCGCGGCGGTCGATGTCTATGGAGTTCGCGTCTACAACGACACGCGGGGCAACGCGCGCATCACCAGCGAGCCGTATGTCATGCTCGGCATGGAGACCGGATTTTATCATCCCGACCTGCGCAAGCACGCCGAGCGCGTGCTTGCGGCGCAGGAAGCGCGCTTTACTCGGGACGGAATTCTCACCATGGTGAGCGAGGACGCGCTTCCCGACCCGCCGCACTATTTCTACTACTACAGCGTTTACCACGACGGCAGAATATTTCCGGTCGAGGGTCCGACCTCAGGGACTTATGTCAGTGGGCCGAGGTGGATCAGCTCCAAGGCAGCGTTTGGATATCGGGCGATCATGCCGACGTCGTACACACTCAAGGTTTTCGAGGCAGTCCAGCCTGCGGGGGTAGCTGGATCCGGGTGGGGCGCCGGCGTTTACGAGGGCACCCTCAAGGCGACAGGCGAGCCGAGTCTGAATACGAATGCGATGATTATCGAATCGGCCCTCTACTTCCAGCGGCAGGCTCCGTTCTCGGCGGAGCCTATTCTCTAGCTCCGAGCGGATCTACGCGTTGACTTTTCGCTGGGCGCGAAAGAACTCCGCCAGGAGCGCGGCACATTCATCGGCGAGCACGCCCGCTTTCACTTCGGGGCGATGATTCAGCCTGGGGTGTCTCAGCAGATCCCCGACCGAGCCGGCCATGCCGGCTTTTTCGTCCCACGCTCCGAACACCACGCCCTTCAGGCGGGCGAGCACGATGGCGCCCGCGCACATCGCGCACGGCTCCAGCGTGACATAGAGGGTGCAGTCGTCGAGGCGCCAGCGATCGAGCTTTTCCGCCGCTTCGCGGATGGCGAGGAGCTCGGCATGCGCCGTCGGATCCTGGTCGCGCACAGTTCGGTTGGTCGTGGCTGACACGATCGAGCCGTCGCGCACGATCAGCGCTCCGACCGGAACTTCGTTCCGCTTGGCGGCGTCCCTCGCCAGGTCGAGAGCGTTTCGGATGTAGCTCTCGTCGACAGATGCCGGCGACGAGAGCTGCGGCGCCGCCCGGCCGGTATCGCTACCTGGAAGCAAGCGCGGGCTCGCTCGATTTCGTGAAGGTCAGCTCGCCCTTTGGGTCCACGCCGACAACGATGTGGTCGCCCTCCGAGAAGCGGCCTTCCAGCACCGCCATCGCCAGTGGATTCTGGAGCAGCCGCTGTATCGCGCGCTTGAGCGGGCGAGCCCCGAAGGCAGGATCGTAGCCCTCGGTCGCCAGAACCTCCCTTGCCTCGGGTGTGAGCCGCAAGGTCAGCTTCCGGTCGGCAAGCAATTTTTCCAGGCGGGCCAGCTGGAGGTCGATTATGTGCTCGATCTCTCCCTTCCCCAGCGGCCTGAAGACGATGATGTCGTCGACGCGGTTCAGGAATTCGGGCCGGAAGTGCTGGCGAAGTGCGCTCATCACCTGCGCCTCTATCACCGCGCGGTCGTCACCGGTGTGCTCGAGGATGTATGTGCTCCCGATGTTGGACGTCATGATGATGACGGTGTTGCGGAAATCGACGGTGCGTCCCTGCGAATCCGTCAGGCGGCCATCGTCCAGGATCTGCAACAGAATATTGAACACGTCGGGATGCGCCTTCTCGATCTCGTCGAACAGGATGACCGAGTACGGGCGGCGGCGAACGGCCTCCGTGAGCTGCCCCCCTTCCTCGAATCCGATATAACCCGGTGGAGCGCCCACAAGCCGGGCCACGGAGTGCTTCTCCATGTATTCCGACATGTCGATGCGCACCATCGCGTGCTCGTCGTCGAACAGGAACTCGGCGAGGGCGCGCGCGGTCTCCGTCTTCCCTACTCCGGTTGGCCCCAGGAAGATGAAAGATCCGATCGGCCGGTTGGGATCCTGCAATCCGGCGCGCGAGCGCCGGACGGCGTTGGCGACCGCTCGCACCGCTTCCTCCTGACCGATCACTCGACTGGAAAGAACTTCCTCAAGCCGGGTGAGCCGCTCGCGCTCCGCTTCCATCATTCGCGACACCGGGATGCCCGTCCAGCGGGAGACTATATCGGCGATGTCCTCGGCGGTGACTTCCTCCTTGAGGAATCGCGCTCCGCCTGCCTGCTTGCTCGCGAGCTGCTGCTCTGCGTCGTGCATCTGCTTCTCGAGTTGGGGGATCTGTCCATAGGAGATCTCCGCGGCCTTTTGCAGATCGCCGGCGCGGGTGACGCGCTCCGCTTCGATGCGCGCTTGCTCGATCTGCTGCTTGATCTTGCCAACCGCCCCCAAGGTGTCCTTTTCCTGTTGCCACTGCGCTTTCATTCCCGCGGATTTCTCGCGCAGCTCCGCCAGGTCCCGCTCTATCGTGCTGAGCCGTTCGCGCGAAGCCTTGTCCTTTTCTTTCTGTAGTGCCTGGCGCTCGATCTCGAGCTGCGTGACGCGCCGCTCGACCTCGTCAATCTCCTGCGGCATGGAATCGATCTCGATCCGCATGCGGGACGCAGCTTCGTCGATCAGATCGATCGCCTTGTCCGGCAGAAAGCGGTCACCGATATAGCGGTTGGAGAGCGTCGCCGCGGCGACGACCGCTCCATCCGTGATGCGAACGCCGTGGTGGGACTCATAGCGCTCTTTCAGTCCGCGCAGAATGGCGATGGTGCTTTCGACGCTCGGCTCACCCACATACACCGGCTGGAATCTGCGCTCGAGGGCGGCGTCCTTTTCGATGTGCTTGCGGTATTCGTCGAGCGTGGTCGCGCCAACGACGCGCAGCTCACCGCGGGCGAGCATCGGCTTGAGCATGTTGCCGGCGTCCATGGCGCCTTCGGCTTTTCCGGCGCCCACGAGCATGTGCATTTCGTCGATGAACATGACGAACTGGCCTTCGCTCTCGGTGATCTCCTTGAGCACCGCCTTGAGCCTCTCCTCGAACTCACCGCGAAACTTGGCTCCCGCAATGAGTGCTCCCAGATCGAGCGCAACGAACCGCTTGTTCTTCAGGCTTTCGGGCACATCGCCGTTGATGATCCGCTGGGCCAGACCTTCCGCGATTGCAGTTTTGCCCACGCCCGGCTCGCCGATGAGAACGGGATTGTTCTTCGTCCGGCGCGAGAGGACCTGGATTACGCGGCGGATCTCTTCGTCCCGCCCGATGACGGGATCGAGTTTCCCTTTCCGCGCCGCTTCGGTCAAATCGCGGGTGTAGCGCTGTAGCGCCTGGTATTGATTCTCGGGCGTCTGATCCGTGACACGGTGGGAGCCACGAACGGATTGCAGAGCCTCGAGCAATGCTGCATGCGTCGCGCCGACCGCGGTGAGCAGAGCGCGGCTTTCTGTTCCCTTTACGTCGGATAAGGCGAGCAGAAAATGTTCGGTGGAGACGAAGTCGTCTCCCAGCTCGCGCGAATCTGCCTCGGCGCGATCGAAAACCTGGTTCAGCTCGCGCGAGAGTGTGGGCTGCGCATTCGACTGCTTGGGATAGCGCGCCATGTCCCTGCCGACCGCCTCTCGCAGCTGTGTGACGCTGACGCCCAGCTTCTGGAGGATCGGGACGACGATCCCCTCGTCCTGCGACAGGAGCGCGAGGAGGAGGTGCAGATCGTAAACGAGTGGATTCCCGGAGCGCCGAGCGAGATCGACGGCTTCGTTCAATGCCTCCGACGCTTTGACTGTCAAACGGTCCGGATTGATCATGTCTTGTGGGCTCGAAGTGCTGGTCGGGACGGTGATGACCCGTGGTACACGTGAAATTGCCGCATAATGCCCGCCACTCTCCTGGAAATGAGAGAGACGCGTCCCGGCTCAAGCCAGAACGCGTCTCTCAGAATCTCGAAGGTTACTTACGAACGATCATCTTTTTGACCAGGACCTTGCCGTCGACCTCGAGCCGGAACAGGTAGATCCCCGACGACACATCCGCACCGGTCTGGGACGACTTCCCGTTCCAATACGCGATGTAATGCTCCGTGCTACATGTCAAAAGCAGGTTCTCCAGCGGCTCGCCGCCCCCCGCGTTCCCAACACCGCCCTGCAGTACCGGCACCGCTACCAGCTGTGCCAGCAGGTTGTAGATCCGCAGACTGACCCGGTGCTGCCGACCCGAATCCACGCACCCTTGGGTCTCGCTGATCGCGAACTTGATCCGCGTGTCCTGAGTGACGGGGTTCGGGTAGTTCTGCTCGAGCTTGAATCCGGCGCCCTGTCCCCGGCCGGTTTGGGGTGAAGTACCCTGAGCCGCCGAACGACCTGGCATGAACGCGCTGAGCACGAGCACCATCAACAGCGCTCGCCACAGGTGTTTCATGATGTCTCCAAATGCTGACGAAAAAGGGACTCTAGGTTCTGACTCCTTCCAGGGTGGACACTGCTTTCACTCTCAGCGCGAAGTTAGGACTGGGCCCGGGGGGTGTCAAGAACGGCGCCTGCCGCCTCCCGCAAAACCCTCCCTTCTCCGCGCCTTTCGGTCACGCCACTGCGGTCGCAAAACTCGAGAAACGGGA
>JBKKAY010000119.1:0-22058 GCA_046714195.1 Gemmatimonadaceae bacterium
GTCGTCTCGCTAGAAAGGGCAATTGCAACTGAACACGAGGTCAGCTGCCCGCTGATATGCTGACCGCTGCGAGCTGCAAACTGTCGGGACGCTACGCCGTCCCGACTCCTACCTTCGCCTGAGAAACGGAAACCGTCCGATTCCCCCATGGAGGGTGATCGACGGAACGATGAGCAGGGTCCCGTTCCGGATGCCGAGCGCTGATCGATCGTAGAAAATTCCAATCTCCGGAGAAATCCCGGCGGTAAGGCTCCCGATCCGGGTGCCGAAGAAACCTCCGATCGTCGGAGAGTCGTGAACGGCGCCTCTGTTGATCGGAAAAACCTGCATTGCGCGTATTCCACCGTAGGGTGTAAAGCGACGGTTGTCCTCAGCCGACGCGATCAGCGTCGCCTCCAGGTGAGCGTGGTCGCCGAGGTTCAGGAACCCCCCTCCCACCATCATCGCCACCGCTGCACCGCGAGCGTCGGAAGCACCGTTCAGGCGACGCTTGTAGTTCGCGACCACGCCGCTGGCTGACGGAATCCGGACTCCGATGTCCGAACGGTCATCGAGTCCGAAGCGCCATTCCGAATCGACCCCGACGCGCGACAGCGATCGATCGCTCGCCGAGTCATGGAACGAGTTGGGAACGACGTACAATGATGTACTGCTGGCCCAGTCCCCTTCGGGAACCGGCCGAGCGGTGCTTCCCACCGTCAGCGGAATGCAGCCGATGGTCCAAACGATCGGGAGCGCGGCAGTGGCGCGCAGAAGGAATCTCAATGTCATGGTTCAGCCCAGGTTAGGGTACGCGCTAAACCTGGGCAACCGGCAATCGAGGGTCTTTACGTCGGCTTACGTAGAGAAAGGGTAAGTGTCACTTAGAGATTCAAGGCAACTGCAACTGAACACGAGGTCAGCTACCCGCTGACTACGCTGACCGCTACCAGCTGCAAACTGTCGGGACGTCACGGTGTGGCGTAGGAAGTGCCCGCGTGCTTGTCCCCTGAAGCGCACTAGTGACGTCCCGACCGCGGTGAAGCTGAGAGCGGTCAGCGTAGTTTGCTGGCAGCGGACAACGTGTTCAGTTGCAGTTTTCCAACTTAGAACCGCGCCTCAACATACAGATTTGTCCGCACCTTCTTCTCGGGGTAAATCCCCTTGGCCACGTCGAGTCGTACCAACCCGTCCATGAACGACACACCGACGCCGGCTCCGCTCAACGGCCGTCCGGGCCTGGAGAAATTCTGGCGCGGCCCCGCCCAGCCGAGATCGGCAAATAGTATCTTTCTGATACCAACTGCCCGTGTCCCGATCTCGCCGCTCGTCAGCCAGTACGCGTCGCCGATGGCGGCGCCCGCGCGCTGGCCCCGCACGGTCTGGACGCCGCCCACGAAGTACTGCTTCTGAATCGGCAGCGCGCCCCCCGAAGTCCCGGCCCCCAGCGTCAGCGCTCCATCGAAAGCGCGACCCAGCCCGCGCGACAACGTCGTGTGCAGCATGCCCCGCGCGTAATCGAACGTGCCGGTACCGCCTTCCAGCTTGATGTCCGTCAGCGCGCGGAATCCGTGTGGATCGAGTCCGTACGATGAATGATGCCCGAGCCCCAGTCCGACGATGGTGCCGTTCACCGCGTCGATGTTGGTGAGCTCCCCATTGACGCCCTTGGGATGGGCGACCGAGAACTCGGTCTGCACCGTGGCATCCGTGTGCTGCTCGCCGAACAGGCGCCAGCTGCGGATGATGCCATCGTGGTCCTCGCTCCTCAGCTCGCCACCCCAGGTGCGGTAGTAGAATCCTTCGTCACGCCCGAACAAGAGCGCCGACACCGAGCTGCTGAAGCCGAGTGGATCGCCCCAGTCGTTGGATGCGGCGAGCCGGCGATACGCGCCCGCGGTCAGAGTGCGGCGGCCATCGGTGCGAGAGAGGGATAACTCTCCGTTCGGCGACAGGTCGGCGATTCCCAGCCGAAAGAGTGCGTGGGCGGTATAGCCGCGTCCCAGCACTTGGTCGGCCGCGATGGCGGTCGAAAACCCTTCGATGCGATTAAAGCGGGTGAGGGAGAGACCATACGCAAGCGTCGGCGGCTGTGCCGCGAACTCCGGCTGTGCCCCAAGCGTGAGCGCCATGTCCACCAGCGCATCGCGCTCCGCGGTTCCGAACAACGTCTCGCCCTCTTCGTAGATTGATTTCGGAAGCTCGGGTGATCTCGCGAGAGCGATCGTGTCGCAGGGAGTATTCACCATCACGCGGAGATTCTCTCTCGAGCGCTGCTGCATGCGGATCCGCTCGGTGCCCACCTTGCACTCTTTGCGGCGAAGCTCCCGGCGCGCCGCGCGGGAAACGGAATCGCTGGCCGTATCGCCGACGGCGATCTTGATCTCCGGCAGCGAGTCGGTGCCGTTCACGCTGACGTAGCTGTAGCGCTGCTCCATCTTGAACGGGATGCGCATGAAGCTCACCTTCGCATCTCCCTCCACTGTCTGTGACCGCGGCAGCCAGAAGCGTCCCTCGTGCAGTCCGTACTCGACCGTGATGGCGGTCACCTGCGCTTTCATCGGCGTGATCATCGGCCTCACCCAGACCGGGATCTCCTCCTCTGGGTTCTCTCCCTCGACCTCCTTGGCGACCGCCAGGATGTCCATTTCCTGAGCCATGCGATACACGGCGCGAACCAGCTGCGCGGTCGATGCGTCGAACCACAGCGAGCCTACCGCCACGTTCCACCTCTGCTCGCGCGGACGGATGTGTAGCTCGCGGAGCTCCACCCTTCTCCCACCCGGCAGCTGGAAGCTCACCGAATCTCCGGAGGCGAACGTGTAGTAGACCTCGGCACCACTCGCGAGAGGATGAATCATCTCGTCCTCGCTCACGTCCGCCTTTGCCAGTCCGGATCCGATCCAGAGCGTCTCGCGTCCCGGATGGTAGGGGATGTCGTTCATGCCTCCGAGATCCAAGTCGCCTTTCCCGACGCCGTCGAGCATCGGGAAAGCGCTCCGCTGCCCTTTGACGGTGATAATCGCCCCTCTGTCGCGCTGCCAGCGGACGTTGGCCGCGCGCTCGCTCCGCATCAGCAGGCGATCGCGACCGATGCGCTTGAAACCCATTCCGACCGACATCCGCTCGTACGAATTGGCCTCGTACCCGACGAGACTCGAGTCCTGCCTGAGCCTCGCTTCCCGCGCCCGCATTAGAAGGTCGCGTGCGCGCGCATCCTTGAACGCGGTCGCGATGTGCGCCGCCGTCAGCTGCGGCCGTCTGGCGATTCGTCCCGCGCGATAGATGGAATCCCTGACGTGTCTGTTGGCGCGGATGGAATCGCGGCGCATTTCCCGGCGGTTGGCGATGCTGTCGGCTTTCAGGCTGTCGATCTTGGCACTGCCCCCGATGCTTATCGTCGCTGATCCCTGCGCGAACAGCGCCACCGCCAGGAGAGCCAGCATCAGCGCGAGCGCGGAAGCACGAAGGAAACGCCCACCTGCCAGACCACCATGTCCGTCTTGCTGCGCTGCGGATTGATGTTGATGGACCCGTCGGGATTATCCGTGATGTCGCCCTCCCGCAGGTACTCGGCTTCGCCGCCGTAGTAGTAGCGCGCGCCGAGATTGAGTCCGCCGAGCGAGTACCGGTTGCCGAACGGAATCACCACGCCGCCCCCGAAAATCCAGGCGCGCGTTCCATCGCTCTGATTCGTGGTGGAAGCGTATTCCTCGGAGTCATCGGTTCCGGATATGCTCGAGGTGGTGGAGAAATGGCTGTACGCGATCGACGCATTGGCGTACGGCCGGATCCAGCCATCAGGGATCTGGAGGTGGCCTCCGATCGCTCCCCAGGCGATGGTGTTGGTCGTCTCGACTTCGAGCATGACGCGGCCCGTGACCCCAAAATAGTCGACGTCGAACGACTCACGGCCGTATTGGGCTCCGCCCCCGTCGGCGCGGATGCTCAGGAATCCCTTCGGGTCGAGCCTGAACATCCCGGTGAGATTGATTCCGTAGCCGTTGGGTATGTTGTTCGCGAGCTCGCCCTTGGGCTGTGCCACGACGAAATCGCCCCCGACCTGGAACCGACCCGGTCCTCTCTCCGAACCGAACTCGATTTGTGCTGTTGCGGACGAGACCGAAGCAAAGCTGAAAGCGCCGACAAGTACCGACACGACTGCGGAACGCATAGCTTCTCCCGTTGGTTTGGCTCTAAGGTTGGCATGGACGGTGCCCCGTGCCTCGCCAACGTTATATCATTTTACGGCAAGAGCTTATACAGAGTTTCATCAAGTGTTCTCCAACTGTTTGTGCCCTCTTTTCGTGACACTTGTCACCAAATGATGACAACATCTCCCGCGCTGCAGGTTAAGGCGCTTCACAAGTCGTACGGTGATGTCGTAGCCGTGGCAGGCCTCGATCTCGAGGTGTACACCGGCGAATGCTTTGGCCTCCTCGGCCCTAACGGCGCCGGGAAAACCACCACCATCGAGATCTGCGAGGGTCTTCTCGCCTTCGACTCCGGCACCGTGCTCGTCCTCGGTCGCAGCTGGAACGACGACACTCGAGAGCTGCGCGAGCTGCTCGGTATCCAGCTCCAGGACACGCAGCTGGCCGAAAAGCTCACCGTCGACGAGACCCTGACCGTTTTTCAGAGCTTTTATCGCGAGTCGAGGGAAGTCGCTGAAGTGATCGATCTCGTCGAGCTCGGCGAGAAGCGCTACTCACGCGTCGGCGAGCTTTCCGGAGGACAGAAGCAGCGGCTCGCCGTCGCGTGCGCCATGGTTGGTGATCCGGAGCTCCTCTTCCTCGACGAGCCGACCACGGGTCTCGATCCGCAGTCACGACGTCAGCTTTGGGACCTGATCTCGAATTTTCGGGCTGACGGAAAGACCATCGTTCTCACCACGCACTACATGGAAGAGGCGGAGCGCCTGTGCGACCGCGTCGCGATCGTGGATCACGGTCGCGTGATCGCCCAGGGTACGCCGGGAGAGCTGATCGACTCCGTCGATTTCTCTCACCTTCCGCCGCCCGAGCCGCGCAAGACCCACGCGACTCTCGAGGATGTATTCGTGTCGCTGACGGGGAGGACTTTGCGCGATGAGTGACGCAGCCGCGCTGGCCCAGGCGCGTCGCGAGAAGCGCGCGCGGCGTCTTACCCGGTCCGATCGTGGCTTCAAGGGCCATCCGATGTTCCAGCTCACGCTGGTGCGGTTTCGCGAATTCATACGCGAGCCGGAGGCGGTGTTCTGGACATTCGTGTTCCCGATTCTCCTCGCGGCCGGGCTGGGCATCGCTTTTCGCCAGAAGGGCCTCGAGCAGCTCCAGATCGGCGTGGTCACGCGTGCGGGCGCGGACACCAGTGTGGTCGCCGCGATGACGCGCGACTCCACGCTCGTCCTCAAGTCATACGACGACAGCGCGGGTGCGCTGGCATTGCGCACGGGAAAAGTCGCGCTACTGGTGATTCCGGGCGCGGCCCAGGGCGGCGTTCAGTACGTCTACGACCGTGAACGGAGCGAAGCGGCAAGCGCGCGACTGGTGGTCGACCGTGCCGTTCAGTCCGGCGCCGGACGGGTCGATCCGGTGAGGGCGAGCGACACATACGTGACCGAGAATGGCTCCCGCTACATCGACTTTCTCGTTCCCGGACTGCTCGGGATGAACCTGATGGGATCGAGCATCTGGTCCCTGGCGTTCGCGATCGTGACGGCGCGCAACAAGAAGCTGCTCAAGCGGCTGATGGCGACACCGATGTCCCGCTTTCAGTACCTGCTCTCCTTCCTTTTTTCCCGCCTCTTTTTCCTCATCATAGAGGTCGTGACGCTGGTGGGATTCGGGTACTTCGCTTTCGGGGTGCCGCTCCGCGGATCTCTGGCAACCATGATGCTGATTGCGCTTCTGGGCGCCGTTTCCTTCGGAGGACTCGGACTTCTCTGCGCCTCCCGGGCGAGGACCGTCGAGGCGGTCTCGGGAATCGCCAACTTCGTCATGCTGCCGATGTGGGTTTTCTCCGGAGTGTTCTTCTCATCCTCGAATTTCCCGGAGTCCGTGCAGCCGTTCATCCACCTGTTGCCGCTGACGGCGGTCAACGACGCTCTTCGCGCCAACATGCTCGAGGGCGCTTCGTTGGCGGCGGTGTCGCCGCAGCTCCTGATCATCCTGGTGTGGGGCCTCGTCAGCTTCTTCGCCGCGCTCAAGCTGTTCCGCTGGCGCTGACGGAATGAGCTCCGCGCCTCCCGCAAACTCTCTGGCAGTCAACGAGTCGGTGGCGATTCCGCGTAGTGAGCTGGACGTGCGCGTGTCGCGCTCGTCTGGGGCCGGTGGCCAGCACGTGAACAAGACCTCTTCGCGCGTCGAGATCTTCTGGAACGTCCCCGCATCGCGCGCGCTTTCCGATGACGAGAGGACACGCCTGCTGGACAAGTTGGGATCGAGGCTCACTACCGAAGGAAGCGTCCGTGTAGTTGCCAGCGACATGCGCAGCCAGGGCCGCAACCGGGGCCTGGCCGAGGAGCGTCTCGCGGAGCTGGTGCGGCGCGCTCTCGTCGTTCCGAGAAAGAGACGGCCGACGAAGCCGACTAGAGCATCGAAGGAGGCGCGCCTCGAGGGGAAGAAACGCCAGGCGAGCAAAAAGAAGGATCGCCAGCAGAAATCGTTCGATTGATAACCGGCCTCTTCAATTGAACGACGGACGTCCCCGCGCCACACGCGGGCAGATAATCGCTGCGTTCGCATCCATCTATGTGGTGTGGGGCTCGACGTATCTGGCCATCAGGTACGCGATCGAGACGATACCACCCTTTGTGATGGGTGGCTCGCGATTTCTCATTTCGGGAGTTCTGCTCTACGCCTGGGCGCGTTGGCGTGGCGCGCCGCCTCCGACCCTCGTTCAGTGGAGGAACGCAACCATTGCCGGCGCGTTCCTCCTCCTCGGCGGCAACGGTGCGGTCGTCTGGGCCGAGCAGATGGTGCCGTCGGGGCTGACGGCGCTGCTGGTTTCGATTCTACCCTTCTGGCTGGTGATGATCGAATGGGCGCGTCCGCCGAGACGACGGCCGAGCACCGTGGTGCTGATCGGACTGGTGCTGGGTTTCCTCGGAATAGTGGTGCTGATCGGTCCCGGGAACATCGGCGGCAATGGAAGCGTCAGTCTCACCGGCGCCATCGTGCTCATACTGGGATCGCTGTCGTGGGCGATCGGGTCGTTCTGGTCGCGCGACGCCGCTCTCCCCGAATCGGGGATTATGACAACAGGGATGGAAATGCTGGGCGGAGGATTGCTGCTGTTTCTCGCGGGTGTCTTCACAGGCGAGCTCAATAACTTCGACGTGCGCGCAGTCACCACCGCTTCGTACGTAGGGTGGATCTATCTCATCGTCTTCGGATCGCTGATCGGATTTACTTCCTACATCTGGCTGCTCGACAAAGTGTCGCCGGCGCGACTGGGCACATATGCGTACGTGAATCCGGTAGTCGCTGTGATCCTCGGCTGGGCGATCGCCGGCGAGACTCTTTCCTTGCGCACGGGTGTTGCGGCAGCAATAGTCATCTGCGCGGTGGCATTGATCACGACTGCCCGGAGCGCGACACCCGCGGAAAAACGCTCGGCGACATGACCAACGTCACCGATATCGAAACGGCCTTCGACGCAGCGATCGATCAGGTCCAGCGCGCAGCGGCCGGTGGCCTGATGACGCTGCAAGGCGAGTCTGCCCGTACGCAGCTCAAACAACTCGAGTTCCGGCTGCGGTCCGAGCGAACGAGTGCGCTCGCGCGGGGGTCGGTCGACCCCGACTGGGTTCAAAAGACCATCCGGTGGACAGTGGAATGGGTGCCGGAATCGGACATCACCATCATCGCGGCACTCGGTCGCATCGCGAGATTGGCCCAGTCCGGGCTTTCATAGCTGGTCTGTATCCGTATATTCGACTCGTGACCCATAATTTCTGGCACCGTCGCTCCTTTTGGGCGGCGGTTTTTGTCTTCTGTGTCGGGTTGGGCGCGACACCCGCGGCGGCAGCCGCCGGGAAGCTGCTCCACGCCTCGCTGATCGGCTCGGTTCCCGCCGGCGACGAGAAGCTCACCAGGGCGCCGCGATCGATTCGTCTCGTCTTCAGCGAAGCAGTGGTTGCCGAGCTGAGTCAAATCGTCATGACCGCCGCCGACGGAAGCACAGCATCCCTGAGGGTGGCCCTCGATCCGAACGATCCCAAAGTCCTCATTGGCCCTCTTGGCGCTTTGACGGATGGCAGGCATCGCGTAGCCTGGAGAATCGTTTCGGCGGACGGTCATCCGGTGGCAGGGAGTTTTTCTTTTTCCGTGACTCAGGCCACGGGTGACTCGGCGTTGTTTCCGCCGATAATCCCCGAATCAGGACCCGTTGTGCGTAAAAGTTCGCCGTCGCCTCTCATGGGTTCGCAGGCTGACACCGAGCAGAAGGCCACACCGAAGGCGGCGTCGCTGCTGCGCGGGCTGGGAATGGGAGCGGTCATGGCTGGAGTGGGCCTGCTCTTTTTTGGCAGCGCCGCGAGAAATCGCAGGAATCTCAATCCAGGCATCGTAGCAACTCGCTTCCTCGGCGTCGGTGCTATCCTGCTCTTGGCGCACATGGGAGCCTGGGTCTACCACCTCTCCCCCGGCACGGGCCTGAGCGGCGCCTTCGGATTGTCGACGCTCACGTCGACCCTGGGAATGGTTGAATCCGCGCGCGTCTTGTTGGCTCTCCTGGCGTTCTGGGCAATCGCGAAAGGCAAACCAGGTCTCGCTCTCTTTCTGGGACTCGCCTGCCTGGCTGTGAGCGGAGCCGTAGGCCACTCGGCCGCCGTCAATCCGATGTTGGCGATTCCAGCCAAGATCGTCCACCTCGTCGGCGCGGCGATCTGGATCGGCGGACTGCTCTGGCTCGGCTGGACTTTCCGCCGCGACATAACCGCATTCCGTATCGAGGCCCGCCGCGTTTCGTTCGCCGCGCTGATCGCGCTTTTCGCTGTCGGCGGATCCGGAATCGCGCAAGCGCTGCTCTTCATCGATTGGCCTTGGGACCTCCTCGGTTCGACCTACGGGAAGCTCGTCATGGCCAAGATCACCGGACTGTTGATCCTCATTCTTCTCGGCGCGTACAACAGGTTCGTTCTGGTCCCCAACCTCGATGATTCGAGGAAGGGCCGAAAGCTCTCCCGGTCCGTGACGCAGGAGCTGGTGGTGATGTTCGCCATCATCGTGATCAGCGGATTCCTCGCCAATGTCCCCCTGCCCCCTCCTCCCACTTCCGCCGCGATTCTCGATTAGCCCCTCTCAGGTGGCTGTTGACATATAAAAATTTATTGATATGTTCGCACCATGGTGACTGCCGCGATCAACAGGACTGAACGCTCGGCCGAGTTGTTCCATGCCCTCTCCGACGAGACCCGTCTGGAGATCGTGGAAATGCTCGGGAACGGCGAGCGGTGCGTTTGCGATCTCACCGACGCGCTCGATGCCGCGCAGTCCCGACTTTCCTTCCACTTGAAGGTGCTCAAGGACGCCGGAATCGTCCGCGACAGAAAGGACGGGCGCTGGGTGCATTACGAGCTCGACCGCGGAGCCTTCGTCGAGATCGAACAGCTGGTCGGAGCGATGAAGCCGAGCGCAAAGAGAAAGCGCGAAGTGTGCTGCGATTGATTTTTTTTGACTGACATATCAATAAACTTTGTTAGGAGGCGAAATGACAGGCATTGATTCAGGACTCGGTGACACCGCACTCAGGGAACTGGTGAAAGAGAAGTACGGCGAGGCCGCTCTGCGCGTTAGTCAGGGCGAAACCACCGGCAGTTGCTGCGGCACCAGCGCCTGCTGTGGATCTACCACCGAGGCGTGGGATCCGATCACGGCGAATCTCTACGACGAGAAACAGAAGGCCGGCGTCCCCGCCGAGGCCCTGCTCGCATCGCTCGGCTGCGGCAACCCGACCGCGCTGGCGGAGCTGAAGGAAGGAGAGACCGTGCTCGACCTGGGCTCAGGCGGTGGAATCGATGTCCTCCTGTCGGCGAAGCGCGTCGGCCCTACGGGCAAGGCCTACGGGCTCGACATGACCGACGAGATGCTCGCCCTCGCCAACGAGAACAAGCGGCGTGCCGGAGCCGAGAACGTGGAGTTCCTCCGCGGGGAGATCGAGCGGATCCCGCTTCCGGACGAATCGGTCGACGTCATCATCTCCAACTGCGTCATCAATCTGTCGGGCGACAAGAAGAAAGTTCTGGCGGAAGCCTTCCGCGTCCTCAAGCCCGGTGGGAGATTCGCTGTGTCCGACGTCGTCGTCCGTGGCGAGGTGCCTGATGCAGCGAGAACCAACATGGAGCTGTGGATCGGCTGCGTGGCGGGAGCGCTCGAGGAGCAGGAATTTCTTGGCCTGCTGCGTAGCGCCGGGTTCGAGAACCCGTCGATCGAGCCCACCCGGATCTACAAGACCGCCGATGCCGCGACGTTTCTGGCCGGCGCCGGGCTGGACGCCGCGGAGCTTGCATCACAGATCGACGGCAAATTCATGGGAGCCTTCGTGCGAGCGACGAAGCCGGCGGCCAGCTGCTGCGGACCGAGCTGTTGCGGGAAGTAGCTGATGCGCTACGCCCTCATCTCGGACATCCACGCCAATCTGCCCGCGCTCCGCGCGGTGCTGAATGACATCGCCAAGCGCAAGATCGACGCGATCTATCACTTGGGCGATCTGACCGGCTACGCTCCGTGGCCGAACGAGACTGTGGAGCTGCTTCAGGAGCGCGGCATTCCAGGCATTTCTGGCAACTACGATTCCACAGTCGCCACCGGCTACGCGCATTGCGGCTGCCGCGCGGAGAATCCGGAACAGGAAGCTCGCGCGCACATCTCCTATGAGTGGACGCGCGCGCACGTGTCGGCGGAGACCAAGGAGTACCTGGCCAGCCTCCCGTTCCGAATGGATGTCCGCCCGCTCGGCGGTCATGTATCCGGTCCCACCATCACGCTCATTCACGGGAACCAGACGCTCAACACCGTCTACGTAACGGAAGATCGCCCCGACGATTTCCTCTCGAAGATGGCGAGCGATCTCGGCTTACGCCCCAGCGACGCGGTCTGTTTCGGCCATACCCACAAGCCATGGCATCGAGTCGTCGGGGAAATCAATTTCATCAACACCGGAAGCGTGGGACGTCCCAATGATGGAAACTGGCGCGCGTGTTACGTCATCCTGTCAGCGGGTGAAGCGCAGATGGGCGTCGAGTTCAGGCGCGTCGAATACGAGGTCAAGGAAGCCGTCGCCGCGTCAAACGCGGCGGGCATCCCCGAAGAGTTCGCGGACCAGTTACAGAGCGGGTCTTCAGGATAGCGGCGGCGGAATACCGTTACTTCGGCGCGCTCTACTGCCTGAGCCGCGCCGCAACCGCCTCCGTTCGCTCCAGAGCACGGAGCACGTTCTCTCCCGCCAGCTTTTTCAGATCCTTGTCCGGCCAGCCGCGGCGAATGAGCTCGGCGAACAGCGCCGGGTACGTCGACACATCCTCGAGGCCCTGCACTGTCTCCGAGATCCCATCGAAATCACCGCCGATCCCCACATGATCCGCTCCAGCCACGCGCCGGATGTGGTCGATGTGGTCGGCCACTTCCGACAGCGTTGCGCGCGGCGGCGGGTTGGCTGCCCTCCACGCCAGATACGCGCGTCTGATCGCTGCCGAGTCGTTGCCGTATTGTTGACGGAGCTGCGCGATCGTCGGCTGAGTCGAGACCTCGTACTTGAGCACATTCGACGAGGCGAACGGCGGCACGAAGGTGACCATCACGACGCCGCCGTTTGCCGGCAGCCGGCTGAGAATGGAATCAGGGACGTTGCGCGGGACGTCCACCAGCGCCCTCGCGTTGGAATGCGAGAATATCACCGGTGCCTGGGTGACGTTGAGCGCGTCACTCATCGTCGCCGGCGAGACGTGCGAGAGATCGACAAGCATTCCGAGTCTGTTCATCTCGCGTACGACGCTTTCGCCAAAGGGGGTCAGACCGTCGTGCTTCGCGGAATCGAGCGCGGCGTCCGCCCAATCGAGCGTGACGTTGTGGGTAAGGGTCATGTATCGCGCGCCCAAGTCATAGAAAGCGCGCAGAGCGCCAAGCGAGTTCTCGATCGCGTGGCCGCCCTCCATTCCAATGAGGGATCCGATCTTTCCCCGCTTGAAGCTGCGCCGGATGTCGTCAGCGGTAAGCGCCAGCGCAAGCCGGTCGGGATAGCGCTCGATCACTCTCCGTGCGATGTCGATCTGCTCCAGCTGGACGCGGGCATATCCGGAATCACGGTATTCACCCGGGATGTAGACGGACCAGAACTGCGCGCCAATGAGTCCCGCCCGCAATCTCTCCAGATCGGTGTGTCCGGGTGTGCGCTGTCTGAGATCGTAGGCGGCGACGTTACCCCGGGCGATGGAATCCTCCCGTATCCGCCACGGCAGATCGTTGTGCCCATCAATAAGAGGAGACTCGCGCAGGATTCGCCTGGCGCGGGCCAGATCCCGCTCGCTGGTCTGGGCCGTAGCCGAAGTGACAGCCCCGGAGATCGACAGGAGAGCGATAGCGGGGACGATGTGGGCAGCCGCGCGCAGCGCGCGCGAGATCGAATTTTTCATCGGGATAAGTTAGAGCTTCGCTCGACCGCCAGCGGCCGCAGGCAGGGCTCAGGCCGGGTCGGGAGGATTATTCAGAATCTCGGTCGCGGCGGCGCTCTCCGATTCCAGCACGATCAGGCGTATCGGGTGCAGCCACTGGAGCCAGGGCATCATGCCGCCGGCGTCATCGCGGACCAGCTCGGAATCGATGCCATTGGCGTCCAGAACCGCTTGCGCGATATAGGCTTCGACCTCGTTGGGAAACGTCCGGATCACCTTCGTATTGTCGGCCATTCGTTCCGTGATTGGTGGAGACTGGATTGTACCCGCTACGGGCTTGATCCGTTCGGCGCATATTGAGGGAGCCAGAGACCTGACATGGCGTCCGTCCGATTTTAGATTCAAAGTACCAACTATCGAATATGATTACCCCTCTCAGACAGCGCCTACCGCTTCATCTCCTTTCTTCCGCACTGTTGTTGCCGGTGCTCCTCGCATCCTGTGGGGGGTCGGAAGAAAAAACCGTTACACCGGTCGCGGTGCAGGATACGATGCTGCTCCACGATCTGGCGCTGGCGAACAGGAATACCGCGGTTGCCGACATGGACACCACCATTCCGGTGATCGTGAGGTCGCGTCCGACTGATGGAGAAGTGCAGGAGGTTGCCGGCGTAGGCGGTAACCCGGAAAACGCCCGCCAGATTCTGACGCCGTCGGCGGGCACACCGCGGCCTCCGCGGAGGCCGCCAGTTGCCACGACTCCGCCTGCTTCGTTGGGCGATCCATGCGATTCACCCGCTGCCGAAGATCAGCGCACCTGCCTCAACCGGTCCATCGCCCGCTCGGACGTCAACCTGAACCGGACCTACCAGGACCTGATTACACAGGCGCGCACTTCAGGTGGCGAGGAGCTGGAAGAACGGTTCAGACAACAACAGCGGACCTGGATCATCACGCGCGACGAGGAGTGTCGCAATCAGACGCGCAGCCAGGAGGGCACTCTCTGGGCGAGAGTGCGCGGACAATGCCTGGCTGATTATTCCGCGAAGCGGACCAGCGATCTACAGGCGAGCCTGAACAGACTCCGCGGACTGTAGACCTCAGCGCGCGGCCGCTCGCGCCGGACCGGAAGCGCTCACGATCGCGCGGCCCTGAAGCAGGCCTTCGACTTCAGCCGCCGCGACTGCTCTTGGACCGATCCATCCATCACCGACGTGGCGCGTCGGAACAGTGACGCCGGCGATTCCACCCGTGGGGCTGACCTCGACCACCGCGCTGGCATCGACCACGCCTTGCTGCCCGGCATTGATCACCAGCACCCATTTGCCGGCGGCCGGCCGCTGCCACCTCACCACATACATCCCGGCCTGTGAGCCAGGGCGGATATCGAGGCGCATGGTCTGTCTTTCCCCGTTCACGATCCCTTCCGCGGTGCCCGTCACGGTTCTCTCCATGAGATTCCCGTGGTGGTAGGTGCGGACCGTGAGAAACGCATCACGTGACGCGCGGTCGAACGGGTTGGCGGGATACTCGATCGCTATCCAGGGCGGTCCTGCGAGCGCCGTGCTGAATGCGATGAGTGTGAGGGCTGATACGAGCGTAGCGGAGCGGAGCAGTGTGCGTTTCATGACTTTCTCCTGAAGGGATTTTCCTGCTCCCTTACGATGCCTGCCGCAGCCCCGGAGTTGAAACGCGATCTCGAATATTTACGGCGCGCGTCTGAGCGTCACCGGACCCTTGAAGGTCCGCACCGAAACCTTGCCGCTGCCCGCTCCCGCCTCGAAGGTCAGCTCCTGTCCGCGTCCGAATCTCCCCGGGAAAGGCCGGGCTCTCGACAATCGGTTGTCGATCGTGCCGGCGATGGTGACCACGCCGAAGGTTGCGTTGGCATTTTCCGGGATCGCTATGTCGACGGTCCCGCCGTGACTGTCGAAGTCAAAGGTTCCGCGATCGAGCTGTCCCGCGAAGCTGATGTTTCCGGTCACCGTCTCCACTTTGACTCGCTCGAACAGGCCACCTTCCACCTTGATGGCTCCGCTGACGGTCGAAAGCGCGACATCGCTGCTCGCCCCGCGAAAGGTGATTGCCCCCGTTGCGCTCTTGGCGCGGAGCCACGGCGGAGAGCCGGTGATGTGGATATCGCCGTCGATTGCTTCCGCATTCAGCTCGCGCGGGTTGCCGGTCACGTCGATCGTCCCGCTGACGACGTAGAGATCGAGGCCGCCGGAGACGCCGCGGACGTCGATGCTCGCCGTAGCCGTCTTCACCCAGACCCTGGCGCGATTGGGAACCCAAACCTCGAGCCTGGTTGGTTTCGGATTCCTCTCGTTCTCGGACTCCACGAACATCTTCGCGCCGGTGTATCCCCCGCCCATGTGGAGCTGGTCTCCGGCGGGGAGCGTCGCACGCACCATCACCGTGTCCTTGCTCCAGCCGTGGACCACCACGCTTCCCACCATGCTGTGGATGCGAAACGACCCGTCCATGCGGAGCGCGAGCTTCCGCTCGACCTTCTGCTGCGCGGAGAGCGGAAGGGGCGCAGAGATCGCAATCATCGCCAGCAGCAGGACAAGGACGCGGAGCTTCACTAGGTGCCCCTCGTCATCTCGGTGGTGCGGCGCAACAGGTCCACCTTCTGCCGGTAGCTCGCCGACAGCATTTCGATGAGCATCCCGTTCGCCGGATCGCGCGCCAGCGCGTTCCGGGCCTCGAGAATCGCTTCATCGATCGTGCGCAGGCTCGCCTTCAGCTGCTTTACCGTCTCCGGTGCGAGCGCGGCCTGCTGGCTGTCAAGCAGGTCCTCGAGGATGCTGGCGGTGCGCAGAAAATTGTTCTCCTCGAGAGTGAATGCCGCGAAATTGGCGGGCGTTGCTGCCCCCGCCGCCCGTGAAGCCGAGGCGGCGGCGTTTCGTCCGTCGCGGTTCACATACAGAAACGTTCCGGTGGACGACAGCGCGGCCACCATCAGAGCGGCCGCCGCCAATGCCCAGGCCTTGTTCCACCGGAACTTGGGCGTCGAGCCTGTGGGCTGCTCGAGGGCGCGCGCATCGCGGTCGATCGACTGCCTGATGCCGGCCCACGCATCGATGGGTGGCTCAATGGATTTCGGGAGCTCCGCTGCGCGGCCGATGATCTGCTTCAGGCTCTCGACCTCGGCCTGACAGATCGCGCAGCCCGCGATGTGCTCCCCGACCGGCGCGCGCGCGTCCTCGGTGAGGTCGCCCGTCACGTAGTCGTCCAGCAGATGCCTGATGACGTCGTGTGTCATTTTTCCAATCTCTCCCGCAATAGCCTGCGTGCCCGGTGCAGCTGCGCTTTCACAGTTCCGACCGACACGCTCAACTGTGCCGCGATCTCCTGGTGCTGATACCCTTCCACATCGTGAAGCACGAAGGCGAGGCGAGCGCCCTTTGGCAGCGAGGCAATCGCTTTCTCCATGTCCAGCCGGAGCTCGATCCCGCTCGACCGCGCCGCTCCGGCCAGCCGGCTGGTATCGTCCATCGAAAGCACGCGCGCGGTCCGTCTCCGCTCCGACCGTGCGGTCTCGAGCATCGTGTTCACGGCGAGGCGGTGGAGCCAGGACGAAAAGGCGCACTCGCCCCGAAACGTGTCGAGCTTCCTCCACGCCCGGACGAACACGTCCTGCAGCAGCTCCGTCGCATCGTTGGCATCGCCGCCGACGAGTCGCAGGCACAGCGCGTACGTGCGTCCGGAATGCTCGCGATACAGCAACTCGAACGCATCAACGTCGCCTGCCTGAGCGCGTCTGACGAACTCGAGCCCCGTCTGTTCGTCTCTCGAAGCCGGCACGTCAGCTATGTCAGATACCAACACTGGTCTCGTCATCTCAGGCGCAATATGACGCCGATCGACGCCGCAAGGTTGGAATGCGCATACGCTTGCTTTCAATAAGCATCTCTGTATGGGGTCGGCGAGGGTATCCTCTTCGGCCGCTGGTCCTCGCCTGCCGCTGCGCGGCACCGCTGCCGAACATCCGGCGCTGGCTGCGGAGGCGGCCTACGAGGACACCCTCCGCCTCCCGTACAGACGCAGTGAAATCAGACTATCGCCACACCGCCAGCAGCGCTCCGGCGATCAGGAACGAAACGAGGTTGTAACCGGAGTCGATCAGCCACAGCTGCTTCGACCGTCCAGAAAAGAGATACGTGGTGTAACTCGTCGCGCCCGCGAAGCCGAGCCAGCAGAAAAACGCCAGGTGAAGTCCCGCGGGCAGATTGCCCGGCGCCAAACGGGAAATGATTCCCGCCATCACATACGCGATGACGAGAGCAGCGATGAACGCGCTCAGGTACATCAGCGGCATGTTCGCGGTCGAAGCCTCCATCTTCATCTGGTCCATCGTCTTTCCCTGCAGTGCGATCCATCTCTTGGTGAACATCACCGGGGAATACCAGAGACCGCCCAGCACGAAAATCAGGACACCCGTAACGAGTACGGCCAGATAGTTGACGGCGGGCAGCATTGGAGCCTCGCTTGGTTGAATTGTCCGGTTCTAGCTGGGGAGAACATACGGCCTCCGGCCGCCAAAGCGAACGCGAGGCCTTCCAGCCCCGATTACCCGGCCTTGACACTAAGTGTCATGACATCTATATTACGTGTTATGACACCCGATTTGCGTCACGAGCTAAGCCAGGAGAAGCCGTTTCGGAGCGTCCAGCAGGAGGCCCAGCTGAGCGTCATCAGGACCGCATCTCTGCTCACCGACGCATTCGAGCGGCTGCTCAAGCCGTATGGCATCACCGCCGCTCAGTTCAACGTCCTCAGGATCCTCCGTGGAGCCGAGGCCGACGGCCTCTGCAGGAACGAGCTACGGTGCCGGCTCCTCACCCGCATGCCGGACGTCACCCGGCTGCTCGACCGTATGGAGGCAGCCGGACTCGTCGCGCGGGCGCGGGAGGGGGACGACCGCCGGAAGGTCAGTACGAAGATCACCGCCAAGGGCAGGCGCCTCGTGGACAAGCTCGATGATGTCGTCACCCAGGAGCACCAGCGGCGCTTCGGGCACCTCGGCAAGGACCGGCTGCGCGATCTGATCGACATGCTGACAGACGTGCGCCAGAAGCTCTAACTCTTTTTTTGCCGCAGTAGGTGTTATCACACTCAGTATCACAACAACCATTTCACCAGGACCCACCATGTTTCTCTTTAACGCTCCTTCCATTGGCCAGCTGGGCCTCGCCCTCGCGGCGCTCCGCGTCACCGTCGGGACGGTCTTCATCGCCCACGGCGCGCAGAAGCTCTTCGTCTACGGCTTTGCCGGCGTCACAAACGGCTTTGCTCAGATGGGCGTCCCCTTCCCGGGCGTCGTCGGCCCGTTCATCGGGCTGCTCGAGCTCTTCGGCGGAATCGCACTCATCGCTGGATTGCTGACGCGTCTCGTTTCGCTCGGGCTTGGCTTCACCATGCTCGGCGCGATCTTCCTCGTGCACTTCAGCGCGGGCTTCTTCATGCCGGCGGGTTACGAATTCGCTTTCACGCTCCTCGGCTCGACCATAGCTCTCGTCCTCGCGGGCGCGGGTGAGTTCTCGATCGACGGCATTCTCGCTCGGCGGAACAGAGCGACAGCAAGTGAGATCAACCGCGGCACGACTCTTCGAGCTGCGTAGTACCGAAACAACCGATCAAATGCAGACGGGTCGCTCAGTACGAACGACCCGTTTTGCTTCATTGCGGCAACGCACGGGGGAGGCAAGCATTGGCCGATCTCGGCGCTCGATAGATGACTCGCTGGGAGAACTCGGGCGTATCATCGGCGCATGACCGCCGCGAGGCAGGCGATGGGAATCCGGGGCGAGCAGGTGGCCGAGCGCTGGCTCCACGTCCACGGCTGGGAGATCGCCGAGCGCCGGTTCCGGAGCGGTCACCGCGACATCGACCTGATCGCCACGCGCAGGGAAGCGCACGGCCCCGGAAGAACCGTCGCCTTCGTCGAGGTCAAGACGCGCAAAGCCGATACCTTCGGTGGCCCGCTCGGCGCCGTCAACTGGCGCAAACAGCGCGAGCTCGCGCGCTCCGCCAAAGTCTGGGTCTCCCGCTTCCAGAAACCCGGCGACGTCTTCCGCTTCGACGTAATCGGCGTGATCATCGAGCGGGGAAAAATCAGGGTCGCGCACATCGAGAATGCGTTTCTCCTGGGGCGGAGCTAACTGCAAGGGCTTAACTGCAACCCAGAAAGACACAGATGCGGGGGGCCAGAAGCGTAGTACTTGGTTGCGAGAGGAACGACCTCTCGCGCCTCACCGTAGGTGCCAGTTGTGCTATCAATGTTTCTTCTCGCAACCAGAAACTGTGCTTCTGCCGTCTCGCATCTGCGTCTTTCTGGGTTGCAGTTAGCAGTTGCCATAGTCCAAGTATGGACATATATTTCCATATCGTCCAAACAGGGACTCCAATGCCCGCCACCCAGTTAAAGCCCCGCCGCCAGTCCCCAATCTCAGAATCCGCCCAGGCCGGCTCCGGTCTCCGCACCTTCGCCCGGATCGTCGGCCTCTGGCGCCTCCCCGCGTCCGATGCGATGGCGCTCCTGGGCGTCGACTCGCGCTCGACCTACTACGACCTCCTCAAGCGAGCCCGCGAGGCCAGGGAAGTGAACGGTCTCAGCCGCGACCAGCTCGACCGCCTCTCCTACCTGCTAGGCATCTACGAATCGATCCGCACCCTCTTTCCGCACAGCGAGAAGACGAGGAACGAATGGGTCTCTCGCGCCAACACCGCGAGCCTGTTCGGCGGCAAATCCCCGATCGAGGTCATGAGGGCAGGCATGATCGGGTTGTACCAGACATTTGCCCATCTTAGCGCGGCAAGGGCCTGAAGGGCAAAAGAACGGGTGAGAGGCGTTAGTAGCACAGCTCATAGGCCTCTAGTTCACTACGCCACGACTTGTCGATGCTGCATTCTCGCCCGGCCCGCCACGATGGAGAGTCCCGATGTCGTGAACTAATGCGCTACCAACTGCACTACTAACGCCTCTCACCCGTTCCTTTTTTTTGCCTATGACCCCACCTCGGCTTTTTTGCCTATGACCCCACCTCGGCCCTCCGGTCGCCTTGAGCCGAAACGCCTCGCGTGGAAGCAATCAGTCAAGCTCGTGGCGACGATCTTCCCTCCGGTCGATGTCTTCGAGGACGTCGCCGACGCGAAAGATCTGGATGCGCTCATTGCCCTCCGCGCCCGCACCAATCCTCTGCTCAATGAGCGGATCGCCCTCGCGCTCGCCATTCCACCGAAGGACAGGGTGTACGGCCCCGGCGCGGGTTATGTCATGGCGCCGTTCGCTTATCCATCCCCCGACGGAACCCGCTTCGGCCCCGCGGCGCTCAAGGGCGATTCCTTCGGCGTCTACTACGCCGCCCGTGACGAGGCGACCGCGATCGCCGAGGTGAAGCACCACCGCACCGCCTTTCTGGCGGCGACGCGCGCGCCCGCCCAGGATCTCGACTTCGAGGTTCTAAAGGCGCCGGTAAAAGGCGCGCATTTCTTCGACCTACGCGGCAGGCAGCGTGACTACGCCAAGGTGTATTCTCCGAATGACTATTCGGCCTCGCAGAAGCTTGGCGTCGCGCTGCGTGGCCGCGACGCCGACGGGATCGCCTATGATTCGGTCCGCCGCGAGGGAGGGGAATGCGTCGCCGTTTTTCGGCCGCGATGCGTTGGCCCGTGCCGCCCGGTGAAGCAGCTCATCTTCAGGTGGGACGGCTACGCGATAACCGCGGTCCTCGAGGCCCGCCGCCTCGCATAAGTGCTTGCGCCAGCGGCAAAACGGTGCGTAATAGACTCCGGGCTGTGAATAGTTACTGGATAATGAAAAACCTTGCCCTCCCGCCGGTTACTTCGTATTTTGTTCGGGTCGGGCGAAAACCGATAGAATCCCCATTTTGCCAGGCTTAAACGCTCAACCAAGGTGACTCAGATGTCTCTTCAGACGGCTCAGGAAGACAAAAAGAAGGCGTTGAACCTGGCGATCGCCCAGATCGAAAAGAATCACGGCAAGGGCGCCATCATGAAGATGGGATCGACTGATTCGCGCGTTCGTGTCGACGCGATCTCTACCGGGGCGATCAACCTCGACGCCGCGATCGGTGTCGGCGGAATCCCGCGCGGCCGCGTCACCGAGATCTACGGTCCCGAGTCGAGCGGTAAGACCACCCTCTGTCTCCACGTCGTCGCCAACGCCCAGAAAGCGGGCGGAACCGCGGCGTACATCGATGCCGAGCACGCGCTCGACACCGATTACGCGGTCAAGCTCGGTGTCGACGTCGAGAGTCTCCTCGTCTCCCAGCCCGACACCGGTGAGCAGGCGATGGAGATCTGCGAGATCCTCGTCCGCTCCGGCGCTGTCGACGTCGTGGTGATCGACTCGGTCGCGGCACTCGTTCCCAAGGCGGAAATCGAGGGCGACATGGGTGAGTCCCACATGGGACTCCAGGCGCGCCTCATGAGCCAGGCGCTCCGGAAGCTCACCGGAGCGATCGCCAGATCGAGGACCTCCGTCATCTTCATCAATCAGCTGCGCGAGAAGATCGGCGTGATGTTCGGCAATCCCGAGACGACAACTGGAGGAAAGGCGCTCAAGTTCTACGCGTCGGTGCGCCTCGACATCCGCCGTATTGCCCCCGTGAAGGACAAGGAAGAGGTCATCGGCTCGCACGTCCGGGTGAAAGTGGTGAAGAACAAGGTCGCGCCCCCGTTCAAGCAGGCCGAGTTCGACATCATGTACTCGGAAGGAATCAGTCACGCGTCGCTCGTACTGGACATCGCGTCCGAGTCGGGCATCATCGACAAGTCCGGCGCCTGGTACAGCTACGGTGCGCAGCGGATCGGTCAGGGTCGCGAGAACGCGAAGATGTACCTCAAGGACAACCCGGCCCTCCTCGCCGAAGTCGAGGAGAAGGTGAAGACCGTGCTCGGCATCAAGCCTCCCGTCAGTGACGTCGAGGTAGAGCTGGCGGATTGACTCGGCTTCCACCGACGGCGTACAACTACGCCTTGAACCTGTTGGCCGCGCGACCGTACTCCTCGCGCTCGCTACACAAAAAGCTTCTCCAAAAGCAGTACTCGGCGGCGGACGCGGATGACGCGATCCGCCGCCTCGTCGCTAACGGCATCCTCGACGACGCGAAATATGCCGAGCAGTACGCGCGCTCGAAGATGGTGACCACCGGCGCGTCCAAGCGCCGCCTCCAGCAGTATCTGTATCGGAAGGGAATCAAGGGCGACGTCGCCACGGACGCGATCGACAACGTAGGCGAGCAGGACGAGATCGACACCGCCGCAGTCATCGAGCGCGTCGCGGAAAAGAAGCTGGCTCAGTTGGGCGGTCTCGACCCCATGGTGGTTCGTCGCCGACTGTTCGCGTTCCTCGCCCGGCGTGGCTATTAGCTCGACGAGATCAACGCGGTCGTGGGCCGGCTGCTTGCTAACCGGCCGCCGCCTTAGCCAAGGTTTCCGCTGCCCAGCGGTTTAGACT